>CP076546.1:629230-943846 GCA_018889975.1 Bacillus sp. NP157
CGGCTTGCCGCCGAAGCGGCCGCCATCGGCTGGACGGCGATGCATGCCCGCATGGCCGCGATCGACCCCGCGGCGGGCGAACGGATCCGGCCGGGCGATGCGCAGCGGATCCAGCGCGCGCTCGAAGTCTTCGAACTCACCGGCCGGCCGATCAGCGAGCTTCAGAACGCGCCGCGCAAACCGTTTCCCTGGCGGGTGCTGAAGCTGGCCCTGCTGCCGGCGGATCGCAAAAGCCTGCATGAGCGGATCGCGCTGCGCTTCGACGCGATGCTGGCCGACGGCTTCCTCGACGAGGTGCGCGGCCTGAAAGCCCGTGGCGACCTCCACCCCGACCTGCCCGCGATCCGCGCCGTGGGCTACCGACAGGGTTGGGAATTCCTTGACGGACAAGGAGATGCCGCAAGCTTCCGTGAGCGTGGTATCTATGCCACGCGGCAGCTCGCAAAACGCCAGGTCACCTGGCTGCGGAGCGAGCTCGACGCACGAACGTTCGATCCGGATCAGGGGGATTCGTTGCCGGAAGCGGGCAGGGCGGTTGGGCAGTTCCTCGGAATGCCGACGTCGTCACGCTGACCGCTTCCAGCAGGCGTTTAAAAGCAGTTAAGATTCAAGGCACTTGGGCCGGGGCGCCGTTTGGCGTTTTTTTACCCGGACCCGTACGAGAAGCGTAGGGGAGAAGAAGAAATGTCCAAAGGGCAATCGTTGCAAGATCCGTTTCTGAATGCGCTGCGGCGCGAGCGCGTGCCGGTCGCCATCTACCTGGTGAACGGCATCAAGCTGCAGGGCACGATCGAGTCGTTCGACCAGTTCGTGGTGCTGCTGCGTAACCAGGTGAGCCAGATGGTTTACAAGCACGCCATCTCCACCGTGGTGCCGAGCCGGAATGTCCGGGTCGGCGGGCACGAGAGCCACGTCGAAACGGCGGGTGGCGACATCGAGGGTTGAGGGGCCCTCGGGCGGAACCCATATAGATACGGAAGGATGCGTGTGGGCCAGCCGGCCCGCACGCAATCCTTCTCCATCCATGAGGTCAATCCCCTAAGTGTTCGATAGGCAAAAGAAAGGCGATCGCGCCGTGCTGGTGCTCCCGCATTCCCGGGGCGAAGGCGATGCGATCCGCCGTGGCGAAGAATTCGCCGAACTGGTGTCCTCGGCTGGTGCCGAGATCCTCACCAGCATCTCAGCGCGCGTCGCTGACCCCAATCCGCGTTTCTACATCGGTACCGGCAAGGCCGACGAGGTCGCCGAGGCCGTGCGCGCGCTCGAAGCCGACGTGGTGCTGGTCGACCACGTGCTCACGCCCGTGCAGGAACGCAACCTCGAAAAGCACCTGAAGACCCGCGTGGTCGACCGCGCCGGGCTGATCCTCGACATCTTTGCCCAGCGCGCCCGCTCGCACGAAGGCAAGCTGGAAGTCGAACTGGCCCAGCTCAAGCACCTGGCCACGCGGCTGGTCCGCGGCTGGACCCATCTCGACGCCCAGCGCGGCGGTGCCATCGGCAACCGTGGCCCGGGTGAAACCCAGCTGGAAACCGATCGCCGCCTGCTCGCCGAGCGGGTGAAGATGCTGAGCAAGCGCCTCGAAAAGGTGCAGGTGCAGCGCGACCAGCAGCGGCGTTCGCGGCTGCGTAACACCGTGCCGCGCGTGGCCCTGGTCGGCTACACCAATGCCGGCAAGTCCACCCTGTTCAATGCGCTCACCACCGGTGGCGTCTACGCGGCGGACCAGTTGTTCGCCACGCTGGACCCCACCGTGCGCAAGATCGACGGCCTCAGCTGCGGCCCGGCCGTGGTCGCCGACACCGTCGGATTCATTCGCGAGCTGCCGCATGACCTGGTCGCCGCCTTCCGCGCCACCCTGGCCGAGGCGCGCGATGCCGACCTGCTGATCCATGTCAGCGACGCGGCCGACGAAGAGCGCGACCTGCTCCGCCGGGTGGTGAACTCGGTGCTGGAGGAGATCGGGGCAGGGGACGTTCCCCAGCTTTCGATCATGAATAAGATTGATCTCATCGAAGGGCTCGAACCTCGGGTGGATCGCGACGACGAGGGCAAGCCGCGCACGGTGTGGGTATCGGCCCACTCCGGGGCCGGCATCGACGGGCTGCGCGACGTGCTCGGCGAGCTGCTCGGCGGCGACCGGATCCGGGCGGAAATCCGCCTGCCGCTGACCGCAGGCCGCCTGCACGCCCGCCTCAGGGCCGCCGGGGCCATCGCGGGCGAGGCGGTCGACGAGAACGGCTGGCAGCTGGATATCGACGCCCCGCGGTCGGTGCTGGCGCCGCTGGTGGGTGACGATGCGCATGGCTTGCCGTTGCGCGAGCTGATCGATGCCCCGCTTGCCGAGCATTGATCGGCGAGCATCTGGTAGAATTCACGGCGTTTGCGTGCCCGTTTAGGCGCGATGACGGGCGTTTGCGCGCCCGTTGCCGTTCCCCCCGCCACGGCGGGTACGCCCTGAGCCTTTCCGGCCGCCCACCCCCAGTCCCCGAAGGAGACTGCCGACCATGCCCTGGAATGAACCCGGCAACGGCCAGAAGGACCCCTGGAACCGCAACCGGCCCGGTCGAAGCAAGTTCGACCTGGACAGCCTGCTGAAGCAGCTCACCTCCCGGCTCGGCCGGTTCGGTGCGGGCAGCGGTGGCGTGCTGGCCATCCTGCTGGTTTTCCTGGTGGCCTGGCTGGGCGTCTCGAGCGTCACCGTGATCGACGCGCGCCAGGTCGGCGTGGTGCTGCGCTTTGGCCAGTTTGCCCGCGTGCTCACGCCCGGCTTCCACCTCAAGGCGCCCAGCCCGATCGAGACGGTCACCAAGGTGGAAACCACCCAGGTGCGCACGGTCTCGGACACGGTGTCCATGCTGACCCGCGACGAAAACATCATCTCGATCGATTTCAACGTGCAGTACCAGGTCTCCGACGCCCGCAAGTTCCTGTATTCGAACGCGGATAACGCCGAGAACATGCTGAAGAACGCCGCCGAGGCGGCCGTTCGCTCGGTGGTCGGCGCGAATGCGATGGACAACATCCTCACCACCCCGTCGGCCGACGCGCCGGTCGCGCCGACCCAGGCGCCGGGTGCGGACGCGTCGCCCGAGGCGAAGGAAACCCTGCAGCAGCAGACCCGCGACATCCTGCAGTCCACGCTGGACATGTACGACTCGGGCATCGCCATCACCGGCGTGAGCTTCCAGAGCGTGTCGCCGCCGCGCGAGGTGAAGGACGCCTTCGACGACGTCAACGCCGCCCGCGAAGATCGCCAGCGCAGCGAAAACGAAGCCCGTGCCTACCAGAGCAAGCTGCTGCCCGATGCGCGTGGCCAGGCCGCCATCATCGCGGCCGAAGCCGAGGCCGACCGCGTCGATCGCGTGGCCCGCGCCAATGGCGACGCCGAGCGCTTCAACCTGCTGCTGAAGGAATACCGTGCCGCGCCGGACGTGACCCGCCGCCGGCTGTGGCTGGAAACCGTCGAGGACGTGATGAGCCGTAACCAGAAGATCATCGACGGGAGCAACGGCAAGAACCTGATCCAGGTGCCCGTGGAAGGCGGCAACACCAGCGTGCGCAACGTGCCGGGCGTCGGCACCGTGGTCCAGTCCGCGACCACCGATGCCACGCCGGCGCCGCAGGGAGGTGCCCAGTGAAGATCATCTCCGGCCTCGTCGTCGTCGCCCTGGTCCTGCTCGGCTTCAACAGCGTGTTCGTCGTCAGGGAAGGCGAGAACGCGTTGCTGCTGCAGTTCGGCCGCATCGTCCGCTCGGATTACCAGCCGGGCCTGCACTTCAAGGTGCCGCTCGCCCAGCAGGCGGTGCTGTTCGACAGCCGCATCCTCGGCCTGGATGCGCCGCCCGAGCGCTATTTCACCCAGGAGAAGAAGAGCGTCACGGTCGACTTCTACGTGAAGTGGCGCATCGCCGACAGCGCGGCGTACTACCGCGCCACGTCGGGTGATCCGACCGCCGCCATCGGCCGCCTCACCCCGGTGGTGAAGGACGCGCTGCGCGACGAGTTCAACGCCCGCCCGCTGGAAGAACTGATCAGCGGTGGCCGCAAGAACATCACCGAGCGCGTGCGCCAGCGCACCGATGCCATCGCACGCAAGACGCTGGGCATCAGCGTGGTCGACGTGCGGATCAAGCGCATCGACCTGCCCGAAGAAGTGAGCACGTCGGTCTTCAAGCGCATGCGCACCGAACGGACGCGCCTGGCCAACGACCTGCGCTCCACCGGCAAGGAGAACGCCCAGCGGATCCAGGCCGACGCCGATCGCGAGCGTGCCGTGATCCTCGCCAACGCCAACCGCGATGCGACCACCGTGCGCGGCGACGGCGATGCGAAGGCAGCCGCCATCTACGCATCGGCGTATGGCCAGGACCCCGAGTTCTTCGCCTTCTACCGCAGCATGCAGGCCTACAAGAAGGCCTTCAACGACGGCAAGGCCACGCTCGTGCTCAAGCCCGATTCCGAATTCCTGCGCTACCTCAACGACGGCCCCGGCCGCCAGCGCTAAACACCGCCTCCACATCGCCCTCGCGGGCAACGCAACCTAAGAGAACCACCACCATGGGTAAGTCAGTAGTTATTCTCGGCGCGCAATGGGGCGACGAAGGCAAGGGCAAGATCGTCGATCTGCTCACCGAGCGCGTCGGCGCCGTCGCGCGCTTCCAGGGCGGCCACAATGCCGGCCACACGCTGGTGATCAAGGGCAAGAAGACTGTCCTGCACCTCATTCCCTCGGGCATCCTGCGCGACGACGCGCTGTGCCTGATCGGCAACGGCGTGGTGCTCTCGCCGGCCGCGCTGATGAGCGAGATTGCCGAGCTCGAGGCCCAGGGCGTCGACGTGCGTCCGCGCCTGAAGATCTCGCCGGCCACCCCGCTGATCATGCCGTACCACATCGCCGTCGATAAGGCGCGCGAAGTGGCGTCCGGTGCGAAGGCGATCGGCACGACCGGTCGTGGCATCGGCCCGGCCTACGAAGACAAGGTCGCCCGCCGTTCCATCCGCGTCGCTGACCTGATGTACCCGCACGAGCTGCCGGAGAAGGTGCAGGCCGCCGTCGAGTACCACAACTTCGTGCTCACCCAGTGGCTGAAGGCCGAGCCGGTCGACTACCAGACCGTGCTGGACGAAGCACTGACCTGGGGTGAATACCTGCGTCCGATGGTCGACGACGTCGCCACCATCCTGCACGACGTGCGCCGCGAAGGCGGCAACATCCTGTTCGAAGGCGCGCAGGGCGCACTGCTCGACATCGACCACGGCACCTACCCGTACGTCACCTCGTCGAACACCACCGTTGGCGGCGCACTGGCCGGCACCGGCGTGGGCGCGCGCGACATCGACTACGTGCTGGGCATCTGCAAGGCCTACGCCACGCGCGTCGGTGGCGGTCCGTTCCCGACCGAACTGAACGACGAGATGGGCGAGCTGCTGCGCAAGAAGGGCAACGAGTTCGGCGCCAGCACCGGCCGTCCGCGCCGCTGCGGCTGGATCGACCTGGTGGCGCTCAAGCGCGCCGTGCAGATCAACGGCATCGACGGCCTGGCCATCACCAAGCTCGACGTGCTCGACGGCCTGGAAAGCATCAAGGTCTGCATCGCGTACGAATACCGCGGCAAGCGTCGCGAGCTCGCGCCGCTCGACGCCGACGGCTGGGCCGAGTGCAAGCCGGTCTACCTCGAGTTCCCGGGTTGGGAAGAGTCCACCGCGGGCATCCGCGACTGGAACAAGCTGCCGCCGGCGGCGCGCGCCTACCTGCGTGCCGTGGAAGAACTCTCCGGCTGCAAGCTGGCCCTCGTGGCCACCGGTGCCGACCGCGACGACACGATCATCCTCGACGATCCGTTCGGCGGCGCCGACTGCTAAGCCCCCCGCAGCGCGCTCCTAGCTACCCATGTAGGAGCGCGCCTGCGCGCGATCGACCTGCCCATCGCGCCCATCCCCTGCGGCACCCCGCGCATCCCCCGCACCCGCATGCAACGCATGCAAGTCAATCTCCGCCACGGAGATCGGCCGGAAATCCTCCCCGAACGCCACCTCGCCCAGCCGCCAGCCGGCCCTGCAGGTAACCGCCCCCCAGAACCGCCGGAACGCCGCCCAGTGCAGGCCCACCAGGTGCTTCTCGTTATCCGAGTCAACCATTGGATCGCCCACGCCCGTGGGACGGATCGGCTCGCCGTGCAAGGCGGTGCCGAACAACGAATCCCAGAGCGAAAACACCTGGCCGAAGTTGCAGTTGTGCAGGGTAGGGCGATCGGGGTCCACCAGCATGTGGTGCAGGCGGTGGAACGTCGGTGAGACCAGCAGGCGGTCGAACACCGGCCCGAATCGAACGCGCACGTTCGCATGCGAGAAGTTCTGTACCAGCTCGCCGAGCAGCACCAGCCACGCGAAATCCGTTGGCGCCACGCCGATGACTACGCCCACGCCGGCCAGCACCATCGACTGCAGGAAGCCATCGACCAGGCTGCCCCGGTCGTTGGTCCAGCAGCTCATCTGCCGCGTGCTGTGGTGCATGCTGTGCAACGCCCACCACCACGGCAACGCGTGCTGCAGCCGGTGCATCCAGTAATAGACCAGATCGTAGATGACGTAGTAGACGACGAAGAGCGCGAAGGGATGGCTGCGTAGCGCCGGCAGCCAATGAACGATGCCCAGCAGCGAGTCGTCGCCCGGCCCGGTGTCGGGACCACCGAAGTAATTGCTGATCGGGGTCAGCACCAGGTAGCTGAACAGGGGAAAGATGCCGACCAGCATCATCAGCGTGTATTGCCAATCGACCCGGGTGAGTTTGCGATCGGTCCAGCGTTCGGCCGGGATCACGGCCTCGAGCGGACGGAACAGCAGCCCGATGATGGCCACCTGCAGCAGGGAGATAAGGATTGCTTCGGCGATCTCGCGCGGGTCGCCCGCCAGGCCACCCAGGCGTAGCCAGGTGAGCAGCGGCACGATGGCGTGGACGCTGGTCCAGTCGACCAGGTGGGACCATGGGGCGAACATGGGTTCCTCGGGCCTCGCAACATGACGCCGTGCAGGTGCGCACGAGCGGCCCGGCTATTAAGCTTCACGCCTCTTTCGTAAGGCTTTCCGGCATGCGCGCTATCCCCGGCATCGAGATCACCGTGCACGCAGGGCAGGCCATCCTCCCCGTGGTGGACGAGCTTGCCGGCCTGCGTATCGCCGTGTTCCGCGACTGGCCCTATCTGTACGACGGTGACCGCGACTACGAACGCGACTACCTCGCCGCCTACGCGGCCTCGACGCGCAGTGTCTGCGTGGTCGCCCGCAGCGTGGCCGGGGAGGTCGTCGGTGCGTCCACCGGGATGCCGCTCGCCGAAGACAGCGATGCCTTCCAGCAGCCCTTCCTCGACCGCGGCATGCCTCTCGACGACGTCTTCTACTTCGGCGAATCGGTGCTGCTCGCGCCGTGGCGCGGGCGTGGCATCGGACACGCGTTTTTCGACGCACGCGAGGCGCATGCGCGTGGCGCGGGCGGATTCCGTTCGACCGCGTTCTGCTCCGTCCGGCGCGACCCCCGCGATCCCCGCGCACCGGCGGGCCATCGGGCCAACGATGCGTTCTGGCGCGGTCGCGGCTACGCGCCCGTGGCCGGGATGCATTGCACGTTGTCGTGGAAAGAACGTGGCGACGATGCCGCTTCGCCACACCTACTGGATTTCTGGATGCGCGACCTTCACCGCGCGGAGGCTGGCGCATGACCCGCACGCTCGACGAATGGCTGGCGTACCAGGAAAAGACCCATCCGCGCGACATCGAGCTGGGCCTCGACCGCGTCCGCGCCGTATGGGAGTCGATGGGCGCGCCACGCCCGGCGCCCCTGGTGATCACCGTGGGCGGCACCAACGGCAAGGGCTCCACGGTGGCCTTGCTCGAAGGCATGTTGCGCGCGGCGGGCTATCGCACCGGTTGCTACACCTCGCCGCACCTGCTCCGGTACAACGAGCGCGTGCGGATCGACGGCATCGACGTGGCTGACGACGCCTTCGTCGCCTCGTTCGAACGGATCGAGGCGGCGCGTGGAAGCATTCCGCAAACCTATTTCGAGTTCGGCACGCTCGCCGCGATCGACCTGATGGCGCGGGCGTCGGTGGACGTGGCCATCCTCGAAGTGGGCCTGGGCGGCCGCCTCGACGCGGTCAACATCATCGATGCCGACCTGGCCATCGTGACGACGATCGGCCTCGACCACCAGGACTGGCTGGGCGGCGACCGCGACAGCATCGGGCGGGAGAAGGCCGGGATCGCACGGGCCGCGCGGCCGGTGGTGGTCGGCGAGCTGGATCCGCCGGAGGGGTTGCTGGAGGCGTTGCGTGGGCTGGGGGCGGTGGTGGAGCGGGCGGGGTCGGTGTTTTGGTGGGAGGTTGAGGGCCTGGGGCCTTCGCGCGCGGGCGCGCTCCTACAGGGGCTGAGCACGGGGCGGTGGCGGTGGACGCATCAGGACGGGGCGGCGTTCGACTTGCCGCGGCCGGCGCTGGCGGCGCCGGTGCAGTTCGCGAATGCGTCGGCGGCGATCGCCGCGCTGCATGCGCTGCGCGACCGCGTGCAGGTGCCACAGGCGGCCATCGCCCACGCGCTGGAGACGGTCCGCGTCGGTGGACGCCTGCAGCGTATCGGCGAGCACCCGCTCACCCTGGTCGACGTGGGCCACAACCCGCAGGCGGCGCGCGCGCTGGCCGCCTGGCTGGATGCACGTGCGCCGGGCGGTCGTGTCCTGGCCGTCTACGGTGCATTGGCCGACAAGGACGTCGCCGGCGTCATCGCCGCGCTGGGTTCGCGGGTGGACCACTGGTTCCTCGCCGGGCTGGAGCGCGACACGCCGCGCGGGCTGCCTGCCGAGGCGCTCGCGCAGGCGCTTGCAGCCACCTTGCCCGATGCGCCGCATGACGCGTTTCCGGACGTGGCCTCGGCCTGGCAGGCCGCGAGCGCCCTCGCTGGCGAGGCCGACACGCTGCTGCTGTTCGGCTCGTTCTTCGTGGCCAGCGCGGCGCTTTCGACGCCGAGGTGAACGTCGCGACGGGCAGGGCATCGAGCCCCGCCCAATGCCGGTTATAATCGCCGCGATCCGCAATGCGCCGGTCGAATGGAGCTCTCCTTGAAAACACGCCTGCTGGGTGCCGCCGTCCTCATCGCCTTGCTCGTCTTGTTCGTGCCGATGCTGTTTTCCAACGCGCCGCCCAAGAGCGATGCCGACCAGACCGTAAGCCTCGAGATCCCGCCTGCACCGGATCGCGAGCTGCAGTCGCGCACCCTGGACGTGTCCCCGAACGGCAGTGCCACCCCGGCCAACGCGCAGGCGCCCGCCGCCGCCGCGCCAGGCCCGGCGGGTTCGCCGTCGGCCACCCCGAATGCCGCGCCGGCCGCCGTGGCACCGACCGCGCCGACCCCGCCGCCTGCCGCGGTGACCCCGGGTAGCGGCAGCCGCCTTGCCTCGGTGGACATCGCCTCGCGCAAGCCGGCCGATGCGCTGCCGGAAGATTTCGCCAAGCCGGCCGCCACGCCGACGGCCAGCAAGCCCGCGAAGCCGACCCCGGCTCCCGCGCTGGCCACCCCGGCGCCGGCGGAAACGCCCGTCGCCCAGCCGGCCGGTGCCGCCGCGCGAGGCAGCTATTCGATCAACCTCAGCGCCTATGCCGACCACAGCAAGGCCGATGCGCTGGTGCAGAAGGTCCGTGCCCTGGGTTACCCGGTATCCACCACCGCTGCCAACCAGGCCGGCAAGGCCCTGACCCGGGTGAGCGCCGGACCGTTCGAGACCCGTGCGGCGGCCGAGGCCGCGCGCCTGAAGATCACCGCCGCGGTGCCGGGTGCGCCGGCCTCGCTCTCGTCGAAGCCGGAAACCCAGACCGCCGACGTGCCGGCCCCGCCGAAGCCGGCCGCCGCCGCGCCGGCAGCCCAGGCCGCTGCCGTGCCGACCGCCGCGCCCCGCGCCGGTGGCTTCGCCGTGCAGGTGGCTGCGGTCAGCAGCGAGGCCGAAGCGACCCGCCTGCGCGACAAGCTGCGTGGCGCGGGCATCCCGGGCTACGTCGACAGCATGGCCTCCAGCAGCGGCGCGAAACTCTGGCGCGTGCGGGCTGGCCCGCAGACCCAGCGTGACGACGCCGTGCGCCTGAAAGACCAGATCAAGGCCAAGGTTGGCCTGGACGGCGTCGTGGTCTCGGCCCCGTAAGGGGGCGGGCCGGGCGCGGGTCGGCATATGGGAAACTTCGACGTGAACTGGGCCGACTACGCCATCCTGGCCGTGCTCTTCATCTCGGTCTTGATCGGCCTTGCGCGCGGCCTCATTTCAGAGGTGTTGTCGCTGGTGATCTGGGTCGCGGCGTTCTGGCTGGCCTGGGCGCTGGGTCCCCACGTGGCGGAGATGTTGTCCGGCTCGGTGTCCAACGGCACGGCGCGCGCCGCGATCGGTTATGGCGTCGTTTTCGTCTCGGTGCTGGTCATCGGCGGTATCATTCGCTTCCTGATTTCACGCCTTGTGGCGAGCACGGGCCTTGGTGGCACCGATCGCCTCTTCGGCATGCTGTTTGGCCTGCTGCGCGGCGTGCTCATCGTCAGCCTGGTGGTGTTCATGCTCGGCTTCACGCCGTTGCCGAACGACCCCTGGTGGCGTGAATCGGCCATGCTGCGCCAGTTCAGCGGTCCGGCCGAATGGATCGGCCAGCAGATCCCGGCGAACGTGCGCGATTACATGCACCCGCCGGCCGCGTTGAAAGACATGAAAATGCCGGACGTCAACCTGCCAAGCCGCGACGATCTCATGAAGCTGCGCGACCTGCCGATCCCCGGGCAATCGCGCGACAATAACCAGGCTCACCCTGCTGCCGCCTCCACGGCAGCCTCTTCGTAGAAGGCAACACCATGTGCGGAATCATCGGCATCGTCGGTACCACGGAAGTGGCATCGGCCCTGTATGACGGCCTGACCGTCCTGCAACATCGTGGCCAGGATGCCGCCGGTATCGCCACCGTGGATGGCGCCCGCCTGCGCCTGCACAAGGGCAATGGCCTGGTCCGCGACGTCTTCAACTCGGCGGGCGTGGGCAAGCTGCGCGGCCGCATCGGCATCGGCCACTGCCGTTACCCCACGGCCGGTTCCGAAGGCACCGAAGAGGCCCAGCCGTTCTACGTCAACTCGCCCTACGGCATCGCTTTCGCGCACAACGGCAACCTGGTCAACACCGAACAGCTGCGCAAGGAGATGTTCGAGGACGACCGTCGCCACATCGATACGGACTCCGACTCCGAAGTGCTGCTCAACGTGCTCGCCCACGAGCTGCAGCTGGACGACCGCGGTGACCTGAATCCGGAGCACGTGTTCGAAGCCGTGTCGCGCGTGCATGCCCGTGCCCGCGGCGGCTACGCCTGCATCGCGCTGGTGCTCGGCTACGGCCTCATCGCTTTCCGCGATCCCAACGGCATCCGTCCGCTGGTGCTGGGCGAGCGTGCGACCGCCTCCGGTCGCGAGTACGCCGTGGCCTCCGAGTCGGTGGCCCTCGACGTGCTCGGTTTCACCCGCGTGCGTGACATCGAGCCGGGCGAAGCCGTGATCATCACCGATGGCGGCGAACTGCATGCCAAGCGTTGCGCCGAGGGCGCGGTGCATGCTCCGTGCATCTTCGAGTACGTGTACCTGGCCCGTCCGGACTCGATGATCGAAGACGTCTCGGTGTACAAGGCGCGCCTGCGGATGGGCGAGAAACTCGCCGAGAAGATCCTGCGCGAGCGCGGCCCGGACCACGGCATCGATGCGGTGATCCCGATTCCCGACACGTCGCGCACGGCGGCCAGCTCGCTGGCCCAGGCGCTCGGCGTGCCGATGCGCGAAGGCCTGGTCAAGAACCGTTACATCGGCCGCACCTTCATCATGCCGGGGCAGGGTGAGCGGGTGAAATCCGTGCGTCGCAAGCTCAACGCCATCGACCTGGAATTCCGTAAGAAGAACGTGCTGCTCGTCGACGATTCCATCGTCCGCGGCACCACCTCCAAGCAGATCATCCAGATGGCCCGCGACGCGGGTGCGAAGAATGTTTACTTCGCTTCGGCCGCGCCGCCGGTGCGCTTCCCCAACGTGTACGGCATCGACATGCCGGCGGCGTCGGAGCTGGTGGCCGCTGGCCGCACGGTGCAGGAAGTCGAGAAGATCCTCGGCGCCGACTGGCTGGTCTACCAGGATCTGGAAGACCTGGTCTGGGCCGTCAATGACGGCAACGAAGAGCTGACCCGTTTCGACACGTCGTGCTTCTCCGGCGAATACGTCACCGGCGTGGATTCCGCATTCCTCGAGCAGCAGGAAGCCCTGCGTTCGGACAATGCCAAGTCCGAGCGCCGCACGGCCTGACCGGTTGCGCGGCACGCCTCGCGCGTGCCGCGCCCGTTGACCGATGGACGACCTGCACGCTGCCGCCCGCCGCTGCCTCGACGCAGCCGATCCGGCGGAAAAAGTACGCCTCACCTTCGACACGTTCGCCCGGCTGGGCGAAGGCACGCTCGTGCCCGATCCGGCCTCGCCGGCGGCCGAGCCGATCGCATTGCCGGGGCGCCCCGAGCGACCCCGCCTGGTGTCGTCGCGCGAGCTTGCACAGCGCGGCCTGGGCTCGCTGGAAGGGCGCATCGCGCTGGTGCATGCCATCGCGCACATCGAGTTCAACGCCATCGACCTCGCGTGGGACGCGGTCTATCGCTTCCGCGGCAAGCCCGACGCGTATTACCGCGACTGGGCCTCGTGCGCCAACGACGAGGCGCGGCATTTCATGATGCTGCAGGGGCGGCTCGGCGAGCTCGGCCATGCCTACGGCGACTTCGATGCGCACAACGGCCTGTGGGAAATGGCCGAGAAGACCGCGCATAGCGATACCGCACGCATGGCGCTGGTGCCGCGCGTGCTCGAAGCACGCGGGCTGGACGTCACGCCTGGCATGATGGAGCGATTGCGCCGCCAGGGCGACGAACGCACGGTGGCGGTGCTGGAAGTGATCCTGCGCGAGGAAGTCGCCCACGTTGCCGCCGGCACCCGCTGGTTCCACTGGTGCTGCGCGCGCGACGGCATCGAGCCGGAAGCCACCTTCGCCACGCTGCTCAACGACTACATGAACGGGTCGCTGCGCGGGCCGTTCAACCTGGAGGCACGCCGCGAAGCCGGTTTCTCCGAAAGCGAACTCACCTGGTTGCAGAACCTCAACGCCCTGTAGGAGCGCGCCTGCGCGCGATGGTTTCCAGGGCCAGCGTCAGGCGCTGAGGCCGCGCAGGGCGACGCCGTCGGGATCGACGACCAGCACCGAGCCATGTTCGTACCAGTCGCCCAGCACGATGCGCTGCGCCGCCGTGCCGTCGAGCGTGAAGTCGTGGATGGCGGGGCGGTGGGTGTGTCCGTGGACCAGGCGCGTCACGCCGGCCTGGCGCATGGCGTCTTCAACCGCGCCCTGGTTCACGTCCATGATGGTCTCGTCGATCCGACCCGTGCGTGACTTGCTGTCGTTGCGCGCCTGGGCGGCGAACGCGCGGCGCGCGGCCAGCGGCATCGAGAGGATCTGCTGCTTCCAGGCATCGGTGCGCACCTGCTTGCGCACGGCCTGGTATTCGACGTCGTCCGTGCAGAGCACGTCGCCGTGCATCAGCAAGGTAGGCACGCCTTCGATCTCGTGCACGGTGCCGTCGTCGAGCAAGGTCATGCCCGCACGCCCGGCGAACGATTCGCCCAGCAGGAAGTCGCGGTTGCCGACCATGAAGTACACCGGCACGCCGGCATCGCCGAGGCCCTTCGTCGCCGCCGCGATGCGGTTGGGCAACTCGGCATCGTCGTCGTCGCCGATCCATGCTTCGACCAGGTCGCCGAGGATGTAGAACGCCCGCGCGGCGCGGGCCTCGTCCGAGGCGAGGAACCGTTCGAACAGGGTGGTGATGTCGGGGCGGGCGTCGTCGAGGTGGAGATCGGCGATGAACAGCGTGGTCATGGCGTGGTCTTGGCGGCCGGCTTCTTCGCTGCCTTCTTCGGCGCGGTGGCGGGCGTGGTCGCCGGTGCGGCGGCGGCTGGCGCCGTGCTGGCCGCCGGTTTCGCGGCCGTCGCCGACGGCGCGGGCACCGCCTTTTCTTCGCCGACGACCTGGGCCGAATTGATGATGACCAGCGGGTTCGGCACGTCACCCACGAACGGGCCCTGCGCGCGGGTCGGCAGCTTGGCGATCTTGTCGACCGTGTCCATGCCCTGCACGACCTTGCCGAACACCGCGAAACCCCAGGTCAGGCCGCTCTGGTTGCTCACGTAGTCCAGTCGACGGTTGTCGACCAGGTTCACGAAGAACTGCGACGTGCCCGAGTTGGCATCGGCACCACGCGCCACCGCGACGGTGCCGCGCAGGTTGGAGAGGCCGTTGTCGGCTTCGCTGGGAATCGGGGCGCGCGTGCGGCGCTGGGTCAGGTCGCGGCTGTAGAGGCCGCCCTGGACCATGTAGCCGTCGACGACGCGATGGAACACGGTGCCGTCGTAGAAGCCGTCACGCACGTACTGCAGGAAGTTGGCGACGCTCTTGGGCGCCTTTTCCGGGAACAGCTCCAGGGTGACGTCGCCCTGGCTGGTGTGCACGATCACGCGCGGGTGGTCCATGGGACCCGGCGCGGGGGCCGCCGGCTTGGCCTGCGGCTGCGCCAGGGACGCGGCGGGCAGGACGAGGAGGAGGCTGGCGAGGACGGCTTTCAGCATGGTTTGCAGGTCGTGGCGGCGGACAACCCCACCATGATACCCCCCTTGGCGGCGGGGATCGCCTTCATTCCGTAACGATCTCGAGCTCGAGGCCGAGTTCGGCCAGCGGTTCACGCTCTTGCTCAAGGTCGGCCTCGGTCAGCGGATGCTGGTCGAGCCAGTCGGCCGGCACGGTCAGCCGCAGGCGCTGGCGCGTCGCGGCGACGCGGATGCGCGGCAGCGATTCGGCACGGCGTGCGCGACGGAACAGCACGGCGAGGCGGAGCAGGGTGGTGATGTGCCGGGCCAGCGGGCGGTAGCGCACCGGCAGCGCGCTGATGACCGGTTTCTCGGGCTTGCGGCGGTGCGATTCGACGATGGCCGCGAGCAGCTGCTGTTCCTGCCGGGAGAAGCCCGCCATATCGGCATGGCGCAGGATGTAGGCCCCGTGGCGCTGGTGCTGGCTGTGCGCGATGGCCAGGCCCAGCTCATGCACCCGGCAAGCCCAGGAGAGCCATTCACGCGCATCGTCGTCGAGCTTCCACACCTTGGCCAGCTGGTCGAAGAGCGACAGCGCGGTGGTTTCGACGCGACGGGCCTGGGCACGATCGACGCCATAGCGGTTGGCGAGCGAGTCGACGCTGGCCATGCGCGGGTCCGTGCCGGCAGAACGGCCGAGCAGGTCCCACAACAGGCCTTCGCGCATCGAGCTTTCGGATATGCGCAGGCGTTCGATGCCGAGGGCTTCGAACGCGGCCTCGAAGATCGCCACGCCACCGGCGAACACTTCGGCGCGGTCTTCGGCAAGGCCCGGCAGTTTCAGCGGCGCACCGGCGGCGCCCTGTTCGATCAGGGCTTCGCGCACCGCCGCCAGCGCATCGGGCGTCACGCCGTCGTCGGACAGCTTCATCGCGCGGACCACCGAACCGATCGCCTTGGCCGTACCTGACGAGCCGTACGCATCGGCCCAGCCGGCCTCGCGGTAATCCTCGGAGAACTGTTGCAGTAGCACGCCGATTTCGCGACGCGCCTTCTGCCAGCGCTTGCGGGTGATCTTGCCGCCCGGGAAGAAGCGCAGCGTGGAGGCGATGCAGCCCACCTGCACGCTTTCGGTCAGCAGCGGCGAGGTACCGCGGCCAATGATGAATTCCGTGCTGCCGCCGCCGATGTCGATCACCAGCCGGTGGTCGCGCGACGCCGGCAGGTCATGTGCGGCGCCCAGGAAGATCAGGCGGCCTTCTTCACGACCCGACACGATTTCCACGGGATGGCCGAGCGCGGCCTCCGCGGCCGACAGGAAGGCGTGCGGTGACGCGAGCCGGCGCACGGTATTGGTCGCCACGGCGCGCACGTGCAGCGCCGGGATGCCGGCGATGCGCTGGCCGAAGCGAGCGAGGCTGGCGAGGGCGGCGGCACGATGCGCGGTGTCGAGCGTGCCGTCCGGGCGCAGGCCCACGGCCATGCGCACGGAATCACGGAGACGGTCGACCACGCGGGGTTCGCCGTGCTCGTAACGCGCCACCACCATGTGGAAGCTGTTGGAGCCGAGGTCGACGGCGGCGAGGAATTCGCCATCGTTGATCTGCGATTTTGCTGATGAGGCCAAGGGAGATGTCCGCAGCGGCGTATCGGGGAATTCTGGCACGGGTGGGACCGGTATGTCGCGGACGTTGCCGCCGTCACGCTTTCCTTACGCGCGATTTGGGCATCGCGGATAGCGCGAAAAGGAGGATGCAGAGGAAGCCGAATACCCAGTAATCGGTGGGGGCCGGTCCCCACCAGTGCCTGTGCCACGGCACGTTTTCGGGGTTGAAGCGGGCCAGCCCGAAGGCGGGGTTCAATACGAACCACAGCCCGTCTTCGGCGACCCAGAACAGCATGATGCAGGCGATGATCCGCACCTGTGCACGCCAGCTCCAGAACCCGCGGAATACCATGGGGAAATGGAAGCACAGCGCGATGAAGGGGAACACCCAGGCGTGGTAACCCGTCATCGGACGGCCGCCCCAGAGCAGGTCGAGCAGCCAGTGGTTCTCGACGCGCCAGGTCGGCAGGCTGGTCGCCCAGCCGTGCGACCCTTCGATCTCCACCTCGACATGGGCGAAGAAGAACGCCATCAGGAAGGTGAAGCAGAACGTCGCCAGCACCGAGGCGACGCGTCGACCGGGTGAATGGCTCATCGATGGCCCAGTTGTGCGAGCACGATGTCGATGACGTCGCGCGCGGCATGTGGCCGGCCGATCGCCCGTGCGTTCGCGGCCATGCTGGCCAGGTGCGCGGGATCGTCGCGTAGCGCGCCGACCCGCCAGGCCAGCGCCACGGCGTCGATCGCCTTCCACGCCGCGCCCTGTTCGAGCAGGTAATCCGCGTTGCGTTCTTCCTGGCCGGGGATCGGTGCGTTGACGATCATCGGCAAACCCATCGCAAGGCATTCGGACGTGGTCAGGCCACCGGGCTTGGTGATCGCGAGGTCGCAGCACGCCATCAGCCGCTCGACATTTTTCGTGTAACCCTGCGGGAACAGCCGGCCCGCGTGCTTGCCGGCGGCGAGCGCGCGCAGGCGCTCGAGCATCTCGGCATTGCGCCCGGCGAGCACCACCAGCTGGAAATCGCCGCCAGCGGAGAGCAGCGTGTCGGCCAGTTCGTCCAGCGCGCCGACGCCCGCGCCGCCACCCATCACGAGGTAAGCGGGACGCGATGGGTCCATCCCGAACCCCCGCGCCAGCGCCTCGCGATCATGTGGCTCGGCGAAGGCCGGCATCACCGGGATGCCGGTGACGTGGACCCGGGCCGGCGCAAGGCCTACCGCGTGCATGCGATGGGCGATCTCCGGACTGGCGGCGAAATAGCCTGCCATCTCCGGGATCACCCACATGCGGTGCAGGTCGAAATCGGTGACCTGGAGATACACCGGTGCCGTGACCCGACCCTTGCGGATCTGCCGCATCAGCATCTCGGCGGGCAGGAAGTGCGTGCAGACGATCGCGTCGGGCGCGAACGCCGTGATGGCCGCGCGCAGGCGACGCGTGTTCAGCCGCTCGATCGTCCGGCGCATGCGCTGGGTCACCGCGTCGGGGCGGGCATCGCCGGTGATGCGATAGAGCATGCCCCACAGGCGCGGGTAGCGCGTGATCAGGCTCAGGTAGAAGTCGGCGTAGATGCGCCGGAAGCTCGAGGGCACGAAGTCCATGACATCGAGGTGCTTCGCCTCGACCTCGCCACCGGCGGCGGCGAGCGACGTGACGGTGGCCTCCAGCGCGTCCGCGGCACGCACATGGCCCGCACCGGCGGACACCGACAGGAGCAGGATGCGCCGCTTCACCCGCAGTAACTTGCCAGGAGGGCCTGCTGCGCGGAATGCGGCAGTTCGCCCTTTGCGGGATGGCGGCGGGTGTAGCGGCCGTCGGCGCCAAGCATCCACGCCTGGGTGTTGTCGCGCAGGTAGTTATCCAGGGTTTCGTCATAGACGCGCTGGAACAGCGCGGGTTCGAGGATGGGCACGCCCACTTCGATGCGACGCATCAGGTTGCGCTCCATCCAGTCGGCGCTGGCACAGTAGAGCTCCGGCTCACCGTCGTTGCCGAACCAGTAGACGCGGCTGTGCTCGAGGAAGCGACCGATGATCGAGCGCACGCGGATGTTCTCCGACACGCCCTTGATGCCCGGGCGCAAGGTGCATGCGCCGCGGATGATGAGGTCGATCTGCACGCCGGCGATCGAGGCGCGGTAAAGCGCTTCCACCACGTGCGCTTCGTTCAGCGCATTGAGCTTGGCGACGATGCGGGCGGGGCGGCCGTTCTTCGCGTGTTCGATCTCGCGTTCGATCTTGCCCATCACGCTGCTGTAGAGCGTGAACGGCGAATGCAGCAGGCGCTTGAGCTGGATCATCGGGCCCAGGCCCGACAGCTGCTGGAACACCTTGTGGATGTCTTCGCCGATTTCCGGGTTGGAGGTCATCAGGCCGATGTCGGTATAGCCGCGGCTGTTGCCCTGGTGGTAGTTGCCCGTGGACAGGTGCACATAGCGGCGCAGGCCGCTGCTTTCGCGGCGCACGATCAGCAGCATCTTCGCGTGGGTCTTGTAGCCGACCACGCCGTAGACGACCTGCACGCCGGCTTCCTGCAGGCGATTGGCCAGGCCGATGTTTGCTTCTTCGTCGAAGCGCGCGCGCAGCTCGATCACCACGGTGACGTCCTTGCCGTTGCGCGCCGCGTCGACCAGCAGGTCGACCAGCGGCGAATCCTTGCCCGCGCGGTAGAGGGTCTGCTTGATCGCCAGCACGCCAGGGTCCTGCGATGCCCGGCGCAGCAGTTCGACCACCGACGCGAACGATTCGTAGGGATGGTGCAGGAGCACGTCGCGCTCGCCAAGCACGTCGAACTCGTTCACGCCCTTGGCGAACGCAGGGGTCAGGCGCGGGGTGAAATGCGGGAATTTCAGTTCCGGCCGGTCGAGCTGGTCGTAGATCACGCCAGCGCGGATGATGTTGACCGGGCCATCGCAACGGTAGATGTCGGCATCTTCCAGCTGGAAGTTCGCCTTGAGCATGTCGGTGATCGCGCGGGGGCAGTCGGCACCGACTTCGAGGCGCACCGGGCGGGCGTAACCGCGGCCGGCGAGCTCTTCGCTCAGGGCGCGAGCAAGGTTTTCGACCTCGGCTTCCTCGACCACCAGTTCGCTGTTGCGGGTCACCCGGAACTGGTACGCGGCGCAGACCTGGAAGCCCGGGAAAATTTCATCGGCGAAGCTTTGCAGCACTTCGGCCAGGAAGACGAAATCGCCATCGCCACCGGACACTTCGGCGGGAAGGCGGATGATCCGCGGCAGCGAGCGCGGCGCACGTACGAGCGCCATGTGGCCCTCGCGACCGAACGCATCACGGCCGTTGAGGACGACGGCGAGGTTGAGCGTCTTGTTGAGGATGCGCGGGAACGGATGGGCCGGGTCCAGGCCCAGCGGCGACAGCACCGGCATGACCTCGTTCTGGAAATAACCCTGCAGCCAGCGGCGCTGTTTTTCCGACCAGTCGTCGCGCTTGAGGAAGCGGATGCCGGCGTCGTTCAGTGCCGGGCCCAGTTCGTCGCGCCAGATCCGGAAGATCTCGCCGACCAGCTCGAGCGCGCGCTCGCGGATGCGGCCCAGGATCTCGCCGGAGCCGAGGCCGTCGGCGCCAGGCCGTGCCGCGCCCAGGGCGTGCTTGTGCTTGAGCACGGCGACGCGCACCTCGAAGAATTCGTCGAGGTTGTTGCTGACGATGGTCAGGTAGCGCAGGCGTTCCAGCACGGGAACGTCGGGATCGTTCGCCTGGGCCAGCACGCGGAAGTTGAATTCCAGCGCGGCCAGCTCGCGGTTGATATACAGCTCGGGCGCGCCGAGATCGACCTGCTCGCGCCTGGATTCGACGATTCGTTTCATAGCCGCCGATGGTGGACCATCGCTGGCTGCCGCGGAAAGAGGCAACGCAGCAACCGGTGGGCGGCGGGAAGCCATGCGTTCAGGCCGGCGCCCCGGCCACGTCGTGCAGGCGGGCGCCGTCGAGCAGGCGGTCGCTGCCGAAAACGCAGGCGAACGTGGAGCCCTTGCCCGGCTCGCTGTCGATCGTCAGGCGAGCCTGGTGCAGGTTGAGCACGTGCTTGACGATGGACAGGCCAAGGCCGGTGCCGCCGGAATCCCGCGAACGGCTCGACGAGACGCGGTAGAAACGTTCGGTCAGTCGCGCGATGTGCGCAGCCGGGATGCCGAAGCCGGAATCCTGCACCGAGAAGCGGGCACCGCCTTCTTCCTCGGCCCAGCGAATGGCGATCTTGCCGCCCGTGGGCGTGTAGCGCACGGCGTTGCTGACGAGGTTGGAAAACGCGCTGTGCAGGTCCTTCGGCGAACCCAGCAGGTCGTAGCCGGTCGCGACGTCCAGGCTCACCACGTGGCGACCCTGGCTGAGCGCCTCGGCTTCCTTGCGCAGGCTGGCCAGCATCGGCGCCATCTGCACGTGTTCTTCGGCGACATGGTCCTGGGTTTCCAGGCGCGACAGGGTCAGCAGGTCTTCGACGATCTGGCCCATGCGCTTGGACTGCGCGCGCATCTCGTCGAGCACGGGCGCCAGTTCGGGCACGTCTTCCGGGTCCAGCAGTTCGAGGTAGCCGTGGATCACCGTGAGCGGCGTGCGCAGTTCGTGCGACACGTTGGCGACGAAGTCGCGGCGGATCTGCTCGAGCCGGGTCAGGTGGCTGGTGTCGCGGGCAAGCAGGACGCGCTGGCGGCTGCCAAACGGAAGCAGGGTGGCCGTGACGTGGCGATTCGGGTGGCCCGGGGCCGCCGCGTCGGTAAGCGGTTCGCGCGCGCCGTCGTCGAGCCATTCCGACAGCTCGCTGTTGCGCAGCACGTCGGCAAGGAAGCGGCCGCGGTCGCGCTGGCGCTTCAGGCCAAGCAATTCTTCCGCCGCGTGGTTGAACCAGCGGATGTGCTGCGCGTGGTCCAGCAGGACCACGCCATCGGGAAGGGAACCCGCCGCGCTGCGCAGGTCGCGAAGGCGGGAGGCAATACGGCGGGTGCGAGTCATGAGACGGTCATGTTCAGGGCGGGTCGACACAGGCGGTTGCAACATTGGCCCCGACTTGTGACGGAACAACGACAGGAACACGACGATTTCCAGCAGCGCGACGAGCAGCACGCCAGCGGTCGCCGCGCCCACGAGCGCACCCACCACGCCACCCGCGACAAGCAGGGCAGCGCAGGTGGCGGGCAGTCGCCAGGAGGTGAGGAAACGGGTGGGCATGACGAGGGTGGCCGGCGTGGTCTGGTGGCTTGCACCTTAACGCGGCAACCCCGCGTTAGCCTAGGTACTTGCGGAGAAGCGATAGCCCGCGCCGCGTACGGTCTGCACCATATCGTCGAGCTTCCACGGTTCCAGCGTCTTGCGCAGGCGGCGGATATGCACGTCCACAGTGCGCTCTTCCACGTACACACTGCCGCCCCACACGTGGTCGAGCAGCTGGGCGCGGGAATAGACGCGCTCCGGGTGGGTCATGAAGAAGAACAGGAGGCGGTATTCGGTCGGGCCGATCGGCACGGCGTCCTCGCCCGCGAACACGCGGTGGGCCGGGCCGTCGATGCGCAGGCCGCCCAGTTCCACGATGCCCGAACCGTCGTCGCCCTGGCTGCGGCGCAGCACCGCCTTGATCCGGGCGATGAGTTCGCGGGTGGAGAAGGGCTTGATCACGTAGTCGTCCACGCCGGCCTCCAGGCCGTTCACGCGGTCCATCTCCTCACCGCGGGCGGTGAGCATGATGATCGGGATCTCGCGGGACAGTTCCTCGCGCCGCAGGCGCCGGGCCAGTTCCAGGCCGCTGGTGCCCGGCAGCATCCAGTCCAGCAGGATCAGGTCGGGCACGCGTTCGGAGATCGCCATCTGTGCGGCGCGGGCATCCGCGGCGTGAGCCGCATCCATGCCTGCCTTGCGAAGCGCGAACGCGACCATGTCACGAATCGATGCCTCGTCTTCCACGATAAGGATGCGCTTATGCACGCTGGGGGACCGCCGTTGGCTGAGACCGTCATATTGCAGCCTTGTAGTGTTACAGGGCAATGACAGGGGCGGGAGGAGCGTATCGGGTTGAGAGTTGAGAGTTGAGAGTTGAGAGTGTCGAGGGAGGAGCAGCGCGACCGGCCCGCTCTCAACCCGAAACGCTCAACTCGGTACCCGAAACGCTCTTATCTTTGGGTTCTTCCGTCCGGATTGTCGTCCGTGGCCACGCGGCGCTTGCGCAATTCCAGCAACAAAGGCGTCAAATCGGCAATCCGGGCCTGGATGCGCGAACGTTGGTAATAGTCGAGGTCGTCGCGCTTTAGCAGGCGGCGCAGCTGTTCCATGGCGTCGAACGGGCGGCCTGCGAGGTAGGCGCTGTCGGCGTAGGCCTCGGCGGAGCGGACGCCGTCGCCGGCGCGTTCGCTGGCCTGGGCGTACGTGCGGAAGATTTCGGGGTCGTCGCTGTTGTCGAGCATGGGCCGGAGCAGGCTGGCGGCCTGG
This sequence comes from Bacillus sp. NP157, assembly GCA_018889975.1. Taxonomy (NCBI): domain Bacteria; kingdom Bacillati; phylum Bacillota; class Bacilli; order Caryophanales; family Bacillaceae; genus Bacillus; species Bacillus sp. NP157. Next base: position 651,945 of record CP076546.1, read on the forward strand.
CGGGCGTTGTCGATGTTGCCGGTGCCTGCGAGGGCTTTGGCGTAGCCGAGCGTCACCGCGACGTTGCGCGGCGAGTTCGCGTGCAGCGCCTTATAGATGGCCATGGCGTCGCCCGAGCGGCCGGCGTCCACGTAGGCGTCGGCCATGGCGAGGCGGAGGACGACGCTGCCGGGCTGGCTGTCGAGCAGGCCTTGCAACTGTTCCACGGCCTGGCTGCCCTTGTTCGTGCGGATCAGCGCCACGGCGTAACCGTAGTGGTTGGCCGCCGTGTCGAAATCCTTTCGTTTGAGGTTCGTGGCGTAGTACGTGGCCAGCTTCGCCGCGTCGCCGGAGAGCACGCGCACGCGCTCACGCATCAGCGCGTAGGTATCGCTGGCGCTGTCTTTTGGCGGGTTGCTGCCGACGGTAACGAGCGAGGTGGGGTCCTTGACGTAAAGCACGGGCGCCGTGCTCTTCTCCCACGCGGCCTTGTCCAGCGTCGGCAGCTTCGGCCGGTTTTTCGCCTGGGCTTCGAGGCCGTGGGCGCGGGCACGCGCATCGCTGATGCGGTCGAGGGTCACCGGATGGGTCTGCAACAGAGCGGGCAAGGCATCTTCGCCTTCGCCCACGCGCAGGGTGTCCTGCATGCGGCCGAAGAAATCGGCCATGGCCTCGGGATCGTAGCCGGCCCGCGACAGGGTCTGGATGCCGACGCGGTCGGCCTCGATTTCGTCCTTGCGGGTGAAGTTGATCTGCCGCTGCATCAGCAGGCTCTGGCCGCCGACGAGGACGCCGGCCGCGGCGTCGCCACCGGCGCCGCCCGCCGCGATCGCGCCGAGCAGCACGAGGGCCAGCAGCGGCGCGTCCTTCTTCGAGGCCTCGAAGGCGCGGTAGAGGTGGTTCTGGGTGATATGGCCGATTTCGTGGGCGATGACGCCGGCCAGTTCGCTCTCGGTCTGGGTGATGTTGATCAGGCCGGCGTTGACGCCGATGTAGCCGCCCGGCGCGGCGAACGCGTTGATCTGCGTGTCGCGCACGATGAAGAACTGGAAGTGGTCTTTCGGGCGGTCGCTGGCGGCCACCAGGCGAAAGCCCAGGTCGTTGATGTACTGGTCGAGCAGGGCATCGTCCAGGGTCAGGTCCAGCGCGTGCATCTGGCGGAGCATCTGCGCCCCGTAGTCGTCGGCCTCGCGCGGGCTGATCAGGGCGTTGGCCGAGCTGCCCAGGTCGGGCAGGCGGACGGCGTCCTGGGCGCCGATCGCGAAGGTGGCGGCGGCCGTGGAGGCGAGGAGCAGCAGGCGGGGAAAGGGCAGGCGCATAGGTACGGCGACGATACCACCAGGGGCTTGTGAAGGGCTTGGACCACGGCCGGGGGCGCCGGGTTCGCGGGGTTGTAGAATGTGGGGGTGGCCGCCATCTTGCGGTTATCCGGAGTCTGGAGACACCTGTTCCATGAACACCCCCGATATCACCATTTATTCGACCGCCGTCTGCCCGTACTGCGTCGCCGCCAAGAACCTGCTCAAGGCCAAGGGCCTGGGCTGGAACGAGGTGCGCATCGACATGGATCCGGTCCAGCGCGACATCATGCTGGAGAAGAGCGGTGGCCGTCGCACGGTGCCGCAGATCTTCATCAACGGCACGCACGTGGGCGGTTTCGACGACCTCGCCGCGGCCGACCGCAGCGGTCGCCTGGCCGAAATCCTCGAGGCGGCGCACTGATGGCTGGCGATACCACCCGCGTGGAAGAGTTCACCGCGTTCCGCAAGCGGATGAACGAGCGCATCCTGTCGGAAGACAACCAGGTCGTGCGCCGTTTCTTCGCCCTGGATACGCAGACCTATCGCGAGGGTGCGCTCGACGTCAAAACCAAGGAGATGCTGGGCCTGGTCGCGTCGATGGTGCTGCGCTGCGACGATTGCATCAGCTATCACGTGGCCCAGTGCAAGGAAGCGGGCGTCAACCGGGACGAGTTCTTCGAGGTGTTCAGCGTCGGGCTGGTGGTCGGCGGATCGATCGTGATCCCGCACCTGCGCCGGGCGGTGGATTTCCTCGACACGCTGGAAGGCGAGGGCGAAACGGCCGACGCCGCGGCGTGTGGAGACCACGCGGGCGGCTGAGCGGCCGATCCTTGATGGATGTGGGCAAAATCGCCGATAATTGGGCGATTTTTCTTCCCCGGCACGCCGTTCGCGTGCGTGCCACGCCCCGCTTCCTCCAGGAGTATTCCCCATGAGCAAAACCATTGCCGTGATCCCCGGCGACGGTATCGGTCCCGAGATCATGGACGCGACCATCCGCGTCCTCGATGCCCTCGATTGTGGCCTGACCTACGATTACGTGGACGCGGGCATGGTAGCCCTCGAGAAGCACGGTGACCTGCTGCCGCAGGCGACGATCGACGCGATCGCGAAGCACACCGTGGCGCTCAAGGGCCCGCTCACCACCCCGATCGGCGGTGGCTTCACCTCGATCAACGTCACCCTGCGCCGCAAGTTCGACCTGTACGCCAACGTGCGTCCGGCGATCAGCTTCCCGGGCACCAAGGCGCGCTACGACAACATCGACATCATCACGGTGCGTGAAAACACCATGGGTGCGTACATGGCCGAAGGCCAGACGCGCGAAGGCACCGGTGCCGACGAGGTGGCCGTTTCGGTTATCCGCAACACCCGCCCGGGCATGGAGCGGATCTGCCGCTACGGCTTCGAAATGGCCCGCCAGAAGGGTCGCAAGAAGGTCACGGCCGTGCACAAGGCCAACATCATGAAGACTTCGTCGGGCCTGTTCCTCGACGTGGCGCGCGAAGTGGCGAAGGATTTCCCGGACCTCGAGTTCCAGGAAATGATCGTCGACAACGCCTGCATGCAGCTGGTGATGAATCCGTACCAGTTCGATGTGATCGTGACGACGAACCTGTTCGGCGACATCCTCTCCGACCTCTGCGCCGGCCTCGTCGGCGGCCTGGGCCTTGCCCCGGGTGCGAACATCGGCAAGGACGCGGCGATCTTCGAAGCCGTGCACGGCTCGGCACCGGACATCGCAGGCCAGAAGAAGGCCAACCCGTGCGCGCTGCTGCTGGCCGCGGCCGACATGCTCGACCACCTCGACATGGTGACCAAGGCGACCCGCCTGCGCGCCGCCATCAGCGACACGATGAACGCCCGCGACCGCACCACGCCGGACGTCGGCGGCACCGGCACCACCGACACCTTCGGCGACGCCATCGTCGAGCGGATCAAAGCCACCGCCTGATAGCCAGTAACACCCTGTAGGAGCGCACCCGTGCGCGAAACAACCCGCCGCAGTGCACGAGGCCCAACCTCGTCCACCCGGCGGGTTTTTTGTTTCCCGTTTCCCTTTTCCATCCCCCGCCTCCCATCCCCCATCCCACCCAAAACGCCCCCCGCGAAGACCACCACCCCACCAACTTCACACCATCCCAATGGACACGCGGCGACGCTGTCGGCATGTCGCCAACCGGGGAGAGGGGTCATGGCCAGCGCAAACACACACAGCCACGTCAGCACCATCGGTGCCATGGCCGCAGGCAAGCTGCTGGCCAAGGCGACTGGCGGGCGCTGGGGCCCGGCCATCCTGATCCTCGCAGGCATCGTCCTGCTGCGGCGAGCGGCCGCTGCGCACGCGGCGAAGAAGGCGCGCAGCCGCGTCGCGTTGAACGGCCCGGGATGAGAACCGCCTCAGACTGTGTCTAGTGCAAGCGGGGCTTCCTGCGTCGCTGCGCGTGGACGACGGGCGTCTGCATCTCGCCCGATAACAACGGTGTCACGATCGCCATCCACCCTTCGGCGAACGCCTGGATATCGGAGGGTCGGCGCGTGGGGTGGTAACTCGCCATCGCTTCGCACAGCGCGACGGCGAGCGCCGCCGGCTCCGGATGGGTCGAGATCGCGGCTTCCAGCGCGGATTCGAGGGCGGCAAGCTTGCCGAGCAGGTACGTACGATCGTCCATGATGCTTCCTTGGCCTACAACGTTACACGCCAGGCGATGACACGAAGAGCAGGAAATGCCGCCTCGCTCAGCGCGAATCCCGCCGCTATCCGAAGCGCGGGCACTGCCCGATCATAGGCCCTGCGCTGGTTGTCCCGCCTGCACATCTGGCATTGTATGCACCCGCAGGCCGTGCGCAGAGTCGCGCACAGAAGTACAGTCGGCCCAGGGAGGGCAAAGAATGATTAGTGTTGTATTGGTCGACGACCACGAGCTGGTCAGGACCGGCTTCCGGATGATCCTGCAGCAACAGGCGGATATCCGGATCAGGGGAGAAGCTGGCTCGGCGGAAGAGGGCCTGCGGCTCATCCGTTCACAGTCGCCGGATATCGCCCTGGTCGACGTGCACATGCCGGGCATGAGTGGCGTGGAACTCACCGAACGCGTCATCCGCGCGAAGCTTCGCACCAACATCGTCATCCTGACGGTGGTGGACGACGCACGCTTTCCGAAGCGCCTGCTCGATGCCGGTGCGCTGGGCTACCTGACCAAGGGTTGCTCGGCTGAGGAACTGCTCAGCGCAGTGCGCTCCGTGGCGTCCGGACGTCGCTATCTCGCGCCGACGGTGGCGCAGCAGCTTGCCCTGGCCACGCTCGATGGATCGGATTCGCCGTTCGATACGTTGTCCACGCGCGAGATGGAAGTGTCCATGATGCTCGTGCGCGGCATGCCACTGACGAGCATCGGCGAACGCCTGAACCTCAGTCCGAAGACGGTCTCGACCTACAAGCAGCGGCTGATGGAAAAACTGCACGTCGACCACGTGGTGGGGCTGGCCCACCTCATGACGGTGCATGGCCTTCTCGATACGCATAACCATCAGGTCGGTAGCTGACGGCGCGCCATCGACCTTGCGTCGCTGGCGATAATTCGGTGACCTGAACGAAGTGGGGAGGCCGAAGCCTCCCCACTTTTTTAGTGCTTACTGCTGGCCGTCGTGCGGCTCCTGCCGCGGGCGGGTGAGCAGGTCGCCCTGGGTCGGCGGCGTCCAGCCCGGCTGCTCGACCGGCGGTGCCGGCGTATGCGAGACCGGCGAGACGTTGGAAGCCTCGGGCGACTTCGGCGTCACCGGCTCGGTGGCGACCGGCTTCGGCGCGTCGACCTTCGCGGCGTCAACCGGCTTCGGTGCTTCGACAGCCTTCGGAGCTTCGGCAGCCTTCGGAGCTTCGACAACCTTCGGCGCTTCGACAACCTTCGGAGCTTCCTCGGCCTTCGGCGCTTCGACAACCTTCGGGGCTTCGACAACCGCCGGGGCTTCGACAACCTTCGGGGCGTCCGGGAGGATGCCACGCGCCGGCGCATCGAGCGGCGACTCGTGCTGCTCGGTAGCCACCGGGGTGGCGGGCTGCAGGGTGTCCTGCGGCTCGACGGCCTTCGGCGCGGCTTCCACCGGCGCGGCGTGGGCCGGCTCGGCGTGCACCGGTTCGACGTGCGCAGCGGCCGGGACCGGCGCGTGAGCCGAGGCCACCGGCGCGGTCTTCAGCGGTGCGTCGGATTCGGTCTGGCGACGTTCGCTGGTGCGGACATCGACCGAATCGGCCGGGCTCACGGTGTCGTGCTGCTTCACGTGGGTGTCCGCATGCGCGGAGGCACCGGGGATCGGCGGCAGCTTGGGCAGGGAGGGCAGGGTGAGGGCCGACGGGACGTCGTCTTCATCGCTGCTTTCGGCGGGGATCGTGGCTTCGGTACGCGGCGGCGTCAGCTTCACGGCGTTCGCGGCGGCTTCCGGGGTGTCGAGGATCGGCGGCACGCTGGCGCTGTCGCGACCGGTACCGATGTCTTCGTCACCCTCTTCGTCGTCGAGATCGCCTTCGATCGCAGCGCCGGAGGCATCGACCTGGCCACCGTCTTCCTGGCGACGGCGGCGACGGCCACCACGACGGCCGCGACGACGGCGCTGGCCGCCTTCACCGGCCTCGCGGGTGCCTTCACCCGGCGCGGTGTCGTCACCGGCCAGCGACTGTGCGTCACCGTTGGCCAGCGACGCGTCGTCGGCGGACGCCGGCGTCGTGGTCAGCAGGGTTTCGTCGGCCAGCACGGCAGCGGCAGCGACCGGCTTCTCACCGGAGGTGCGCGGTGCCTGGGCGACGACGGCCTTGTCGGCCTTCTCGACGCGCTCGGCCTTCTCGCCCTGTGGCTGGCGTTCGCCACGCGGCTGCTGCTGGCGGCGGTTCTCATTGCCGGCCTGCGCCTTGTCCTGCGGCTCCTGGCGACCACCCTGGCGGCCACCCTGGGCCGGCTGGGCGTCTTTCTGGCGCTGCTGCTTTTCTTCGCCCTGGCGCTGCGGCTTGTCCTGTTTCGGCGCCTTCGGTTGCTGCTGGCGTCCCTGGGCGTTGTCCTTGTCCTTGCGCTGGCCCTGGCGGCCTTCGCCCTTGCCACGACCTTCGCCGCGGCCTTCGCCACGACGCTCGTCGCGGCGGTTGCCGTTGCGGTCGTTGCGATCGTTACGCTCGCTACGGCCACCCGGGCGCGACTCTTCGCGACGGGCCGGAGCCGGCTGGGCGGCGGCCGGGGCCGGCTGCGTGCCGCCACCGAACAGGCTGCCGAACAGGCGCGAGAAGAACCCGCCGGTGGGTGCGGCCGGGGCGGCCGGGCGTGCCTGCTGGACCGGGGCGGCAACCGCTTCCGGTTCCTCGTCACGGATCGGCGCCGGCGAGGCCGGGACGACACCGGTGACCAGCGGCTGTTCGCCGCTACCCAGCATCTGGCCCATCTTCGGCAGGGCCGTGGCGACCACCGGGGTGGTGCGCTCGTAGCTCGGCTTGCTGTGCTCGCCCATGTCCGCTTCGCGGATGCGGGTGATCTCAAGGTGCGGCGTCTCCAGCTTGTCGTCGGCGACGACCACGACGTGGACGCTATGGCGCAGCTCGATTTCGACGACGCTGGCACGCTTCTCGTTGAGCATGAAGTTGGCGACCGCCGGGGGCGCCTGCACCAGGACCTGCCCGGTGTTTTCCTTCATGGCGTGCTCTTCGATCAGGCGCAGTGTGCTCAGGCCCAGCGACTCGACGCTGCGGATGTGGCCGTGGCCTTCGCAACGCGGGCAGACGTTCTGGGTGGCTTCGCCAAGGCTCGGGCGCAGGCGCTGGCGGGACATCTCCAGCAGGCCGAAGCGGCTGATGCGGCCGATCTGGACACGGGCACGGTCGGCCTTGAGGGCGTCTTTCAGGCGCTCCTCGACCTCGCGCTGGTGGCGCGGGCTGTCCATGTCGATGAAGTCGATGACGATCAGGCCGCCGGCGTCGCGGATGCGCAGCTGGCGGGCGATTTCGGTCGCCGCTTCAAGGTTGGTGTTGAACGCCGTCTCTTCGATGTCGCTGCCCTTGGTCGCCTTCGACGAGTTGATGTCGATGGCGGTGAGGGCTTCGGTCTGGTCGATCACGATGGAACCGCCCGAGGGAAGGCGGACATTGCGCTCGAAGATGGACTCGATCTGCGTCTCGATCTGGTAGCGCGAGAACAGCGGGGTCGGGTCCTGGTAAAGCTTCAGCTTCCGCAGGTTGTTCGGCATCACCTGCTGGACGAAGTCACGGGCATCCTGGAACAGGGATTCCTCGTCGACCAGGATTTCGCCGATGTCGTTGCGCAGGTAATCGCGCAGGGCGCGGATGAACAGCTTCGATTCCTGGTAGATCAGGAACGGCGCCTTCTGCGAATTGGCCGCGGAGGAAATCGACTTCCACAGCTGGAGCAGGTAATCCAGGTCCCACTGCAGCTCTTCGGCGTCGCGGCCCATGCCGGCGGTACGCACGATCAGGCCCATCTCATCGGGCACTGAGAGGTGCTCGAGGGCTTCCTTGAGTGCCTGGCGGTCTTCGCCTTCGATGCGACGCGAAACACCACCCGCACGCGGGTTGTTCGGCATCAGCACCATGTAACGGCCGGCGAGGCTGATGAACGTGGTCAGGGCGGCGCCCTTGTTGCCACGCTCTTCCTTCTCGACCTGGACAATGATCTCCTGGCCTTCCTTCAGCAGTTCGCGGATGTTGGATTTACCTTCCGCGTTCGGATTGAAGTAATCGCGGGAGACTTCCTTGAGCGGCAGGAAGCCGTGGCGCTCGGCACCGTAATCAACGAAGCAGGCTTCGAGGGAAGGTTCGACGCGGGTAATGCGTCCCTTATAGATATTGGCTTTTTTCTGTTCCCGGGACGGGATTTCAATGTCGAGGTCGTAAAGGTTCTGGCCGTCGACGATAGCAACGCGCAACTCTTCTCGCTGAGTCGCGTTGATCAACATACGCTTCATTGTGGGTTCCTCGGCCTTGCCGCGCGGCCGCGCGCCGCGGTGGCGCCCGAATGGCGGCCTGCCGGGGATCGCGCCGCAGCGGTGAGGCTTCTAGCGGCATGGTTTCCGGGGCCGATATTTGGTCCCGGCGTGATTCGTGATAAGCGCCTTGCAACCGGCCCGTTTCTTACGGACAACCGGACAACTGCAACCCGAACCGTTACGATGTGGGGTGTCGCAACCTTCCGACCCCTCGGACGGAATGGCGCGACACTCGCCTTGCGCGACGGAACCGGCACCCCGCGAGAGATTAAGTCTCAGCGAAGCCTGGCGCTCGCCGAGTATCCTATCAATAACGAGTTTTATCAATGCAGACGGCAACTTCCCTCGACGGCGGCCAAGGTGTGCGCCAGGTCGAAATCGGGCCCGAGAGGGACGGCCAGCGCGTGGACAACGCGCTGATGACCCTGTGCAAGGGCGTCCCGCGCAGCCTGGTCTACCGGATCCTGAGAACGGGGCAGGTGCGTATCAATGGCAAGCGCGCCAAGCCGGACACCCGGCTGGCCTTGGGCGACATGCTGCGGATCCCGCCGATCCGCATCGCGGAGCGCGAGGAAACCGTCGCACCGTCGGGCATGGTCAAGGCCGTGGCCGACTCGGTCATCTTCGAAGACAAGCACTTCCTGGTCATCGACAAGCCCGTGGGCATCGCCGCCCATGGCGGCAGCGGGGTCAGCCACGGTGCGATCGAGCTGCTGCGCGCCGCGCGCCCCCACGAGCACCTGGAACTGGTCCACCGCCTGGATCGGGACACCAGTGGCGTGCTCGTCCTGGCCAGGAGCCGCTCCGGCCTGACCGGCCTGCAGGCGCTGATCCGCGAGAACCAGGTGGTCAAGCAGTACCTCTGCCTGATGACCGGCACCCCGCGGAAGGCCAAATTCGACGTGAATGCGCCGCTGCTGAAGTCGGTGATGCAGGGCGGCGAGCGCCTGGTCCGGGTCGACGACGCGGGCAAGCCCTCGCTTACCTTCTTCCAGGAAGTGGAGCAGTACCCTGCGTCCCGCCTGATGCGCGCGACCCTGGGCACGGGCCGGACCCACCAGATCCGCGTGCACGCCCAGTACGTCGGGCATCCGCTGGCGGGCGACCCGAAGTACGGCGATCCGGAGGCCAACAAGCGGTTCCGCGCGAAGGGGCTGAAGCGGATGTTCCTGCATGCGTCGCGGATGAGCTTCGACCTGGACGGCAAGAATTACGACTTTTCGGTGCCGTTGCCGGATGATCTGAAGGTTTTCCTGGATAATCTGCGCGGTTAGGCGCGCTTTCGTGTTTTGGGTCGCGCGCAGGCGCGCTCCTACATCAGGTTAGGTAGCGGGCGCTGACTTCTAGGGAGCGCAGGACGTCGCCGGCCAGGCAGGCCTGAAGGATGACGGCGCAGGCTGCGTGGGCCAGCGCCACGGGTAGCAGCGAGCGGTGGTGCAGGTACCACCAGGCCCAGCCCAGCTCGGCGACGAAGCACAATTGCATCAACAACCCGTTGGGCGTGTGCAGTAGGGCAAACGCCAGTGCGATAAGCAGCACCGCGAGCGGGCGTGGCAGGGCGCGGGCCAACAGGCCACCGACCACGGCCAGCATCAGCCATTGCTGGAACAGGGCCCAGCCGACATAGAGAAGCGCACGCCCCACGGGGGGCCACGCTGGCGCATGCCCCGCCACGACAGCGAGGGCGAGGGCGACGGGAATCGCCAGCAGCGGCCATCCCGCCATCCGCCATCCACCGCGCCAGTGCCAGTGGGGCAGGGCTCGAATCCAGGTGAGGAAGACGCCGTAAGCCACCCCGCCGGCGAACATGGCGATCCCGCTGGCGGTAGGTCGTGCGGTCAGGCCGAGGCCGGCGATGAACCACAAGGGACCCAGCAGGGTAAGGGCGGCGTGGGCGAGGTTGGTCGCGGGCGTCGCCGGGTTCGGGGCATGGCTCGGGGCCTGGGCTGGCGCTGAGTCTGCGGCTATGACTGCGGCTGGGACTGCGGCCGGCGCGCTGGTGGTGCGCCGACGCAGGAAGACGCCGCCGGCCAGCAGCGTGGCGTAAACCGCGGGGGCCAGCCAGCCACGCCAGGGCGGCACCGCTTCGGGTGCCGCCGCGTTGCCCAGGGTCACCAGCGGATTGCGACTGCGCTGGCGATCGCGCCACTGGAGCAGGGCTTCGCCGGTCAGTCCGCCGGGGATGGCGACGCCGGACACCGGCAGTGTCGCGCCCGTCCGGGCCAGGCCGGCACCGCGCAGGAGCAGCGTCGCGCCATCGGGCAGGTCGAAGCCCAGCCGCAGCATCGCCGCCCGGCCCGGTGCCGCGACGGGGTGGCCCGCCGCATCGTGCCAGGCCAGTTCGTCCAGGGAGATGGTCGGGGGCAGCACGTCGCCGGGCAGGTCCGCCCGGACAAGCGGTGACGTGAGGGTCGGCCGGACCGACAGCGCGTAGCGGGCGGCGGGACTCGCGGCGTCGACATGTAGCTGGTCCAACTGGCGAAGGTCGGCCTGTCGGCTCAGGGGCAAGCCCACCTCGCCATGCCCGGTGAGCGCCAGGCCGCCGTCGGCGGGCTTCAGCGACGCCGGGCCGAACGCCTTGCCCGCCACCACGTCGTCCGCGCGACGGAAGCGCCACGACCACGGCGAGTCGCCGCGGGCATAGGCCGCGCGATCGGAGGCACCGCCCGCTTCCAGCGCGCCACGAACCACCGTGGCCGCCAGCTGCGGCAGCACGAAAAAGGCGGCGAGTGCCAGCAAGGCGCTTGCCAGCGCCCACGCGCGGTAGGGGCGGCCAGGCACGATCAGCGGTCGAGCAGGGCCTCGACCCGCGCGGCGCAGATCATGTCGTTCAGCGACAGGCCGCCGACGTCGTGGGTGGACCACAACACCTGGCAGTGCCCGTAGCCGGCTTCCAGGTCGGGGTGGTGGTCTTCCTGGTTCGCCATGAACCCCACGGCGTTGATGAAGCCCAGGGTGTGGTGGAAGTCCTTGAAGCTGAAGTCCTTCACGATGGCCTTGCCGTCGGCGCTCACGGTCCAGCCCGGCAGCGAAGCGAGGTGGCCATCGATGGCGGCACGGTCGAGGGCGTGTTCCGCACCCTTGCGCGGCTGGCAGTGCTGGGTGGCGAGCGGGGAAAGGGTCATGTCGGCTGGTCCATCCGGGGAAAGGACGGAAGCCTCCGTGGTCGCGGTTGAATTGTCCAGAGGACGCGCCCAGATCGAAACCGTACTAAAATGGTCTTCTTTCCGGCGATCCCCACGCCGGGCATGGCTCCGGAGCAAGCATGATCGACATCTCGGAACGCGCACAGGCGCATTTCCAGCGCCTGATTGCCCAGCAGGGCGAAGACAGCCTCGGCGTGCGCCTGCGCGTCGTCGCGGCCGGCACGCCCTCGGCCCAGTGCGAACTGGAGTTCTGCTCCACCACCGAACTCACCGGCGACGAGTGGACCATCGAGTGCACCGGCTTCAACCTCTATGTCGACGGCGAAAGCATGCGCTGGCTCGATCCGGCCACCATCGACTACGAGATGACGCCCACGGGCAGCCAGCTCAACATCCGCGCGCCGAAGATCAAGGGTGAAGCGCCGGGCGAGGGTGCCGGCCTGGTAGAGCGGGTGAAGTACGTGCTGGAGACCGAGGTCGCGCCGGGCATCGCGTCGCACGGCGGGCGCATCTCGCTGGTCGAGGTCACCGCCGAGGGTGTGGTCGTGCTGCGCTTTGGCGGCGGCTGCCACGGCTGCGGGATGGTCGACGTCACCTTGAAGAATGGGGTGGAGAAGACCTTGCGCGAGCGCATTCCGGAAGTCACCGAAGTGCGGGATGTGACGGATCACGAAACGGGCGAGAAGCCTTATTTCGAGAGGAAGGCCGGTTAAAGGTCAACATGCGGGGCGCGCTTGCGTGCAATCGCGCGCAGGCGCGCTCCTACATGGGCGATCGGGTGCGGGGCGCGCGTGCATGCGATCGCACGCGGGCGCGGTCATGCAGGGAGTGGGTTAGTCGCCCTGGACGTGGCCTTCGAGACCGCTGAGGCGGGTCGGCATGGTGTGGAAGTAGGCCGAGATGTCTTCGATGTCCTGGTCGGACAGCGTGGCGGCGAAGCCCTTCATGATCGCGTTGTCGCGCTTGCCGTTCTTGTACTCGTGCAGGGCCTGGCCGAGGTAGTCGGCGTACTGGCCCGCGAGGCGCGGATACTGCGGATCGACGGAGTTGCCGTCCTTGCCATGGCAGGACACGCACGTCGCCACTTTCTTCGCGCCCGCGGCGGGATCGCCCGAGGCCATGGAAGCAGTCGAGACGAGCGCCAGGGCGGCGGCGATGGAAATCAGGGAGAACCCACGGGTCATCATTCGTCCTCGGCGGCTTACTTGGCGAGACTGGAAAGGTAGGCGGCGATGTCGGCGATGTCCTGGTCCGACAGACTCTCGGCCTGGGCACCCATCGTCGGGTGCGAGCGGCCGGAGCCGGGCGCCTTGAAGCCCTTCTGGTAGTCCTTCAGCGCGTTGACGATGTACTGCTCGTTCTGCCCGGCGATGTGCGGCACGTGGTACGACGGGTACACGTTGGAGTAGCCCGGCACGCCGTGGCAACCCTGGCAGGTGTAAACGAGCTGGCGTCCCCTGGATTTATCCCCTTCGGCGTGCACCGCGGTGGCGGCGCACATGGCTACAGCGATCAGACCTGACAGATACAGACGCTTCATCAATGATTCCCTGGGTGCCGGGCGGGGCCGGGGGTGAAAGCAGCCGTTGGAGTATAGAGGCGGCTTCCGGCGGCCGACAACCGGGGGTCAGAGCAAGCTGCGGATGATGTGGATCCCGGCGATGTACTCGCCAGCGATGGTGCCGATGCAGACCAGGAAGAAATTCAGCAGCGTGCGCGCCACGCGATTCTTCCACCAGCCGGTCCAGTGGGTGATGTCGTCGCGCAGCTGTTCGAAGTCGACGACGCGCGGCTTGCGGATCCAAGCCTCGACCATCGCACTGACCGCGCCGGAGGGAATGCCCGGCCGGAAAGGCTTGACCGGGCCGGCGATGAATGCCGCGAGGATGCTCAGCGGATGACCGCCTGCGATGAGTGCGCCCAGGGCGGAAAGACCGCCGGTCAGCAGCACCCAGTTGAGCAACGCGTCCTTGCCCAGGCTCGGGTTGCGGTAGAAGGCGTAGCCGATCACCGCGAAGATCGCGAGGACGACGCCGACCGCCAGGTACTTCGGCCACTTCGCCGCCGGCGGCGTCACCGCCAGCTCGTCGGACAGCGCGCGGGCATCGCCGTGCTGGCTGGCCAGCTCCGCGCTCATGCCCTTGAGGTGGCCGGCACCGATCACTACCAGCACCTTGCGGCTGGGTGCCGACGGGTCCATGCGGTCGCCGTGCTCGCGCAGCTTCGCGGCCATGAATTCGTCGCGCTCGGCGATCAGCGCGCGATACAGCGGCGCCGAGCCTTTCGCAAAATCGCTGAAAGCGCTTTCGAGCAGGTCGGACTGCTTGAGCTTCTCGATGTCTTCCTCGGCGATGTCCTCGCGCTCGAACACGCTGCCGAGCATGCCGGCCATCAGGCCGAAACGCTGGAAGAAGCCTACGCTGCGCCACGCACGCTTGAGCGTGGTGCCCACTTCGCGATCGACCAGCCACACGGGGATGTCGCGTGCATCCGCGCCATCCATCGCCGCCTTCATCTCCGCGCCCGGCTCGATGCCGTACTGCGCGGCAAGCCGCTTCTGGAACGAGCCCAGCACGAGGCTCGCGGCCACCATGCCGGCCTTGCCCTGGCGGATCACCTGGAACAGGTCCATCTGCTTGAACGCTTCCGGATCGCGGATGCCATGCGCACGGCTCGCGCACAACTCCACCGCCACGGCATCGAAGTGCTCGGTCGCCAGCAAGGCATCCACCGCATCCACGCTCGCCCGCGAGACGTGCGCCGTGCCGAGGATGACGTAGTCCACGCCGTCGCGTGTCATGCGCGTGATCGGCTGGCCGGTGAGGGCGGTCGCTTCGTTGTGGGTGGTCTCGTCCGGGAGCATGGGGGCCTTGGGGTGGGGTGGGAGGAGCGTTTCGAGTACCGGGTATCGAATAGAAGCAACCGCACGGGGCGTGGGCGCTCCTACTCGGTACCCTGAACTCTCAACTCGTTACGCTTCACTCAATCACGATAGCGCTTCACGAGATCCCCATACGCATCAATCCGCCGATCCCTAAGGAACGGCCAGATCCGGCGTACGTGTTCGCTGCGTTCCATGTCGACGTCGACGATCAGCAGTTCGCGCTGGTCGGTGCCGGCCTGGGCGAGGAATTCGCCCTGCGGGCCGGCGACGAAGCTGGAGCCCCAGAACTGGATGCCGCTGCCCACGCCCGACGGGTCGGCTTCGTAGCCGGTGCGGTTGCAGGACAGCAGGGGCAGGCCGTTGGCGACGGCGTGGCCGCGCTGCACGGTGATCCATGCTTCGCGCTGGCGGGCCTTCTCGGCGTCGTCGTCGTTGGGATCCCAGCCGATGGCGGTCGGATAGAACAGGATGTCGGCGCCGGCGAGCGCCATCAGGCGCGCGGCTTCCGGATACCACTGGTCCCAGCAGACCAGCACGCCGAGCTTGCCGACCGAGGTCTGGATCGGGTCGAAGCCGAGGTCGCCGGGCGTGAAGTAGAACTTCTCGTAGAAGGCCGGGTCGTCGGGGATGTGCATCTTGCGGTACTTGCCCGCGATGACGGCCGAGCGATCGAAGACCACGGCGGTGTTGTGGTACAGGCCGGTGGCGCGCTTCTCGAAGATCGACGCCACGATCACCAGCCTGAGTTCCTCGGCGAGCTTGCCGATGCGCTCGGTGCCCGGGCCAGGGATCGTCTCGGCGCGATCGAACTCGGCCACGCTCTCGTGCTGGCAGAAGTACGGGCCGTTGTGCAGTTCCTGCAGCAACACCAGCTCGACGCCGGCCTGCGCGGCTTCGCGGATGCCTGCCTCGATCGCATCGAGGTTGGCGTCGCGGCTGCCGCGGTCGGTGTCCTGGAGGAGGGCGACCTTGAGGGTCTTGCGGGTCATGGCGATGTGTCCTGGAGGATTACTTGGCGATGTCGGCGGGCAACTGCATGGTGATGCAGTGCAGGCTGCCGTTCTGCCAGATCAGCGGGCGGCACGGCACCTGCACCACTTCACGGCCCGGGTGGGCCATCCCGATGATCCGGGCCGCTTCCGCGTCGACGCGGTCGCCATAGGCCGGCACCAGCACGGCGCCGTTGACGATCAGGTAATTCGCGTAGGAAGCCGCGAGGCGGCGCCCTTCGTCGAGGATCGGCTGGGCCCACGGCAGCGGGTGCAACGGGTATGGCTTGCCTTCCGGCGAGCGCAGTTCGGCGAGCTCCGCGGCCATCTGGCCCAGTTCGGCGAAATGCGGATCGCTGGCGTCGTCGCAGGCCTGGTAGACGATGCCGCCATCCGGGCTGAAGCGCGCGAGCGTATCGATATGGGCGTCGGTGTCGTCGCCTTCAAGGTAACCGTGCTCCAGCCACAGCACGCGGTCGGCATGCAGGGTGGTGGCGAGCGTATCGGTCATCGATTCGCGCGACAGGTCCGGATGGCGCTGGACCAGGCACTTCCAGGTGGTGAGGATGGTGCCGCGGCCGTCGCTTTCGATACCGCCGCCTTCCAGTGCCCAGTCGATGCGCTTGTGCGGCAGGCCGCTCAGCACGCCGCGCTGGAGCAGGCCGGCGATGATCGCGTCGTCCTGCTCGGCGCCGAACTTGCCGCCCCAGCCGGTGAAGCGGTAATCGTTCAACAGCACGCCGTCGGGGCCGGTCAGGGTGATCGGACCCGAGTCACGCAGCCAGGTGTCGTCGTAGGGCAGCTCGATGAAGTGCACCCGCGACATGTCCGCGCCGGCTTCTTCGATCGCCAGCCGGGCGCGCTCGCGCAGCGTGGCATCGGCCACGATGATGTGCAGCGGTTCGAAGCGGGTGACGGCGGCGGCCAGGGCGACGTAGGTCGTCTCGACCTCGGCCAGGCGCTCGGCCCAGTCGGTATCCGCGTGCGGCCACGCGATCAGGACGCCCGCCTGCGGTTCCCATTCGGCGGGCAGGCGGTAGGAGGCGGTGTGGGTCATGGCGGGCAAGGCAGTCCGGGGAAGCCGCCTATTGTAGGGGTTCCCGATGACCAATGCCCGCGCGGGTTATTGGGCGCCCTGCGGATTCGTGTTGTTGCCCGCCGGGGTGTTCAGCACCGTGTGGATCACATGGCTGTGCTCGAAATAAACGATGTAGCCGGGATAGGTCCAGCGGTTGATCGTCGGCTGCTTCGCGCTGCCGCCACCGCGGGGATCCAGCTTCGACGACGGCGCACCGAAGCGGCGCTCGACCTCGGCCATGGTCATGCCTTTCTTAGGCAGGTTCATGCCCTTTTCCTGCTGCACGCGCTGCATCAGGAGGCTGTCCGCGCGGGCGGACGGTGCGGCGGCAACGGCCACGATGGCCAGGGCGATCGCGGTGAAAACAGGCTTGAAGGTGTTCATGATGGCTCCGTCGCGCTCCCCATGCGGCGCAGGACAGCGTTTTAACAGATCGCCCGATCCGGCGCCATGGGCGGTGCGTGGCGGCCTTCACGGCTGTGCCCTGCGTCGCATTCGGGCGACGCGGGTGGGGTAGGGCGGCTATCATGCGCAGTCGCCTTTCGCCTTTTCTGGCCCGCCATGATCTCGTTTCGAAACCTCGCCCTGCGTCGGGGCACCCGCACCCTGCTCGATAACATGGACCTGACCATCCAGACCGGGTGGAGCCTGGCCGTCATCGGCCGCAACGGCTGCGGCAAGTCCACACTGTTCGCCGCCCTCAAGGGCGAGCTCGAGCCGGAGAAGGGCGACCTCGACATGCCCTCGAAGGTGCGCATGGCGTCCGTGGCGCAGGAAACCCCGGCGCTCCCGGATGCCGCCATCGACTACGTCCTGGGTGGCGATGTCGAAGTCGCCGCCGCGCTCAAGGCCGAGCAGGACGCCTACGACGCCGAAGACATGGAAGCCGTGGCCATGGCCCACCTGCGCATCGAGGAAGTGAACGGCTACGACGGCCGCGCCCGCGCCGGCCGGCTGCTGCACGGCCTGGGCTTCTCGCCGGAAACCCATGAACAGGCCGTTGCCTCGTTCTCGGGTGGCTGGCGCGTGCGCCTCAACCTGGCCCGCGCGCTGATGGCCCCGTCCGACCTGCTGCTGCTCGATGAGCCGACCAACCATCTCGACCTGGATGCCGTGCTCTGGCTGGAAGAATGGCTGCGCCGCTACCAGGGCACGCTGCTGATCATTTCGCATGACCGTGAGTTCCTCGACGCGGTCACCACGCACACGATGCACCTGCACGACGGCACCGCGAAGCTATACACGGGCAACTACTCGCAGTTCGAACGCCAGCGCGCCGAGCACCTGCGCCAGCAGCAGATCGCGCACGTGCGCGAACAGGCCGAGCGTGCGCACCTGCAGTCCTTCATCGACCGCTTCAAGGCCAAGGCCAGCAAGGCCAAGCAGGCGCAGTCGCGGATGAAGCGCCTGGAGAAGATGAGTGGTACCGAGGCGGTCCGCGCCGAGCGCCCCTTCAGCTTCAGCTTCCCCAAGCCCGAGCGCCTGCCCACCTCGATGCTGCGCCTTGACCACGTGGATGCCGGCTACGGCGATCGCGTGGTGCTCAAGGACATCGCCTTTGGCCTGGAAGCCGGCGACCGCATCGGCCTGCTCGGCCCCAACGGCGCGGGTAAGTCGACCATGGTGAAGTCGCTGGTCGGCGAGCTCGAGCCGATGAGCGGCGAGCGTCCGTTCCATAAGGACATGAAGATCGGTTACTTCGCGCAGCACACGGTGGAGAGCCTGCACGATGGCTGGAGCGCCTTCGACCACCTGCAGGAAAAGGCGCCGAACGCCGGCCAGCAGGTCTTGCGCGACTACCTCGGTACCTGGAATTTCCCGGCCGATCGCGTGTTCGAACACGTCGACGCGTTCTCCGGCGGCGAGCGCGCGCGCCTGGCGCTGGCGCTGATCGCGTGGGACAAGCCCAACCTGCTGCTGCTCGACGAACCGACCAACCATCTCGACCTCGACATGCGCGAGGCGCTGGCCGATGCGCTGTCGGACTTCGACGGTGCGCTGGTGCTGGTCTCGCATGACCGCCACCTGCTCGGCATGGTCTGCGACGAATTCTGGCGCGTGGCCGATGGCGACGTCAGCCCGTTCGACGGCGATCTCGACGACTATGCCAAGTGGCTGCGCACGCGTGCCACCACGCGCAAGACGGCCGCCGTCGCCTCCGCCCCGGCCGATGCGCCGGTGAAGGACAAGCCGAAGGAAAAGCGCAAGCAGACCGCGGAAGATCGCGAGAAGGAAAAGCCGCTGCGCGCCCGGGTGAAGAAGATCGAGGCGCTGGTGGAGGGCATGGACAAGGAGCTGACCAGCATCGAGACGAAGCTCGCCGATCCCGCCGTTTACGAGGGTCCCACCGCCGAGATGAAGCGTCTCGGCCAGCGCCAGGCCGAACTGCGCGGCGAAAAGGAAACGCTCGAGTTCGAGTGGATGGAACTGCTCGAACAGATCGAGGACTGAGCATGTCGGCGACGCTCAACGTCCTGCTGCCCGGTTACGACAAGCTGCGCTTCCTCGATGTGTTCGCGCAGTGGGTCGCGCGCGGCACCGAGCGCCCCGCGGCGCCACCGGGTTACCTGCACGCGCTGGCGGAGCACTTCCGCTGGCCGGCTGGCCCGCTGCCGGTGGCCGCGCTGATCCGCCAGTCCGTGGCGGGCGACGCCGGCGATGCGCTGTGGGTCTGTGCCGATCCGGCATGGGTGCAGCCCGAATTGAGCGGCGCGCGGCTGCTGGCGTGTGGCAACCTCGCCGTCAGCGCCGCGGATGCCGCGAGCATGGTCGACGCGCTCGGCGAGACGTTCGCCGAAGAGGGCATGGCCCTGTTCGTCGGCGACCCGCAGCACTGGCAACTCAAGGTGCCCAGCTACGTGCAGGTGCCCGCGTTCCCGGAGCCGGAAGAAGCGCTCGGCGCCGACCTGTTCGAACAGCTGCCCAAGGGCGACGACGGCCGCCGCTGGCGCGCCCTGATCAACGAAGCGCAGGTGGTGCTGCACAACCACCCCGCCAACGCCGACCGCCAGTACAACGGCCTGCCGCCGGTCAACAGCATCTGGCTGTGGGGCGCAGGCGCGTTGCCCGACTGGGTCGAATGCGGCCAGTCGCACATCTACAGCGACGACCTGCTGGTCTGGGCCCTAGGCCAGAAATCCGGCACCGACGTCCAAGGCAGGTCAGCCCTTGTAGGAGCGCGCCCCGCGCGCGACCCCCGCCCGCCCCAAACGCCATCTCCAACGAACACCCCCTCCACCGTAACCCTCCTCGATCTCCAGGACATCCAGCCCGGCGACTTCGCCCAGACCTGGTGGCCCTTTCTGGAAGCCCGCCTCGAAGCCGGCAGCGAACTCTGCCTCTCCTTCGCCGACGGCCGCCGCACCGTCGTGCACAAACGCCATCGCCTGCGCTTCTGGCGCAAGGCGAAAACGTGAAAACCTGGCGCCAGCGCAGCGCCGCCGACGCGCCCAGCGGTTGGCCGAACCACGTCCATCCGGTGATCCAGCGCGTCTATGCGGCCCGCGGCGTCAGCACGCCCGACGGTGCCGAGCACAAGCTGGCCCGCCTGCACCCGCCCGCCTTGCTCGGTGGCATGGACAAGGCGGTGGCCTTGCTGCTCGACGCGATCGACCGCGGACAGCACATCGTCATCGCCGGCGACTACGACTGTGATGGCGCCACCGGCGCGGCGGTCGCCGAGCGCGGCCTGCGCCTGCTGGGCGCGCAGCATGTGCGGCACGTGGTACCCAACCGCTTCATCCACGGCTATGGCCTCAGCGAAGCGCTGGTCGCTTCGCTGGAGCCCGCGCCGGACCTGATCGTCACCGTCGACAACGGCGTCGCCAGCGTCGCCGGCATCGCCGCGGCGCATGCGCGCGGCATCCGCGTGCTGGTCACCGACCATCACCTGCCGGGCGACACGCTGCCAGACGCCGACGCGATGGTGAATCCCAACCTGGCCGGCGACGGCTTCCCGAGCAAGGCGCTCGCCGGTGTCGGGGTGATGTTCTACCTGTTGCTGGCGCTGCGGGCGGCCATGCGTGACGCCGGTCGTTTCGAACACGGCGAGCCCGACCTGGCCACGCTGCTCGACCTGGTGGCGCTGGGTACGGTGGCCGACCTGGTCCCGCTCGACTTCAACAACCGCGTGCTGGTCGACGCCGGCCTGAAGCGCATGCGCGCGGGCAGGGCATGCGCGGGGATCACCGCACTGATCGAGGCGAGCAATCGCTCGGTCGCTACCGTGACAGCCACCGACCTCGCCTTCGCCATCGGCCCGCGTCTGAACGCGGCAGGGCGCCTGGAGGACATGTCGCTCGGCGTCGGCTGCCTGCTCACCGACGACGTCGGCATCGCGCGGCGCTACGCCGAACAACTCAGTGCCATCAACCAGGAACGCCGCGAGATGCAGGCGGGCATGGTCGAGGAAGCCGAGGCGATGGTGTCGCGCGCGGCGCACGTCGATGCCGTTGGCGTCGCCTTGTTCGATCCGGGCTGGCACGCCGGCATCGTCGGCCTGGTCGCCTCGAAGCTGAAAGAAAAGCTGCACCGCCCGGTGATGGCCTTCGCGCCGGCCGGCGACGACACGGGCGAGCTGCGTGGCTCGGCCCGCTCTATCCCCGGTTTCCATATCCGCGATGCGCTGGCGGAGATCGATGCGAAGCATCCCGGGCTGATCCTGCGCTTCGGCGGCCACGCCATGGCCGCGGGGCTCAGCATGCACGGCCACGATTTCGAGCGGTTCGCCGCGATCTTCGACGCCGTGGCACGGGCACACCTCGACGAAGAGCGCCTGCAGGCGGTGGTCCACACCGACGGCGAGCTCGACTACCGCGACCACACCCTGGACCTCGCCCGGCAGCTGCGCCATGCCGGCCCATGGGGCCAGGCCTTCCCCTCGCCGTTGTTCGAGAACATCTTCGAATGCGCGTCGTGGAAACCGATGGGCAGCAAGCACCTGCGCTTCCAGCTACGCCACGGGCAGGGCGGTGCACCGCTCGATGCCGTGATGTTCGGCTGCTACGACGGCACCCCGCCACCGCAGCGCTTCCGCGCCGCCTACGAACTCACGGTCAACGACTGGCAAGGCCGCGAAAGCCTCCGCCTGCTCATCACCCACCTCGAACCCCTCTAAGCCTCGTAAAGGCGCCCCCCCTGTAGGAGCGCACCTGTGCGCGACCCAAGGTCATGCGCAACCAACCGTTGTGCGCGACCCATAGTCGTGCCCGATCCACAATCCAATGAGATCGATCTCACATAGCCATCCAAACGCCCATCCAACGGCAAGCCCAAACCCAACACCACCGTGAACCCCCATTCAGTGTGAAATCCCCACACCGCACGTCGCCCACACCCATTGCGACGCAACAATTCCGCCTGTGAAGGCCCGAATATTCTGAGCACTTTCCGCGTGTATCGCGTGACATTCCACCGCCTACGAATGTCCTGAAAAGCTTGCCACCGACATCACATCCGTCGCAGTTTTTTGCCTCGACGCAACAAAACGGGCAGAACCTCATGGCAACCGATACCCACGACGCGGTCCTCCGGGAACGCTTCTTCATGCACTTTCGCAACCACGCGATCGTCGCCGCCGTTGTCGCGGCGAGCGCCGTCGGCGTGGTCTGCATCGACCCTCCGCATCGCCTGGATTTGTGGGTCGCCGAATTCGTCGGCACGGCCCTGGTCATCGGCGCGATGCCGTTGATCCTCGCGCGACTTTTCCGGGTGCGCGACGCGAACGTGATGCTTGGCTCGGCCATCGTTGCCGCCTTGCTGGTGGCCTCGCCCGACCTTCGCCGGGATGCACAGGCGCGCGAACCGGTGCGCGGTGCGGATGGCAAGCCACTACCCACGGCCTCCGACGGCTTCGGTGCCTACATCCGCGCATCGTCCGATCCGCAGCAGCCCCTCACGCATTCGCTCTAGGAGACACGGACATGCTGGTACCCGGCCACGCGCACGCAAGCCATCTCTGGCGCTACATCAGCGGCCCCCTCGTCGTGCTTTTCTGCTGGGACGTCCTCATCACGGCGGTGTGGTGTTACACCGAATCATCCTGGGAATGGTTTCCCGCGCTGCCGGTGACGCTGTTCGGCACGGCGGTCGCGATCTACCTCAGCTTCCGCAACGCCACGGCCTATTCGCGCTGGTGGGAGGCACGCATCCTGTGGGGTGCCATGGTCAACTGCTCGCGTACGTTGGTGCGCGATGCGGAGACGCTACTGAACGACAAGGTGCTGGCCCGGGATATCTCGTACCGGCAGATCGCCTACGTGCATTCGCTGCGGCTGCACCTGCGCCGGCAGAAGAACTGGGACGAACTGTCTGGCCTGTTGCCGGACGACGAACTCGCCCACCTGCGTACCGTGGCGAACGCACCCAATGCCATCGCGCTGCGGACGGGTTCGCTGCTGAGCGAAGGCTCGCCGGACTCGATCATCCGCGCCACGTTCGCCAAGACGCTTGCCGAGATCTCGAACGCTCAGGGCGGCATGGAACGCATCAAGAACACGCCGCTGCCGCAGCAGTATTCGGTGTATCCGGTGGTGTTCACCCACGTGTTCTGCGCGCTGCTGCCGTTCGGCCTGGTCGAGCAACTCGGCATCTACACGCCGCTGGGTTCGACGGTCGCCGGCATCCTCTTCCTTGGCTTGCTGCAATCGGGCAACGACCTGCAGGATCCGTTCGAAGACAAGGTGAACGACGTCCCGATGAGCGCCGTCACCCGCGGCATCGAGATCGACCTGCGCGACGGCCTGCGCGAACAACACCAACTCCGCCCCTTCCCCATCGAAGCCGGCGTCCTCAAGTAAGCCCCTGTAGGAGCGCGCCCGCGCGCGAAAATCCTCCGCGATAACCCATCCAAAAAACCAGAAACCAACCCCTAAACCACCACCCCCAAAAACCGAGCCGGCACCCCCTGCACAAGCCAAACCAGGTTATCCGCCCGATAGAAAACGAACCCCTGCGCATGCATCGCACCCGCATCCACGGAAAGCACCACTGGCCTCCCATGCCTCTGCCCCACGGCCACCGCCGTTTCGACGTTGGCCGACAGATGCACGTGGTGGCGCTTTCCGGCCTTCAGGCCTTCTGCCTGGATCGCATCGAGGAAGCGCGTCGCCGTGCCATGGAACAGCCGATCCGGCGGCACCACCGGCTCGTACGCGATGGCCACGGAAGCGGTGGTGTGGCCTTGTGCGGCACGGATGCGCCGTCCGTCATCCGAGATCGAAAAGCGTTTCTTGTCGTTCTGCGCCGTGATCGTCTCGATGATCTCGCGATCGATGGCACGGCCGTGGCGGCTGGCTCCAGCGATCAAGGCATCGATGTCGGCCCAGCCTTCGGTGTCGAGATCGAGTTCGATCGACTGCGGCTCGTGGCGCAGCACATAGCTTAAAAATTTGCTCGCTTCGGTAAGTTTCTTGTCCATCGCTAGTCCTCCATGTCGTACGACGCCGGCGTGTACGGGCGCTCGGCCGGTAACAACGCCGCCGCTGCCGCAAGATCGCCGGTATCGACGAGCGCCTTGATCGCCTGCGCGTCCGTCGTGATGTCGGTGATCCGCCGGATCCACTCGTTGACGTAGCGTTTCACGGCGTCACCGCCGATGCCCATTTGCAGGGAACGATGGTCGAGCGGATTCAGGCGAAGATCCCGCTCCGGGTCCCACTGGATGCGCACCGGGCAGCGAGCTTTCTTCGCCCCCCATGCGTCGGCCGGCATGCCCGGCTCGGGGTGGCTGGCGCAGCTGTTTTCCAGGGCCCATTCGAAGCCCGCGCGATCGATATCGATGGCGAGGATTCGTCGTTGGCCATCGTCTTTTTCGCCCCAGCCTGAGCGATACATCATCCACAGGAACGAGGGCTTGACCCAGGTCATGCGCGACATGCTGAAAGGCGGGGAAACGAAGGTCTGGTGTGCCAGGGCGGCATCGGCGATCGGGTGGCTGTAAGCCTGGTAAACCCGGATCGTGGCGTCGTCATAGACGGCGCGAATCTGTCTCTTGGGGACAGTCTTTTCGGTTGTCATTGGCGCGGATCATACACGGAATGCAGGGCTGCACCCCGCCTCGCAGCCGCGCCCGACGTCCGATCGTTGCCCCAGCCCCGCCCGCAAACGGCCATCCCCGGGCGTCCCGTCACCCGCTAAGATCCACGGCACGGGACAAGG
The DNA here is from genome assembly GCA_018889975.1 of Bacillus sp. NP157. NCBI lineage: Bacteria > Bacillati > Bacillota > Bacilli > Caryophanales > Bacillaceae > Bacillus > Bacillus sp. NP157. The sequence continues at coordinate 676,457 of CP076546.1, forward strand.
GGGCAGGGAATGATGGATCGATGGCGCAGGACGCTGGCGTGCCTCGCGGGCTTGCTGGGCACGACGACCGCATGGGCCGACGTACAGGCCCAGTTCGAGTCGCCGTTGCCCGGCCTCGCGATCGGTTACATCGCCGACGATGGCCACGGCTTGTATGCCTGGCTCGCCACGCGCCACCGGGAAGGCGGCGTAGCGTGGTCCGGTGACGTCGAGAAGGCGTGCGCAGCACATGGCTCGCTGTGGATGTTCGATGCCGCGACGCCGGTGGTTTGCGGTGAAGCCAGGTTCGCGGACGAAGACGGCGCCACCTATCGGATCAAAGGCAGCCATGGCGTGGCCGCTTCAGGCCTGGTGCTTTTCTCGATCCGGCCGCTGCAATCGGTCGCGCCGCTGGAATCCGACGCCCCCCGTCCAGCCGGCGTCGATGCTGTGCTGCCGCCGAACCTGCGCAGCGTCCGGCACAGCGCGATCTTCACCGTGCCGGGCCGGATCTTCTATGCAGTGTCCCCGGTGATCAGCAACTACCGTGAGCCTCCCGAATGGACTGCGGCGACGATCGTCGAATGGACGGCCGGCAAGGCGACCCGGCTTGGCGAGGTGGGAACCATGCCGTCGCGCATCATCGAAAACGCCGATACGCCCGGTCCGGTCGCGTGGGTGCCGGGCGGCTGCGGCCTCAGCGCCACGCTGGTGACGCTCAACCCCGGCCTTAAGACCGTTGCGACATACGACGGGCCCGTGGAATGCGAAGGCAACGACGGCACGCCCGAGGCCATCCCCGGCACGATCCGCTGCGACAGGGCAGGCGCGGGCGTCGACGCGGTGATTTGTTCCCGCGACATCCTCGTCGCGGTCGATCGCAGCGTCGCCCGGTCGTATGGCCAGCAACGCGATACCCACGAAGGCGCGGCGCGCGACGCCATCGTCGCGTCGCAGAAAGCCTGGATCAGGCAACGCAATGCGTGCGCGGATCCGGCCGTCGCCGCGCGATACACGGATGGCGAGGTCGGTTGCCTCGGCACCGTGATGTCCGAGCGGGTCGAGGGCCTGCAGGGCGCCAGCCACGCGACAAACGATCGATAGTCATACCTGCCCGAAGGGGCCAAAGGGAGTAACACATGGCAAGCAGTGCGCAGGAACTGGAACGTTTCGTTTACGCCGCCCTCAAGCGTGGCAAGACACGGCAGGAGATCGAGCAGGCACTAAGCACGGCGGGTTGGTCCGCCGAGCAGGTGCGGCCGGCGCTGGCCGCGTACGCCGACACGGACTTCGCGATCCCCGTGCCACGCCCGCGTCCGTACCTGTCGGCCCGCGAGGCATTCATCTACCTGGTGATTTTCACCACCCTCTACCTCAGCGCCTTCCACCTGGGCTCGCTACTGTTCAGCCTGATCAATCGCGCGTTCCCCGATCCCACGGACACGTATGGCTATCTTCGCCTCGGCCCCGACCTGCGCTGGTCGCTGGCGTCGATCATCATCGCTTTCCCCGTGTTCCTCTGGCTCACCGCGCGTAACGAGCATGAGCTCGCCCGGCAGCCGGCGAAGCGCCAGTCGGCGGTGCGGCGGTGGCTGACCTACCTGACCCTGTTCGTCGCTTCGGTCGCCCTGATCTGCGACCTCACCACGCTTGCCGACCACCTGTTGGGCGGCGAGATGACGATACGCTTCGCGTTGAAGGTGCTGGTCGCCGGCGTGATCGCGGTGGTCGGTTTCATGTACTACCTGCGCGACCTGCGTCGCGACGAGGTGAAGGCATGAGCGGGCGGCGGAGCCTGGGCATCGCCGTCAGCGTGGTGATGGCGGTGGCGGTCGGCGCGGGCCTGTGGGTGAACGGCACGCCGATGCATCAACGCCGGCTGGCACAGGACACGATGCGCGAAAGGGCATTGACCAACCTGGCGACCCGGATCGATTTCTATGGCGACAAGCACAAGGTGGTGCCTGCCACGCTGGCGGAGATCGCGCCGGCCGCTGGCGACCGAATGGACCCGGTGACACAGGTGCCCTTTACCTACGAGGGCCACGCCAGGGAATACACCCTCTGCGCGACGTTCGAGGCGGCGGGCATGGAGGCACCGCCCACGTCGGGTGAACGGTTTGCGCAGCATCCGCAAGGCCGGGCGTGTTTCCATCGCTCGCTCGATGGCGCGGACGATGCACCGACGCCCTACACCGGCGAGGGTGATCCCTGATCCCTGATCCGGATCAGGAGCTTGCAGGTGTTTCTTCAGGCTAGCCGCGCACGGCGTCCACATATCTGAGACTGGCCCGGCGTAGCGTCTGGCCCATGGCGATGGTGCACTGGGTCCAGATGGGCGAACGGCAATACGCGATCCTGGAAGGGACGTCGCGGGCGTTTGCCCGCGTCAGCCCGGAGGGCGACCGTTGGGTGGTGCGCTGGCGGTATGGGCCGAAGGCAGGGCAGGGCCTTACCCTGCGCGGCGTGTCGCTGATGCAGCGGATGATCATGCGCTGGGCGGAGCACAACGAGGCCGCCTTGCGGAAGCGCATTCCCGCAGCGAGCAAGCCCTACGAGCCGCCGAACGCGCAGGAGCGGTATTTCTACGATGCGGTCTGGCCCGGCTACGTACCGGCTTCGCGGCGGCCTCGCCGCATGGTGCGTGAAAACCACTGATCCGGCGGGGGATTGAGCCCGGGGCGGGCGACACCATCTATGGGGCATCCCCCATTCCCCGGTAACACTCCCATGAATGCCGAACGTTTCGTTCAGGCCCTGCAGGATGCCGTGGTTCGCGACAACCTCGCGGTCTACGCGGATCTGTTCAGGATGTCGCCCGAGCAAGCCGTGGACCCGCACTGGGTCCGCGCCCTGTCGCTGTTCCAGAACCTGGACGCGGAGGGAAAGGCCACCCTGATGGACATCGTCTGCCAGGTGATGGTCGAGACCACCGCGAACCTGCTGGGCATTGCCGATGGCTGCTGCCCGGTAGCGGGTGTGAAGGGCTCGGTCGGGCTGGTGGTCGACGGCATGTCGATGGGTGGCGAACTGCAGGAGCTGTTCCTGGAACTCAACGAAGCGGCTGACGCCCCGCCTGCGCGACTGGCATAGTCGGGGTTCGTTTCCCCGTAAGGTTTGCCATGCGTTCCACTGCCCTGAAGGCTGTGGCGATCGCGCTGCTGTCGGCGCTGTTCTTCACGTTCACCTACGTACTTAACCGTGCCGTCGTCAGCGGTGGCGGCCACTGGCAGTGGGCGGTGGTCCTGCGCTACCTGTTTACCCTGCCGTTGCTGGCCATCGTGTTGCCGTTCCAGGGTGGCCTGGGCCGGCTTCCTGCTGAACTGCGCGCGCACCCGCGGGCGTGGCTGGGCTGGAGTTCGGTCGGCTTCGTGCTGTTCGGCGTTCCGCTGACCTGGGCGGCAAGCAGTGGGCCGTCGTGGCTGGTGGCCGGCAGTTTCCAGATGACCGTGCTGGCGGGGCCGTTGATGGCACCTTTCATCTATCGGGACGAACGCGCCCGCTGGCATGTCGGTGCGCTGGGCATCGGTGCCCTGATCGTGCTGGGCGTGATGCTGTTGCAGTTCGGTCATGCGCGCGGCTCGCTCGACGCCGCGGCATGGCTGGCCGTGGGTGCGGTGGTGTTCGCAGCCTTCGCCTATCCGCTGGGTAACCGGAAGATACTCCTGCACCTGGAGCGTACCGGGACGAAGCTCGGCCCGGTGCAGCGGGTGTTCGGCATGACTTTGGCGAGCTGGCCGCTGTGGCTGGTGTTAGCCGCCGGCAGCTGGGCGACGATCGGTCCGCCGTCGTGGCGCGAAGTGGTGCTTGCCGCGGGCGTCGCCTTGTCGTCGGGAGTGATCGCCACCGTGTTGTTCTTCCACGCCACCGAGATGGTCGGCCGCCAGCCCACCGCGCTTGCGGCGGTCGAAGCGATGCAGGCGGCGGAGCTGCTGTTCGCCACGATCATCGGCGTGACCTTCCTCGGCGAGTCGTGGCCAGACGCCCTGTCCGGCCTGGGCGCCATCGCCATCGTCGTGGGCATCGCGCTGTTCGCCTGGGTGAGCGGACGCGAGGGTGGGGGCGAGGAAGCGGGGGATCGCGGGGCTTGACGCTGCGCCGACGGTGGCAACGCGTACGCTGCGTGCATCTTCGGGAGTCCACCATGAAAACCGCCGCGCTTGCCCTTCTCCTCGCGTTGCCCCTTGCCGGCCATGCCATGCCTCCGCCGGGTACGCACGGCGAGCCTGCGCCGGCCGCCGAGCCGATGAAACGATTCGCGTGGCGCGACGAAGCCGCCGGTTATACGTTCGTCGCGCCGCCGCGTTGGGCGGGCAAGGTGAAGGCCGTGCCGCTCACCTCGGCCGCGTTGGCGAAATCCGGCGCGACCAGTGGCGTGACCTTTGTCGCGGGGTCGAAGACGCTGCTGGTGCTGCTGGCTTCGGACGACGAGCGGGCCAAGTCGGTCACCGACGCAGGCAACCGGGAGCTGTCGCGGCATGACGGGCACATCGTTGCCGTGCATGCCGAAGCCGACGCGGGAGCGCTGGCGCTGACCGACGAAGAGCTGGCCAATGCCGTGCAGTGGGATGGTGCGGCCGAGGGCGCGGCAGCTCGCTGAGCGTGGGCGCTGCCGCGGAATCATTTGCCAAAGCTATCGAACCACACATTTAGCGGTATCGATTCGACTCAATTCAGGGGCTAGCCTACGCACATCGGCTAACTCCCTGGAGGTCCCTCGTGGACGGCTCGTCCCCCACCGCGCCCGTGGCCATCGACCGGCGCATCCGTCACGGCACACCGGCCTTCCGGCGTACCAACCTCGCGCTCTTCTCGTCAGGTTTCGCGACCTTCGGCCTGTTGTACTGCGTACAGCCGCTGATGCCCGCGTTCTCCGCCGACTTCGGCGTGGATGCGGCGACCAGTTCACTGTCGCTCTCGCTGACCACGGCGGTGATGGCGGTGGGCATGTTGTTCGCCGGGGCGATCTCGGATGCGCTGGGTCGCAAGCCGGTGATGTTGTTCTCGCTCCTGTCGTCATCCGTGCTGGTGTTGCTCACGGCGGTGTCGCCGAGCTGGACGTTGTTGCTGGTCGCGCGCGCCTTGCTCGGCGTGACGCTGGCCGGCTTGCCTGCGGTGGCGATGACCTACCTGAGCGAGGAGGTGCATGGTGAGTCGCTGGGTTTCGCCATGGGCCTCTACATCGGCGGTAACGCCATCGGTGGCATGAGCGGTCGCCTCATCTCGGGCTTCACCGCCGACCACGCTTCATGGCGTGTCGCGGTGGGCGTCATCGGAGCGCTTGGCCTGATCGCAGCCTTCCTCGTGGCAAAGGGCCTGCCGCCGTCGCTTCACTTCGAGAAGCGTGCGGCGCGTCCTCGCGCACTGATCGCATCGTTTGGCGAATTGCTCAGGGACAAGGGCTTGCCGTGGCTGTTCGCCGAAGGCTTCCTGCTCATGGGCGCCTTCGTCACGATCTACAACTATGTCTCGTTCCGCCTGCTCGCCCCGCCGTTCTCACTATCGCAGTCGCACGTCGGCGCCATCTTCATGGTGTACCTGATCGGCGTGGGCGCGTCCGCGTGGATGGGCTCGCTGGCCGGAAAGCTTGGCCGGGGCAGGGTGATGTGGACGAGCTTCGTCATCATGCTCGTCGGCGTCGCACTGACGTCGAGCTCGGCGATCTGGGCGATCGTCCTGGGTATCGCCATGCTGACCTTCGGTTTCTTTGGCGGCCATTCGATCGCCAGCGGGTGGGTCGGCATGCGCGCGAAGACGGCAAAGGCACACGCGTCGTCGATGTACCTGTTCTCGTACTACATGGGCTCGAGCATCGCCGGCTCACTCGGAGGCGTCGCCTGGGTACACGCCGGATGGCCGGGCGTCGCCATCTACGTCGCCATTCTTGTCCTGGCTGGCCTGGTTATCGCGTTGAAGCTGCGTGCGATCAAGCCTTCAGCATCAACCGCATGAATGACTTCACCAGTGGCGAGGCATCGCCGCTGCGATGCACGAGGTACAGCGCGCTTGCTGCGTCCGGCGAATCGATCGGGACGTAGGCGACGCCTTCGACGTGTACGTGGCTCATCGACTGCGGCAGCACGGCAACGCCGAGGCCCGCGGCGACCAGGCCGACCATGGTCGCGGATTCGCCCGCTTCCTGCGCAATGCGTGGCGCGAAGCCGGCGTTACGGCACATGGCCTGCACCTGCGACGCGACGCCCGTGCCAGCATTGCGACTGAAGACGACGAAGGGCTCGCCTGCGAGGTCGTCGACCTTCAGGCGAGTCTTGCGACGTTTCACCAGCGGATGGTCTGCGCGCATCACGGCGACGAGTGGATCGTCGACCAGCTTGCGGGCGACGAGGGTCGGTGGCAGGTCGGTGCCACGGATCAGGCCGACCTGCTGGCTGCCGTCGAGCAGGCGCTCGATCTGCGCGAGCGTGTTGTTCTCTTTCAACACCAGGCGCACCGCGGGATACGCTTCGCGGAACGCGCGCACGGCGCGAGGGAACAGCGCGATCAGCGGCGTGCTCTGGGTGAACCCGACATGTAGTTCGCCGATCTCGCCGCGCTCGGCTCGGCGCGCCATGTCGCCGGCTTCGTCGACGCGCGAGATGATGTCGCGCGCCGCATCGAGGTAAACACGCCCCGCATCGGTCAGCTCGACACGGCGGTTGGTGCGCCGGAGAAGGCGCACGCCAAGCTGCGCTTCGAGGTCGCGGATCTGCTGGCTGAGCGGCGGCTGGGACATGCCCAGCCGCTCGGCGGCACGACTGAAATGCAGCTCATCGGCCACGGCGATGAAGTAACGCAGGTGCCGCAGCTCGATGTTCATCGGCTTAGTCGGGACGAACGCGGATCAGGCCTTCCTGCGCGGTGCTGGCGATCAGCCGGCCGTCGCGCGTGTAGATCATGCCTCGGGCCAGGCCGCGGCCACCCTGCGAGGTCGGGCTGTCGAACGAGTAGAGCAGCCAGTCGTCGATGCGGAACGCGCGATGGAACCACAGCGCATGGTCCAGGCTGGCCATCTGCATGTTGCGGGTGAGGTAGGAAATCCCGTGCGGCAGCGTCGCCGTGCCGATCAGGTGGAAGTCGGAGGCGTAGGCCAGCAGGGCCTGGTGCAAGGAAAGCGTGTCGGCGATCGGTGCGGTCAGGCGGAACCAGATGTGCTGGTACGGCGGACGCTTCGCCGGGCGCAGTTCATCGCGCGGCCACACATGGCGGAACTCGAACGGACCATCCTTGCCGAGCCAGCGCTGGGTCTTTTCCGGCAGGCGAGCGAGCTGCTCGTCGGACATCGCCGGCATCGGCTCGACATCTTCCGGCGCCGGCACTTCGGGCATCGACATCTGGTGTTCGTAGCCGTCTTCCGGCACCTGGAACGAGATGGAGCCATTGAGGATCGGCTGGCCGTGCTGGATGGCGACGACGCGGCGTGCGGAGAACGAGCCGCCATCGCGGGTCCGTTCCACGCTGTAGACGATCGGCGCATCGATATCGCCGGCGCGCAAGAAGTAGGCATGCAACGAGTGCGCGACGCGGTCGGGCGCGACGGTGCGCTGAGCGGCGGACAGGGCCTGGCCAAGCACCTGGCCACCGAAGACGAACTTCGTGCCGATGTCGCGGCTCTGGCCGCGGAACAGGTTGTCTTCGAGGCGTTCGAGTTCGAGCAGTTCGACGAGTTCGCCGACGTGGTTGTCCTGCATGGGTATCCCTTCGGAAGAACGGTGCGCGATGGACGCCAAGTGTAAAAGAATCAGGCCCTGATCCGGCCAAGCCGGCCGGCGTCGAAGGCACGGGCCCACGGGAACTGCGGGCCGGGGTCGCGCTTGCGCGGCACTTCGTTCTCCGGGTCGTCGCTGGACGGCACCATGGCGGTGTCCAGGTCTTCATGGCCGGCGATGTGGCGCAGGGACGGGAAGCGTGCCACCAGCTCGTCCAGCAGGCCGCGCAGGGCGGTGACCTGGGCCGCGGGATAGGGTTCGGTCATTTCCTGGTTGGCGGAGTGGAACCAGTCCGGGTAACGGCCCAGGTTGACCAGTTCGATGCCGATCGAGCGCGGGTTGTAGCCACGGGTGTGGTTGGCCACGCGCAGCGGGTCCACGTAGCACAGGACCGAACCGTCGCGATCGATGTAGTAATGCCCGCTGGCGCCCGTGCCGCGGTCTTCGTACAGCACCCGCTCGCCGTATTCCCGGGCCATGGCCAGGTCGGGCAGTTCGGTGCAATGGATGACCACCAGGTCGATGGTGTCGCCCTCGCGCACGGGCAGGCGGGATTCGTAGGGCAGGGGGGCGTGAAGGATGTCGATCATCCCGCTTTGATAACATAGCCAGTCGATCCGCGTACGGAGACCGCCATGCGCGGACACATCATTCTTTCCCACGGGTCCGATTCCGGTCCCGATGCCACCAAGGTCAGTGCCCTGGCCGCCCTGGCCGAGTCCCTCGGCTGGTCCACGCAGCGCCCGGACTACCGCGAGGACGACCTGAACGGCCATGCCGGTTCGGTCGCCCCGCGCCTTGCCCGCCTTGGCGCCGCCATCGCCGCCTCGCCGGTGCCGCCCGTGCTGGTCGGCTCGAGCATGGGCGCGTTCGCCTCGGGGCTGGCCTCGCTGGACGCCCCGGTGGCCGGCCTGTTCCTGCTGGCGCTGCCGGCGGCCATCCCGGGTTATCCGCGTGACTTCGCCGCCGCGACTGGCGTGCCGACCTTCCTCGTCCATGGCTACGCCGACGACGTCTGCCCGGTGGAGGGCGCCATCGCCTTCGCCCGCGGCCAGGGCGCGCCGCTGTTGCTGGTACGGGACGACCACCGCCTCGGGGCTGCGTTGCCCGCGATCGAGGCCGAATTCCGCCACTTCCTGGAAGGCCTGGCATGAACTTCTTCGCCACCTGCCCGAAGGGCCTGGAATACCTCCTCAAGGACGAACTGGTCGCCATGGGCGCCGAGGACGTGAAGGAGTCGCTCGCCGGCGTCGCCTTCGGCGGCGGCATGGAGATCGCCTACCGCGCCTGCCTGTGGTCGCGCATGGCCAGCCGCGTGCTGCTGCCGCTGGCGGAGTTCGATGCCGCCACGCCGGAAGACCTGTACCAGGGCGTGCAGTCGATCGACTGGTCCGAACACCTCGCGCCGCACGGCACGCTGGCCGTCGGCGCCAACACGGCGCTGAGCAAGCTCACCCACAGCCAGTTCATCGCGCTGAAGACCAAGGACGCCATCGTCGACCAGTTCCGCACGGCAAGCGGTTCGCGTCCTGACGTCGATCCCGAGGAGCCGGACGTGCAGGTGAACGTCCGCGTGCGCCGCGACCGGGCCACGCTGTCGATCGACCTGTCGGGCTCGCCCCTGCATCGGCGCGGCTGGCGCGAGCGCCAGGGCGAGGCGCCGCTGAAGGAGAACCTGGCCTCGGCCATGCTGATGCGCGCCCAGTGGCCGCGCATCTACGCCGAGGGCGGCGCCCTGGTCGATCCGATGTGCGGCTCGGGCACCCTGCTGATCGAAGGCGCGCTGATCGCCGCGGGCGCGGCCCCGGGCCTGCGGCGCGGTTACTTCGGCTTCCTTGGCTGGCGCAAGCACGACTACACCCTGTGGAAGTCGCTGTGGGAAGAGGCCAAGGCGCGAACCGACGAAGGCATGCGCAACCTGCGCCCGGTCTTCTTCGGCAGCGACTCCGACGCCAACATGGTCCAGACCGCCAAGCGCAATGCGCAGACGGCGGGCGTGGCCGGCTTCATCCACCTGGACCGTCGCGATGCGATCCATGTCGAGCCGCCGCCGGAAACCCCGCTGGGCCTGGTCATCACCAACCCGCCCTACGGCGAGCGCCTGGGCGACCGTGCCGAGCTGCCACAGCTGTACCGCCAGCTGGGCCAGGCGCTGAAAGACCGCTTCCCCGGCTGGCGCGCGGCCGTGCTTGCCGGCGACGAGGAACTGGGCAGGGCCATGCGGCTTTCCCCGGACAAGCGCTACGCGCTGTACAACGGCGCGCTTGAGACACCGCTGCTGACCTTCAGCCTGCGTGCGCAGGGCGAGGCCCCGGCCCGCGAGGCGAAGCCGTTGTCCGACGGCGCGCAGATGCTGAAGAACCGGCTGGAAAAGAACGTCCGCCACCTGCGCAAGCGGCTGGCGCGCGAAGGCATCACCTGCTGGCGCGCCTACGACCAGGACCTGCCGGAATACGCCGCCGCCATCGACGTCTACGAAGACTGGCTGCACATCCAGGAATACAAGGCGCCGCAGGAGATCCCGGTCGACGTGGCGCGCAATCGCCTGCGTGAAGTGGGTCGGGTGGCCTCGGAAGTGTTCGGCATCCCCCGCGAGCGCATTTCGGTGAAAACGCGCGAGCGCGGCAAGGGCGGCTCCAAATATGGCCAGTTCGACCAGCAGGGCCAGTTCGTCGAGGTGCACGAGGGCGGATTGAAGTTCCTGATCAATCCGACGGATTACCTCGATACCGGCCTGTTCCTCGACCACCGGCTGGTTCGCGCGAAGATCCGGGAACTTGCCGCCGGCAAGCATTTCCTGAACCTGTTCGCCTACACCGGCACGGCCAGCGTGTACGCGGCGGCGGGCGGGGCTCGCGACACCACCACCGTCGACCTGTCGGCCACCTACCTGGACTGGGCGTCGAAAAACCTCGCCCTGAACGGCTTCACCGGCAACCGCCACCGGCTGGTGCAGGAAGACGCCGTGTCGTTCCTCGAGAAGCGCTCGATGCAGTACGGCGTGATCTACGTCGATCCGCCGACCTTCTCCAACTCCAAGCGGGCCGACGACTTCGACGTGCAGCGCGACCACGTGAAGCTGCTGCTGGCCTGCGCCGACCGACTGCTACCTGAAGGGGTGATTGTTTTCTCGAACAATTTCCGCCGCTTCCAGCTTGATCGGGTGGCCCTCGAACCCCATCTTTCCATTGAAGACTGGAGCGCGCCGAGCATTCCGTTCGACTTTGCCCGCCGGCACGATATCCACGGTTGCTGGCTGCTTCGCAAGCCGTTCGTGAACCCGTGGAAAACGTGAACGGCCGGTGCAGAAAACTTCAGTCCGGATTCAGTGGCCGGGCGCGAATCTGCGCTCACCTGAGGAGGTAACTGTCATGAAAGCCAAGTTCGTCAAGTCCGCCATCGCCCTCGCTGCCGTGGGTCTCATGGCGTTCGCACCGGTCACGTTTGCACGCGGCTGGGGCCACGGTGGTGGGTACTACCACGGTGGTGGCGGGTATTACGGCGGTTACCACGGCGGTTATCACCGCGGTGGGTATTACGACCACAGCGGCCGCTGGATCGCCGGCGCCATCGTTGCCGGTACCGTCGGCGCGCTGGTCTACAACGCCACGCAGCCGCGCACCGTCGTCTATGACAACGGCCCGGCCTACTACGCGCCGTCGCGCACGGTGGTCTACGACGATGGCCCGGTGGTCACCCGCCGCGTCACCACGACGACCACCACGTATGACGATGGGTATTCCAGCACCCGTTATGTCCGCGACGACGGTTATTGATCGATCGCAGCGTTGAGTGACGAAAAGCCCGGCTTATAGCCGGGCTTTTTTTGTGCCTCGCTTGCGCGCCGCGGTGCGAGTCGCCATCGCTTGCGCGTTACCTGACGGCACCGCTCGTGCCCGGGCCTGCGCCCTTGTGCTTCGCGCTTTTTTCCAGCTGCTGGTAGGTCGCCTTGTCGATCACCTGCACCGTATCGATCTGGCACGGCGGGTCGTCGCGACGGACGATCTGTTCGTTGATGCTGTTGCAGATGCGCATCGGCGCCACGGCCTGGATGTTGGCGGCGGCCTTGAAACGGATGCCGCCACCCAGGTCCATCCGCGGGCAATCGACGTTGGTGGTGATCTTGTAGAAGGTCGGGCCGTTGGCCACGATCACCGTGCGGTTATCCACCATGGCCCAGTTCGAAATCCGGTCGGTGCGCATGCAGTCGTTGATGGGCAGCTCGTGGCGCTCCGGGGGAGGGGCGTCGGCGGCCGAGGCCGCGGCTGAGATGAGGAGCAAACAGGCAGCGGTCAGGCAACGCGCGTTCATGGTGAAACCCTCCGTCATGGGGAATACCACGTTAAGCCGACTGGCGAAGAAAAACGAGAGGGGGCGAGGGTTTGGTCCACCTGCCGTTAAGGCCGTGGACGCAACCACTCACGTTCGTTGAACGTTTCCTCGGGCATCGTCATGCGTCATGGCTGACGGACCCGTCGGCCGTTGCAGGAACCACGCGCATGACCGCAAGACCGCTCGGCATCGTCCCCTCCACGACCGTGGCCACGGCCCTCGCCGAACGTTTCCTCCGTATCCGCCAGCGCACCCTTGGCCTGGCCAGCCGGCTGAAGCCCGAAGACACCGTGATCCAGTCCATGCCGGACGCCAGCCCGACCAAGTGGCACCTGGCGCACACGACCTGGTTCTTCGAGCAGTTCATCCTCGGCCGCGACGACGCGTACGTCTCGCCCAACCCCGAATGGTTCTACCTGTTCAACAGCTACTACCAGTCGGTGGGACCGATGCACGCGCGCCCGTCGCGCGGGATGATCACGCGGCCGACGCTCGATGATGTGCTGGGTTATCGCGCGCGCGTGGACGACGCGGTGGCCGAGCGCATCGCACGCGGATCGGACGAGGCATTGTCCACGCTGGTCGAGCTGGGGCTGCAACATGAGCAGCAACACCAGGAACTGCTGCTGACCGACATCAAGCACGCGTTCGCGCAGAACCCGCTGGAGCCCGCCTACGCCTCCGACGCGCCACGTGCGCTGTCGATGGCCGCGCCGGCGCTGCGCTTCGTGCCGTTCGACGAGGGCATCGTCGAGGTCGGTCATGCGGGCGACGGATTCCACTTCGATAACGAAGGGCCGCGCCATCGCACCTATCGGCAGGCGGGTTCGCTTGCCAATCGTCCTGTCACGAACGCGGAGTACCGTGCGTTCGTCGACGATGGCGGCTACCGCACGCCGACCCTGTGGTTGTCCGATGGCTGGGCAACCGTGCAGGCCGAAGGCTGGCAGCGTCCGCTGTACTGGGACGACGCCTGCGAGACCGAATTCACCTTGCAGGGCCGGCATGCCATCGACCCGCATGCGCCGGTGTGCCACGTCAGCTATTTCGAAGCCGATGCGTTCGCCCGCTGGGCCGGTGCGCGGCTGCCCACCGAAGTGGAATGGGAAACGATGGCAGCGGATGTGCCGGTCCGCGGGAACCTCCAGGAGAGCGGCGTGTTCCAACCGCGTGCCTCAACCTTTGAGACAGACCTCGGGCAACTTTACGGCGACTGTTGGGAATGGACGATGAGCCCCTATGTCAGTTATCCCGGGTTTCGTCCGCTCGAAGGCGCACTCGGTGAATACAACGGAAAGTTCATGAATGGGCAATGGATCCTCCGCGGAGGTTCCTGCGCCACACCTGCAGATCACGTGCGTGCGACGTATCGCAATTTTTTCCCGCCCCACGCCCGTTGGCAGTTTTCGGGGCTACGACTTGGAAACGATCGATGAGCGCTCAACCGAAAGACATCCGCCTGGATGATCGCCACCCGGATGTCGAAGACACCCTGGACACCGTGCGCCGCGGCCTTGCCGCGAAGCCGAAGAAGCTGCCGTCGCGGCTGTTTTACGACGAGCGCGGTTCCGCGCTGTTCGAGGCCATCTGCGACCAGCCGGAGTACTACCTGACCCGCACCGAGATCGGGATCATGCGTGACCATGCCGGCGACATCGCCGACGCGCTGGGTCCGGATGTCCGCCTCGTCGAGTACGGCAGCGGCAGCGGCATCAAGACGCGCATGCTGCTCGAACACCTGCAGACGCCGGTGGCCTACGTGCCGGTGGAGATCTCGCGCACCGCGCTGATGGAAAGCGTCGCCGAACTCGCCACGCGTTTCCCCGACGTGCCGATGCAGCCGGTCTGCGCTGACTTCACCCAGCCGCTGCGCCTGCCGGTGTCGTCGCGTTCGCCGCGACGCACCGCGATCTACTTTCCCGGTTCCACCATCGGCAATTTCGAAACGAAGGATGCGATCAAGATCCTTCGCCAGATGCGCACCGAGATGAGCGACGGCGGCGCCATCATCGTCGGCGTGGACCTGAAGAAGGATCCCGCGCAGATCGAAGCTGCGTATAACGATGCCGCAGGCGTGACGCGTGATTTCACCCTGAACATGCTGGTGCGCCTGAATCGCGAAGTCGGCACGGATTTCGACGTCGATGCCTTCCGCCACCGTGCGCGCTACAACGCGCTGGCGGGTCGTATCGAGACGACGCTGGTCAGCACCAAGCGACAGGAAGTGCATGTCGGCAACGATGTGTACGGCTTCCGCGAAGACGAAGCGATGCAGGTGGAATACAGCTGCAAGTATTCGCTGGACGACTTCGCGCAGATGGCGGCGAAAGCCGGCCTGTCGGTCGAGAAGGTCTGGATGGACGCCGACGAGCGCTTCAGCGTGCAATACCTCGTGCGCTCCAACCCCTCAGCCTAAAAACCGCGACCGTAGGAGCGCGCCTGCGCGCGATGGGTGGTGTGGTAATCCCCCATCGTGCGCAGGCGTGTGCATATATGGTTTGGCGCAGGCGCGTACATATATGGTTTGGCGCAGGCACGTCCGTATACGGTTTGGCGCAGGCGCGTCCGTATACGGTTTTGCGGGTGCAGGGGTGTCGTAACCCCAATCGCGCGCAGGCGCGCTCCTACAGGGTCAGGTGGGGCGGCGGGCGCCTAGCGCGACCAGCGTCTCCTGCGCCGTCCTGATCCGCTCGGCGCTCCCGGGCAGTTCCATGATCACGCGCAGCTTGTCCTGCCCGTCCAGCTTGAACACACGCGGCTGTTGCTGGATCAGCTTGATCAGCGCCATTGGATCGATGTCGGGCTTCTCGCGGAAGGTGATGCGGCCGCCGGCCGGTCCGAAGTCCACCTTGCGGATACCGAGCGGGGTGGCCATCAGCTTCAGCTGGGCCACGGCGAACAGGCACTTGGCCTGGTCGGGCAGCAGGCCGAAGCGATCGATCATTTCCACCTGGAGTTCGCGCAGGCCGTCGTCGTCGCGTGCGCTGGCGATGCGCTTGTACAGGGTCAGGCGGGTGTGGACATCGGGCAGGTAATCGTCGGGGATCAGCGCGGGCAGGTGCAGTTCTACCTCGGTCTCGTGTTCGGAGGTGAGGTCGAAGTCCGGGATCTTGCCCGAGCGCAGCGCGCGCACGGCGCGATCCAGCAGCTCCGTATAGAGCCCGAAGCCGATCTCCTGGATCTGGCCTGACTGTTCTTCGCCGAGCATTTCGCCGGCGCCACGAATCTCCAGGTCATGGGTCGCGAGGGTGAAGCCCGCGCCCAGTTCTTCCAGCGACGCCAGCGCCTCGAGGCGCTTTTCCGCATCGGCGGTCATGACCTTGCGGTCGGGCACGATCAGGTAGGCATACGCGCGATGATGCGAGCGGCCCACGCGGCCACGCAGCTGGTGCAACTGCGCGAGGCCGAAGCGGTCCGCGCGATTGACCACGATGGTGTTGGCCGTGGGGATGTCGATGCCCGATTCGATGATCGTCGTCGACACGAGCACGTTGAAGCGCTGGCGGTGGAAGTCCGCCATCACCTGCTCGAGTTCACGCTCGGGCATCTGGCCGTGCGCCACGCGGATGCGCGCTTCCGGGATCAAGTCGCCCAGCTCGCGGGCCTGGCGTTCGATCGATTCCACTTCGTTGTGCAGGAAGTAGACCTGGCCGCCACGAGCCAGCTCACGCTGGATGGCTTCGCGGATCAGCGCCGGCTGCCAGGACGAGATCAGCGTACGCACCGCCGTACGGTGCGCAGGCGGGGTCGCGATGATCGACAGGTCGCGCAGGCCGCTCATCGCCATGTTCAGCGTGCGCGGGATGGGCGTGGCGGTGAGCGTGAGCAGGTCGACCTCGGCGCGCAGCTTCTTCAGCTGTTCCTTCTGGCGCACGCCGAAACGCTGTTCTTCGTCGACGATCACCAGGCCCAGGTTCTTGAAGCGGATATCCGGCTGCAACAGCTTGTGCGTGCCGACCATGACATCGACCTGGCCATCGGCCAGTCGCTCCAGTGCGTTGTCGACTTCCTTCTTCGATTTGAAGCGTGACAGCACCTCGACGCGCACCGGCCAGTCGGCGAAGCGATCGGCGAAGTTACGGTAGTGCTGCTGGGCGAGCAGCGTGGTCGGCACGAGGACGGCGACCTGCTTGCCGGCCGTCGCGGCGGCGAAGGCGGCACGCAGGGCGACCTCGGTCTTGCCGAAGCCGACGTCGCCGCAGACCACGCGATCCATCGCACGCGGCGCCGCGAGGTCGACGATCACCGCATCGATGGCGCGCTGCTGGTCGAGCGTTTCCTCGAAGGGGAATGTGGCGGCGAATTCCTCGAGCATCTGCCGGTCGACCGGCAAGGCTTCGCCCTGTTTCGCTTCGCGCTGTGCATAGATCGCGAGCAACTCCGCGGCCACGTCGCGGACCTTCTCGGCGGCCTTCTTGCGCGCGCGTTCCCAGGCGTCGCCACCCAGCGAATGCAGCGGGGCCAGTTCGGGCGCCGTGCCGGTGTAACGGCTGACCAGGCCGAGCTGCGCCACCGGCACGTAGAGCTTGTCGCCCTTGGCATACTCGATGGTCAGGAACTCGCCGGGCATGTCGCCGACGTCCAGGCTCACCAGGCCCTGGTAGCGGCCCACGCCATGGTCGATGTGGACGATGGGCGACCCGATCTGCAGCTCGGTCAGGTCCTTGATGATGCTTTCCGGATCGCGCGCGGCACCCGCGCGGCGCCGCCGGTCGGTGCGCACGCGCTCGCCGAACAGTTCGCGTTCGGTCAACACGGTCAGCGCTGGCTTCGTAAGCGCGAAGCCCTGTTCGAGCGAGGCGACGGTGATGGCCAGGGTGTCGTCGCTGGCGAGGAAGGCCTTCCAGTTGTCGACGTTGACCGGCTTCATGCCGGCACCGGCGAGCTGTTCGATCAGGGCCTCGCGGCGTCCGGCCGAATCGGCGGCGACCAGCGTGCGCCCTGGGTAGTGCGCAAGGAAGTGGCGCATGGCCGTTCCCGGTTCCTCGCCCTTGCGGTTGAGCGGCAGTTCGGGCGCGGGCTGGGTGCCGAGGTCGACCGCGTGCTCGTGGCCCTTTTCCACCACGTCGACGCGGACCTGCCTGTTGAGCTGTTCGCGCAGGTGTTCGGGCGGAAGATAGATCTCGGCGGGCGGCAGCACGGGGCGTTCGATGTCGTGCGCGCGCTGGTCGTAGCGGTCGCCGACCTGCTGCCAGAACGCCGCGGCGGATTCGAGCACGCCTTCGCCAAGGACGAACATGGCGTTGCTGGCGATGTAGTCGAACAGCGTTTCGGTCTTCGCGAAGAACAGCGGCAGGTAGTACTCGATGCCGCCGGGAGTCACGCCTTCCTTCATGTCCTGGTACAGCGGGCAGCGACGCACGTCGATCGGGAAGCGATCGCGCAAGGCGGTGCGGAAGGCCTTGGCGGCTTCGTCGGTGACCGGGAATTCGCGGGCCGGGAGCAGGTCCACGCCTTCGACCTGGTGCTGGGAACGCTGCGTCTCGGTGTCGAACGTGCGGATCGATTCGATCTCGTCGTCGAACAGTTCGATGCGGTAGGGCTCGCTGGCGCCCATGGCGTAGATGTCGATGAGCGCGCCACGTACGGCGAAGTCGCCCGGTTCGGTGACCTGGGGCACGTTGCGGTAGCCGGCCGCTTCGAGGCGTCGCTGTTCGGCGCCGATGTCGAGTTTCTGTCCCTTGCGCAGGACCAGCCCGGAGCCGGTGATGTGCGTGCGCGGGGCGATCCGCTGCATGAGGGTGGCGACCGGCACGACGAGCACGCCGCGCTTGACCGTGGGCAGGCGGTAGAGGGTGGCGATGCGTTGGGAGACGACTTCGGGGTGGGGGCTGAAGACGTCGTAGGGCAGGGTTTCCCAGTCGGGGAAGTGGAGTACCGGGAGTTCGCCGGCGAAGACGGCCAGTTCGCTTTCGAGGTTGTCGGCGCTGCGGGTGTCGCGCGCGACGACGACGAGGAGGCCGTCGTGTGCCCGGGCGGCTTCGGCGACTTCGAGGGCCCAGGCGGAGCCGTGGGGCGTGGCCCAGTAGCGGCGGGTCTTGGCGTTGGCGGGAAGCGGCGGGCTGGGGAGCACTACGGGCATCGGTCTGACGGAGCCTAAGGGCGGGTGAGCCGCCTATTGTACAACCGGCACGTATGCACCCTGTCCCCGGCCTCTGCGCGGCGCTCGGGCGTGGTCGCAGGACAGCCCTCGGTGCCTACCCTCGCTGCTCAGACAGGTCCTCCGCGCTCGATAAGGTTGGCCGCAGCCGCGGCCCATGTACCTATCGGCCTACGGCCGCTCGCTTGTGCGGAACTCGCCTCGAGGGTAGGCACCGAGGGCTCTCTTCATCACTGGGGCAAGCTGGGTGGGACAGCCGTGGCACCGGCATTCCCCACGCACCGGCGGCTCGTGTAGGAGCGCGCCTGCGCGCGAATCGAAAACATGGCGGCGCAGCCGCAGCTTGGGCGCACGGGGCGCCCGATCACGTTACAGCCCTGGTGCGATCAATCGGTGTAATCAGGTTCGAAGAAGCTCCAGCGCACGTCTTTGAAGTGGGCTTTGAAATCGGCTTCGACGATGTTGATTGCTTCGATCATGGCGCGGGGGGTGGGGGTGGCGGCCATCCTGGCTTTGGTCGCGACCATGACGTCGGTGCCCATTTGCAGGGTGAGCAGGTTGTAGACCTGGTCGATTTCCGGGCGTGCCTCGAGGAAGGCGACCATTTCGGCGCGGCGTTTGGGTTCGACGCCCTGGCCGATGAGGAGTGCCTTGACTTCGCGGGCGACGGCGACGGCGACGACGATCAGCAGTACGCCGATGCAGATGGTGCCGATGGCGTCGAAGACCAGGTTGCCGGTGAGCATGGTCAGGCCGACGGCGAGCAGGGCGAGGCACAGGCCGACCAGGGCGGCGAGGTCTTCGCCGAAGATCACCAGCAGTTCGCTGGCGCGGGTTTCGCGGAACCAGGTCCACAGCGGCTGGTCGCCGCGGGCTTTGTTTACTTCCTGCATGCAGCCGTGCATCGACACGCCTTCGGTGACGATGGAGAACGCCAGCACGCCGACGGCGAGCCATGGCCAGCTCAAAGGCTCGGGGTGGGTGAGTTTGTGGATGCCTTCGTACATTGAAAACATGCCGCCCACGCTGAACAGCAGGATGGCGACGAGGAAGGACCAGAAGTACAGCGCGCGGCCCCAGCCCAGGGGGTAATCCGGGGATGGCGGGCGCTTGGCCTGCTTCATGCCGAGCAGCAGCAGGCCCTGGTTGCCGCAGTCGGCGAGCGAATGGACCGCTTCGGCCAGCATCGCGCCGGAGCCGGTGAAGATCGCCGCGACCAGCTTGGCGACGAAGATCGCGAAATTGGCGCCGAGGGCGAGGAAAATGGCGCGTTTGGAGTCCGCGTGACCTGACATGTGTGTCCCTACGCCCGATGGAATCGCAAGATCTTAGCGGATGACGCCGACGCCCAGGCCAAAACTGATGTTCGGATGCCCGCCCTGCATCTCCTTCGCGGTCCACACGTGCGACTGGTTCACCGACACGAGCGGGAAGGTGTAGGTGGCCTGGCCGACATTGCCCGTGCGGGTGCCGTTGAGGCGGCCGGAGACGGTGACCAGCGATCCGGCGGGGAAGTCGAGGCTTTCGACGTAGCCGGGCATGGCGGCGATGAAGCGGCCGTTGCCGGTGTCGTCGGCCTTCGGCCGCTGCGAGCTGTCCAGCGGGTAGGCCAGCACTTCCACTTCGCTGTGGTCGGCGAAGTTACGCACCTGGACGATACGGCCACCCCAGATCACGTCCGAGGAGCCGTAGCGTTCCGGCTCACGCGCGACCTGGGCGGGCGGCACGGCGAGGTTGTTCGCCGTGGGCTTGTAGATGGGCGACGGTGCGCAGCCGGCGAGGGCGAGGGTCAGGAGGGCGGCGGGGGCGGCGAGACGGGTGATTGACTGGCGCATGGGTCGACTCCTGGCGTGTAGCGTGACTTTATCGCCTTGGTAGCGAACGCGGTGGATGCGCGATGTGTAGGGCAGCCGGATCCTTGCCTTCCTCGACCAGCCAGGTCAGCCGGTATTCGGCTTCGCCCGGCTCACCCAGTAGTTTGGGCAGGGCCTTCAGGCCGTCGCGCAGGGCGTCATCCAGCTTCCACGGCGCGTTGACGATGACCATTCCGCTGCCGTTGAGGCGTAGCGGGGAGTCGTCCTTGTGCAGCAGCAGTTCGGCGGCGAGCACGCGCTTGGCGCCACTCTTCACCGACAGCCAGCGGTGGAATGGCTGCACGTGGCTGCGTAGCTTGATCGGGTACCACACGGCGAAGATGCCGGTGGGCCACTTTTCCATGGCCGCCTTGAGTGCTTTCTCAATGACGCGGAATTCGTTGTCCTGCTGTTCGAACGGCGGGTCGATCAGCACCAGCCCGCGCTTTTCCTTCGGCGGCACGAGGGCGCCGAGCGCTTCGTAACCGTCGCGGTGGTGCACATGCACGCGCTTGTCGTTGTGGAACAGCTGGCGCAGTTCGCCGGCTTCCTGCGCCTGCAGTTCACACAGCTGGGCCGAATCGTTCTCGCGCATCTGGTGGGCGGCGAACCACGGCGAGCCCGGGTAGAAACGGAAGGTGTCGTCGCCTTCGTTGCAGGCACGCACGGCCTCCAGCCACTTCCAGGCCAGCGGAGGCAGGCCGGTGGCGGTTTTCAGCGCGCTGACGCCGTCGTCTGCCTCGCCGGTCTTGCGGGCTTCGCGGCTACGCAGGTCGTAGCGGCCGCTTCCGGCGTGCGTCTCGATGTAGCAGAACGGTGTCGGCTTCTGCTTCATCGAGTCGATCAGGGCCACGAGCACCATGTGCTTCATGACATCGGCAAAGTTGCCGGCGTGGTATGCGTGGCGATAGTTCATCAGCGCAGTATAGCCGGTGCAGCCCGGCGGCCCGTTCAGAACCGCGTGTAGGAGCGCGCCTGCGCGCGATGGGGGCCAGAAGCCAGCTAGGAGCGCGCCTGCGCGATGGAGGCCAGAAGCCAGCCTGGGTCGCGCGCAGGCGCGCTCCTACACCTCAATACGCCAGCGTAATCCGCTTGCGGGCGGCATCGCCCTTCTCGATGCGGTCGAGCAGGCCGATGGCGTAGTCGGCCTGGGAGATGTGGCTGTTGCCCTGGGCATCGACCAGCAGCTGGTCGCCGCCGACGCGATAGGTACCGGTGCGCTCGCCCGGGGCGATCATCGCGGCGGGGCTGATGAAGGTCCAGTCGATGTCGGCCTTGCTGTTCCGGAACACGTCCAGCGCCCTGACCATGCCCATGGCCGAGTCTTTCCACTCGGCGGGGAAGTGCGGGTCGTCGATGACGCGGACGCCCGGCGCCACTTCCAGCGAGCCGGCGCCGCCGACCCAGGCAAAACGGCGCACGCCGGCCTTCGACAGGGTGTCCAGCAGCACTTCGGCCTGCTTCGGCACGTTGTCCGGGTTGGGATCGTTGACGCTGGCGACCGCGGCATCCTGGCCGGCGAGGGCGGCGACGTAGGTCGACGGCGTGAGCAGGTCGCCCTTGGTGACGGTCAGCTGCGGGTGGGTCACGCCGAGCTTCGCCGGGTCGCGAACGATGGCGGTGACGTGGTGGCCACGGGCGAGGGCCTCGTCGAGGATGACCTTGCCGATATTGCCGGTGGCGCCGAACAGGACGATTTTCATGCGGGATCCCAGGGGGTGAGGGCAACGAGGTGATGGCGGGCAGGATGCGCCATGGATCGTTGCGTGGGAATGGACTTTTCGGCGATTCATTGTGTAGTTTAGGTTTACAATCGCTGGCAAGCTATCCGAAGCCAGGGCGAGGTGACCGCGTGGAAGTGAATCTGAACCGGCTGGGGGTGTTCGTCGCGCTGGTGCGCGCGGGCTCGTTCACGGCCGCCGCGGAGCAACTGGGTACGACCAAGGCCATGGTGAGCCAGCATCTCGCCCGGCTGGAAGCCGAGGTGGGTATGACCCTGGTGCTGCGAAGCACGCGGAAGATGTCGC
This sequence comes from Bacillus sp. NP157, assembly GCA_018889975.1. NCBI lineage: Bacteria > Bacillati > Bacillota > Bacilli > Caryophanales > Bacillaceae > Bacillus > Bacillus sp. NP157. The sequence continues at coordinate 698,454 of CP076546.1, forward strand.
TGACCGACGCCGGTGAACGGTTCTACGAGGACTGCGCGCGCGTCGTCGCCGACGCCGAAGCCGCCGTCACCCGGCTGGGCGAATGCCGCGACACCCCGATGGGTAGCCTGCGCGTGGCCGCCTCGGGCGACCACGGCCCGGCGATCGTCGCGCCGGCGCTGGCCGAATACGTTCGCCGCTTTCCACAGATCCGGCCGGAGCTGGTGGTGAGCGATGCACTGGTCGACCTCATCGCGGACCGCATCGACGTCGCCATCCGCGTCGGCTTCCTGCGCGATTCCGCGCTGCGTTCGGCGAAACTGTCCGACATGTGGCAGTGCCTGGTGGCGTCGCCCGCGTACCTCGCCGAACACGGCACGCCCGTCGCGCCGGAAGACCTCGCCGCCCATCGCTGGGTCGCACACACGATGCTGCCGTCGCCCACGCGCTGGACCTTCAGCGATGGCAGCGGCATGAAGCGCGCCGTGCAGGTCGACGCGGTGGCCAGTGCGAACAACACCCGTGCCGTGCATGCGCTCGTGCTCGAAGGCATGGGGCTGTCGGTATTGCCCGATTACGTGGTCGACGACGACCTCAAGGCTGGGCGCCTCGTCGCCTTGCTCCCCGGCCACGCCTTGCCGGTCGCTGGCGTCTACGCGGTGTATGCAGGGCAAGCGACGGTCAAGGTCCGCGCCTTCATCGATATCCTCAAGGAACGTACGGCGCAGCCAGGCTAGCGGCGATTCCGTCCAAGCCACGACCACGCTCCCGGTGGAACCCTTCGCGCACCACACCGGCGCAGGGCCAGCCCATGAAAGCAGCCTGGATTTCCGACGCGAAAGCGGGCGACCTCTCCATCACGGTCGGTGAAACGGCGGCCCCGGCGGACGCCGATGACCGGCTGCTGATCGACGTGGAGGCGGTGGGCCTGACCTTCGCCGAGCCGACCTGGGTGACCAACGGGACGATGCCCGTGCAGGACGGCAGCTGGCGCTCGCTGCCGGTGATCATCGGCCACGAGTTTGCCGGCCGCGTGGTGGGCGCGGGTCGCGCGACGCACGGCTTCAGCCCGGGTGATCGCGTGGTTGGCCTGATCGACTTCTGGCGCAATGGCGCCGCGGCGGAACAGGCCAGTGCGCTGCCCGCCGAGGTCGCGCGGCTGCCCGACGGCGTGACGTCGATCGAAGCCAGCACGCTGCCGATCGGTGCGCTGACGGCGTGGCAGGCCTTCTTCGACCACGCCCGGCTGGTGCGAGGCGAGACGGTGCTGATCCACGGTGGTGCTGGCGCCGTGGGTACGTTCGCCATCCAGATTGCCAGGGGTGCCGGTGCGCGGGTGATCGCGACGGCGCGCGGCAGCGACGCCGTGCAACTCTGCCTCGCGCTGGGCGCCGACGTCGCGATCGACACCCAGGACGCTCGGTTCGAAGAACACGCCGGGCACGTGGACGTGGTGTTCGACACGGTGGGCCACGACCTGCTCGAACGCAGCTGGCGGTTCGTCGAGCCGAAGGCGCGCCTCGTCACGATCTCGGGCGAGGCGGAAGACGCGCCGTCGCCGGAACGGGCGCGGCAGCTCGGCATCGAAGCTTTCTGGTTCATCGTGCGGCCGGACGCGGCGCAGCTGGCCGAGATCGTCGGCTGGGTCGCCGACGGCCGGATCAAGCCCCAGGTCGATCGGCTGTACCCGCTGGAGGATGCCGCGCGTGCCTACGCCGAAGCGCCCGCCAGGCAGAAGAAGGGCAAGACCGTGCTGACCCTGTGACGGCCTTGCCGGGCGTTACATCACCTGGTTGCCGAGCCGCAGGTTGATGCCGAGCGCCGTGGCCAGCACGCGCATCTGCTCGTCATCGCGCGACGAAGTGATCCAGCCCGCATAGGCATCGTCTTCGTCGGCCTCGCGCGACCACAGCGTGTAGCCGCGCTCGTTCAGTGCGTCGTAGGCACGCGAGAAGATCTCCGGCCCATCGATGTCGTCATGGAACTCGTCTTCGTCCGGATCGCCGCCCCAGTCGATCTGCAGGTTCCAGCGCACCACCAGTTCGTTGATCGCCTCGACCAGCGCACGCGTATCGTCGGCTTCCACCTCGAAGGCGGAACGCCAGTCGGTCACCTGCGTGACGATGCGCAGCGGATCGTCCTCGCCTTCCTGCTCCACGGCGTCGCGATACGCGGTGAACTGCTGCAGGGCGGCGTCTTCGTCACCCGGGTTGATCAGCAACAACAGGTGCCAGACTTGCGATTCGACGCTGTCCTCTTCGTCGTCGTCGCCGTGCTCGCGCTCGTATTCGTAATCGTCGTCGTAATCGCTCATGGGGATGGGCCTCGGATGTCGGTGCGAATGATGACATAGGCACTCGTCGGCATGACGGCAAGACGCATGAAGTTGACAAATGCACGACGCGGTGCAACAAATGGCGTGCGGTACGTGCTCCATCGACCGCGGCCCACTGCCAACCGCCGCCCTCGGGCGGCAACAGCCAGGCGACATCCTCTCCCAGTGAACATCATCGACCACAGCACGCCCGATTCCCCGACGACGTCCGCGGCCATGCCGCGATGTTTCGTGGTGCGCGCGTGTTGTTGTTGCCTGGGCTGATCCAGCGCCTCTTCGCGCCTTTGCCACGTTGACGCATCACTGACCGCGGGTTCGCCCCGCGGCTTGCGTCGCCGTCCGCCTTTTTCGTCCATACCGTCCCGTTGCCGGCTGCGCCCATGCGTTGCCGCGGGCGGCCATTCGCCTCGACCAGGCTCTCCCCAGGGGAAGTACAGCTCATGTCCCACCGTTTCATCCGCCATCGCTCGCCTTTGTTCCTCGCCGTGTCGCTCGCACTCGCCAGCGCCGCCACCGCCACCCATGCGCAGGACGCATCGAGCCAGTCGCCGGAGGCCGCGAAGGCCAGCAAGCTCGACACCGTGATCGTGACCGGCACCCGCAGCACAGAGCGCACCGTGTCCAGTTCGTTGCAGCCGATCGACGTCATCACGCCCCAGCAGCTGCAGCAGACCGGTGCCACCCAGCTCACCGCCGCGCTGGCCCGGCTCGTGCCCTCGCTCAACTTCCCGCAGCCGACGACGATCAGCGGCGCGGAAGTGGCACGCCCGGTGACCCTGCGTGGGCTGAGCCCGGACCAGGTCCTCGTGCTGATCGACGGCAAGCGACAGCACGCAGGCGCGTTCCTCAACCTCGGTGGCGCCGTCGGCCGCGGTTCCAACCCGGTCGACCTCAACGCGATTCCCATCTCGGCCATCGAGCGCATCGAAGTGCTGCGCGATGGCCAGTCGGCGCGCTACGGTTCCGATGCGATCGGCGGCGTCATCAACGTGATCCTGAAGAAAGGCGGGGAGGGCGGCCAGGTCACGGCGAAGTTCGGTGGCTATTCCGCTGGCGATGGCCTGCAGCGACAGCTGAGCGCGGACACCGGCTTCCGCCTGGGTGACAAGGGCTCGATCCACGTCGCGATCGATACGCAGAACAACGACGGAACCAATCGCGCGGGCCGCGACCAGACCGCTGCTTCGGTGGGCACGACCTACGGCAGGAAGGTGTACTGGCTGGGCGATCCCGCCGTGCAGTCGAACAAGGTCTCGCTGACCGGCCAGTACGAGTTCAACAAGGCGGCCGAGGTGTACTTCACGGCGATCTACCGGCGCGACCGCGACGAAACCGCCAGCCTTTACCGCCATCGTGGCGACTCGACCAACGTGGCGTCGATCTATCCGCAGGGCTACCTGCCGGTCAGCATCCCGATCGTCAACGACACCACGCTCACCGCCGGCCTGCGCGGCGAGCTGGGCGATGGCTGGCACTACGATGTCTCGGCGACGCACGGTTCCAACGAATACGACCAGCGCAGCCATGCGATCAACGCCGACTGGTACAAGGCCTACGGCTACACCCCGTTCTTCATCCAGGGGGCCGATTACAAGACCCAGCAGCAGACCGGCAACGTGGACATCAGCAAGGAGTTCACTCCGTCCTGGCTGCCCAATTCGGTGAGCGTATCGTTCGGGCTGGAATACCTGCGCCAGGCGTACAAGGTGACGCCGGGCGATGCGGTGTCGCAGTACGGCGCGAACGGCGGCATCACCGGCGACCTGCAAGGCAACTGGCAGCGGCACGACGTGTCCGAGTACATCGACCTGGAGACCAACCTGACCGATCGGTTCGCCGTGTCGCTGGCTGGTCGCCACGAGCACTACAGCGACTTCGGCGGGACCACGTCGGGCTCGTTGTCGGGTCGCTTCGACTTCACCCCACGGGTCGCCTTGCGTGGCAGCGTCGGCACCGGCTTCCGCGCGCCCACCCTCGTCCAGCAGCATTACGCCGACATCTCCTCGCAGCTGCAGGACCTCGGCCAGGGCCAGGTGCTGGTGCAGTCGGGCACGTTCCCGGTCGACGCGCCGGCGGCGTCGCTGCTGGGCGCGCAGGCGCTGAAGCCGGAGAAGTCGCGCAGTGCCACCGTGGGCCTGGTGCTCGAGCCGCTGGATGGCTGGAACCTCAGCGCCGATGCGTACTGGATCAAGATCAGCAATCGCATCAACCTGTCGTCGAACATCCCGGTGAACACGCCGGCGGTGGCGGCGTACCTCGCGGCGAACGGCGTCGATGCGAACTACCAGTCGATCCGTTACTTCACCAACGCCGTCGACACGCGTACGCGCGGCCTCGACCTGGTCAGCCAGTATGGCTTCGACTTCGACAACGGCGACCGCCTGAACAGCACCGTGAGCTGGGCGTACAACGAGAACAAGGTGACGAAGGTGAAGCCGAACCCGGCCATCCTCGATGAACTGGGCGTCGCCGTGCAGCGCGTCGAACGCCGCGAACGGCTGGGCTTGCTGGGTGATACCAACCCGCGCACGAAGCTCGACGTCGGTTTCGATTACCTGCATGGGCGGTGGGCGGGACATGCCAACGTGCAGCGCTTCGGCAGCTACACGGTATTCAGCAACAGCGGCGTCGCCCTGGACCAGGACTTCGACCATCGCTGGACGCTCGACCTTTCCGCGGACTACACGCTGGATAACTGGACCTTCGCGGTCGGCTCGGACAACGTTACCAACGCACGCCCGGAGCAGGTGAAATACGCCAACTCCACGAGCGGTAACTTCAAATACAGCCTGTTCTCGCCGATGAGCTGGAACGGCCGGTACGTCTACGGCAGCGTGACCTACCGATGGAAGTGATGCCGATGCGTAGCGTGCTTGCCGCGTTCCTGTTTACCGCCGTCCCCGGCGCCGCCATGGCGCAGGAGACTCCCCTCATCGGTTTCGGCCCGGCCTCATCGACCAGCGAACGCGATGTCGAAAAACGCGTGGACGCGTCGATCGACCGCGCCGACCTCGACGGCTGGCTGAAGCGCCTGGCCTCGGCACCGAACCAGGTCGGTTCGCCGCACGACAAGGCGAATGCCGATTTCATCGCCGCCAGCCTGCGCCAGTGGGGCTGGGACGTCTCGATCGAACCGGTGCGGGTGCTGGTCGCCTATCCGACGACCCAGCAGCTCGCATTGACCTCGGCGGACCGATACGCGGCGGACTTCAGCGAGCCGGCGGTGGCCGGCGACCCGGACACCTCGCGGCGCGAGGGCGTGCTGCCGGGCATGGAGGCCTACAGCCCGGATGGCCGCGTCGATGCGCCGCTGGTCTTCGTCAACGAAGGGCTGGCCCGCGACTACGACGAGCTGGAGCAGCTGGGCGAATCGGTGAAGGGCAAGGTGGTGATCGTAAAATCCAGCGGGGCAGGCCGCTGGGTCAAGCCACGCCTGGCGCAACAGCATGGCGCGCTGGGCGTGGTGATCTATTCGGATCCGTCGGAGGATGGCTACCCCAAGGGCGACGTCTATCCGGCTGGCGCATGGCGCACCGAGCGCACCGTGCAGCGCGGCACGCTGGGCATCGATAGCGTGCTCGACGCGGCCACGGCGAAACAATTGCAGGCCGCGCACCGCACCGCCGATCTGTCGATTCCCGTCGTCACCATCGGCTACGGCGATGCGACGCACTTCCTGCAGGCACTCGGCGGCAAGCCGGTACCGCTACGCTGGCAGGGCGGGTTGCCGTTCACCTACCACGTCGGCGGCGATGCCCCGGTGCATCTCGAGGTGCGCTCGCCGTGGGAGTGGCAGACGCTCTACAACGTCATTGCCACGCTGCGCGGTAGCACCTGGCCCGACGAGTGGGTGATCCGTGGCGTACACCACGATGCCTGGGTATATGGCGCGTGGGATCCACTGGCGGGCACGACGGCGCTGTTGGCGGAAGCGAAGGCCGTGGGCGAGCTGGCACGTGCGGGCCAACGGCCGAAGCGGACGCTGGTGTTCGCCAGCTGGGATGGCGAGGAGCTCGGTATCCTCGGTTCGAAGGCGTGGGCGGAGCGACACGCCGCCGACCTGGCGAAACACGCGGTGTTCTACCTCAACAACGACACCACCGGGCGTGGCTTCCTTGCCGCCGGTGGCGATCCGTCGCTGGCCAGCCTGGTCGACGGCGTCGCCGCCGACCTGCGCGATCCGGAGACCGGTGCCAGCGTGCAGGCGCGACGCCTGGCCAAGCGGGCGGTGGATGCGGCGGCGAAGGGCAAGGATGCCGATGCGGCGATCGTGCCGACGCGGCTCGGCACAGGTTCGGACTACCTGCCGTTCGCCCATCGCTTCGGCGTGCCTTCGCTGCACGTGCGCTACGGCTACGACCGCGATGGCGACGAGGAAAGCGTGCCGGTGTACCACTCGCTGTACGACACCTACACGCACTACCAGCGCTTCGGCGACCCCGGGCTCGCCTACGTCGGCCTGCTGGCGAAAACCAATGCGCGGCTTGCGTTGCGCACGGCGAACGCGGACGTGCTGCCCTGGCGCTACACGGCATTCGCGCAGGCGTTGGGCAAGGACATCGATCGCCTGCAGGCCGGCGCGGAAGCGGCGCATCGCGATGCACAGCGACACAACACGCTGCTGGCGTCGGATGCCTACCGGCTGGCTTCGGTGGCGTACCGGGAGGTGAAACCACCGGTGCGGGTGGACGATGCGTGGGAGCCGGTCGACCTCGCATCCTTGCGCGGGGCACAGAAGGATCTGCTCGACGCGGCGCAGGCGTTCGACGCGAAGGCGTCGGCGGCAGGCGACCTGCCGGCGGCGAAGGCCGCGGTGGTGAATGCGAAGCTGCGTGCGTTCGCCGTGGCGTGGCTGCAGCCGGCGGGCCTGCCGCAGCGGCCGTGGTACCGGCACCTGCTGCAAGCTCCGAGCAAGAAGGAGGGCGAGGACGTCGCGCCCTTGCCGGGTATCGGCGATGCGCTGGACACGAAGGACTGGGTGCAGGCGCGGGCCGAAGTCGCCGCCACCGCGGAGGCAACGACGAAGGCCGCCAGGATCTTGCGAGAGGCGACGGCCGGGCTTTGATGGCTCGATGGGAACGCAGCTATAGTCCGCGCCATGACGACCAAGCCGCGTTCCCACATCGCCTGGCCCCGGCGCTACATCCATGCCCGGCCGCGTTTCCTCGTTGGCGCGCTGGTCGCCGCGGTGTCGGTCGCGGGGCTCGCCGCCTGCGGCGTACCGCTGCGGCTGTCCTTCCTGCTCGGCTTCGACATCGGCACCGTGGTCTACCTCGGGCTGATCCTCGGGATCTTCCTGCACGCCAACACCGCGACGATGCGGCGACAGGCAAGGCAGCAGGACGTCGGCCGATGGACCACCCTGATGGCCGGCACCGTATTGTCGTCGGTGGTGCTGGTCGCGGTCAGTACGGAGCTGCAGTCGTCGGACAAGGGCGGGGCGGCGGCGATCGCCATCGCTGCCTCAACCATCATCCTGGCCTGGGCGTTCATGAACTCGCTGTTCGCCCTGCACTATGCGCACGGTTTCTACGGTGAGTTCGGCAAGGACCACCAGGGCCTGGATTTCCCCGGTAACGAAGACCCCGATTACTGGGACTTCGCGTATTTCTCCTTCACCATCGGCATGACCTTCCAGGTCTCCGACGTCCAGATCACCACCCGTTACCTGCGCCGCATCGCGCTGATGCACAGCGCCATCGCGTTCTTCTTCAACGTCTTCATCATCGCCATCAGCGTGAACATCGCGGCGGGCAAGGCATAGCCGGGCGCTACGCGCGCGCCGGCCGGTGGGCGTGGAGGCAGGTCACCACGCTCAGGCCCACGCATGCCATCGCCACCCATTCGGTGGCCGCGGGCCAGCGGCCTTCCCACAGGAACCCGTAGAGCAGGGCGAACAGGGTTTCGAAGAGGATCATCTGCCCGACGAGGGTTAGCGGAAGCAGGCGGCTCATCCGGTTCCAGAAGCCGTTGCCGAGGATGGAGGCGAATACCGCCATGCCGGCGCTGATCCCGGCGAAGCGGGTCCACGCAGCCATCGTGTGCGTGCCGCCGTCGAAGTACATCGCCGCGGGGACCAGCAGCAGCGACAGCGCGCCGGTGACCAGCCCGGTCAGCAGGTTCCAGTCGTGGGCTGACACGTGCGGCAGCCGGTGCAGCCAGCGTGCGTTGCGCAGCGCATAGATCGTCCACGAGACCAGCGCCGCGATCGCGCACAGGAACCCGGCCACGCCGCGCCATTCGACGCGCCCCGTGCCATCGCCGGCCAGGGCCTGCCAGCCGATGCAGGTGATCGCGACGGCGCTGAAACACAGCGACGGGACCAGCCGGCGCAAGGGCACGGCGCCGACGGCGCGGCTACCGACCACGGTAACGACGACCGGCAGGAAGCCGATCACCAGCGACGCCATCGCCACGCCACCCCATTGCACGGCCGTGGCCAGGGCGACGTAGTAGACGATATTGGCCAGCAAGCTGAGGCCGACCAGGGCGCGCCAGTGACGGGCTTCGAGCCAGCCACGCAGCATCGGCCAGCGCGGCACCAGCAGCATCGCCGAGATGGCGCCATAGACGAGGTAACGGCCGGCTGCCAGTTGCAGCCCGGTGAAGTCGTGGGCGAGTTGTGGTGCTACGAATACCGTGCCCCAGAGCGCGCCGGCTACGATGCCAAAGGCGATGCCCAGGGGGATGTTGGCCTTGCCGTCCATGCGGACTCCCCGAACGACCGTCCGTGATCCCGGGCGGCCAAAGGCCCATTCTAAGGCCACCCGCATGCGTATTTTTCTTATTGACGCGCTGCGGCAGCCGCGCGATCTTCCGTTCAGCCGTCCATACGGCAGGCCCTTCCGGGGCTAGTGACAGGGGGATACCAGCATGAACGTGCAGACTTTCATCCGGGCGACGGGGGTCGTCCTGGCCGTCGCGTCCGTCAGCGGACCGGCTTTCGCGCGTGGCGACGAATCGCCGCCAGACAGCATCTGTACCGTGCTCGGCACGGCGCAGCGCTACGTCGGCACCACCGTCACCGTGCGTGGCATCGCATCCAGCGAGGGCAAGATCACCACGCTGGCCGATGCGCAGTGCAAGGGTGGCGTGGCGCTGACCATCGACGAAAGCACGAGCCACAAGCGCGACGTCTCCGCTTTCCGGCGAGCCATGGCGTCGAAGAGCGCCCGGGCCGACGCCACCATCTTCGGTCGTTTCACCGCGACCGGCGATACGACGTCGCCCTACGCGATCGACGTCTACAGCGTGCGCGACGTGGTCGAAGCGCCCGCCGACGGTACCTGACGGCGTCGCGTCACACGGCCGGCCGGCGCCATGCCGCCGGCCGCCACGCCGTGGCCAGTGCCAGGGCCAGCAGCGGCAGGATGCTCCACGCCAGCGCGCCCGCGCCGGCGTGGTCCAGCACGGCACCGCCGAGCATGCCGCCGAGGGCGAGCGCGACATTCCACCCGGTGACCAGCAACGACTGCGCGACGTCGGCCGACTCGCCGGCGTTGCGCGCCAGCGCGGTCTGCAGCAGCGTGGGCGTCGCACCGAAGCCAAGTCCCCACACCGCCAGCGCGATGGTGAGTACCGGCAGCCGGGTTGCGAACAGCGCGATCGACAGCGCGGCGACGAGGAACGCCACCACGCCACCGACCACCAGCGCACGCATGTGCCGGTCGCCGAACGCTCCGGCTAGCCAGATCCCGCCGACCGAGGCCAGCCCGAAGACCAGCAGGTAGCGGTCGACCGCGGCACCGGCACCGGCAGTGGCCAGCAGCGGCGCGATGTACGTGTAGACCACGTTGTGGGCGAGCACGAAGACCAGCAGGGTGCCGAGCACCTGGGCGACGCTGGGTAGCGCGATCACCTTGCGCAGGCGCAGCGGGCCCGGGTTGGCCAGGCCGGGGAAGTCGGGCAGCGCGAAGCGCGCCCAGGCGAACAGCAGCACGCTGAAGCCGGACATGATGCCGAACGTGGCGCGCCAGCCGATCGCATTGCCGAGCCAGGTGCCGGCGGGAATGCCGAGCGAAAGCGCGAGCGGCGCACCGACCAGCGCCACCGCCATGGCCCGGCCCTGGCGTTCGCCCGGCACCATGCGCAGGGCATGGCCGGCCACCAGTGCCCAGAGCAGGCCGCCGCTGACGCCGCCGATGAGGCGTGCCACGAGGATAAGGACGTAGGCGTTCGACAGCGCGGTGACGGTGTTGGCCACGGCGAAGCCGGCAATCGCCGTCAGCAGCAGGGGGCGTCGGTTGAACCGGCGCGTGTACGCCACGACGGGTATCGCTGCCAGCACCGAGCCCAGCGCGTACACCGTCACCAGCTGGCCGATCAGTGCCTCGCTCACCCCCAGGCCGGCGCTCATCGTAGGCAACAGCCCGGCAGGCAGGGCCTCGGTGATGATCGTGATGAAGCCCGCTGCGGCGAGGCAGAGCAGGCCGGTCCAGGGGAAGGTCAGGGGCACGGCAACGGCGTCCCGATGCATCCGGGTCATGTCGGAATTCCTTTGCAAATCAATGTTCGCCAGTCTAGGTGGCTCGCGATAAAGGATAAAGAAGGGTAGAGTTCGGCGCATACGGGACAAAAACGTCCGCAATGGAATGAGCACGTGGAAAGCCTCGGCAGCCTCTACACCTTTGTCCGCGTGGCGGAGACCCGCAGCTTCGTCGACGCCGGCAGGGCGCTTGGCGTCTCGGCGGCGGCGGTCGGCAAAAGCGTGGCGCGGCTGGAAGCGTCGATGGGCGTGCGCCTGTTCCACCGCAGCACCCGCAGCATCACGCTCACCGCGGAAGGCCACCTCTTCCTGGTCCGTTGCCGGCGGATCCTCGCCGAAGCAGAAGCGGCCAAAACGGAACTGTCCGAACGCGTGGGTAATCCGCAGGGGCGGCTGCGGGTCAGCCTGCCGACGGTGAACGACCTGGTCCTGCCGGTGCTGGCCGACTTCGTCGCCACCTATCCCGACATCGCACTGGACCTCGACTTCACCGATCGGATGGTCGACGTCATCGAAGAAGGCTTCGACGCCGTGCTTCGCGTGGGCGAACCGGCAGATTCGCGGCTGGCCGGACGCTACCTGGGCAGCTTCAACCGCTATCTCATCGCGTCGCCGGCCTACCTGCGCGAGCACGGCACGCCGCGCACGCCGGGCGACCTGCTCACGCACAAGTGCATGCATTACCGCTATCCGAGCACGGGCCGGCTGGAGACGTGGCCCCTGCGTGACGCAGCGGATCTGCGGTTACCCGAATCGCTGGTCTGCAACGACATCCTCAGCCGCGTGCACTTCGCCTCGCGCGGCCATGGCATCGCCTTCGTCCCCGACCACTCGGCACGCCAGGCGCTGGCCAGCGGCGCCGTCGTGACCCTCCTCGAAGATCATCTCGACGCTGCCAGCAGCTTCCACCTGCTGTGGCCATCGGGCCGGCACGTCCTGCCCAAGCTCAGGGTGTTCATCGATTTCTTCAGCGAACACATGTTCCCGGATGGCGCGTTGCGCCGCGATTCGCGATAAGTTACGCCCCGGGGATGCCACGGACGGGGAACGGATGAAGCTCGGATCGATTGCCATGCTGGCCGCCATGCTGGCCGGGACCGCGACAGCGGCCGACGCACCGTCGGAGGTGTACAAGCCCACGGCCGCACAGATCGCGCTGGCCGACCAGCTGCGCATGCCGCCGCAGCCACCAGGGCGCAATGCCTACCCCTTGCTGTGGTCGTTCGATTACGACCTGGCTCCGGGGCAGGTCGATGCGGCCTACGAAGCCGACCGGAAGAAAGCCGCCGCGTGGGCGAGCGAAGCCTATGCGACGTTCGAGCGGACGGATCACTTGCCGCCGTTTCCGCACAGCGCCGCGTCGATGGCCGCGCCGTTTGCCAGGGTAACGCGCGAGGAATACGCAGCGCTTTGTGGCAAGGAAACGCCCTCGTGCCTCGGGCACGTACGTGGCCACGTGGCCGACGTGCGCACGATCCTGGGCAAACACGCCGCGCTGCTTGCGCGTGTTCGCAGCCTGGCCTCGTACGACACATGGTGGAACACGATGCCGGCCGACGTGGCCCTGCCGATGCCGCGCGTGCAACCCGCATTGCAGTTCTGGACGTCAGCCGCCGCGCTCCGCGTAGTCGACGGCGACGTGGTCGGTGGACTCGACGAGGCGTGCACCGCAGCGGGTACCTTTCGCCGGTTGCGCGCCCACGCGAACACCCTCGTCGATGCCATCCTTGCCGAAGCGGGAGCGCGGCGGGGCATGCACCTGGTCGTCGAAATCCTCGCGATGGCGCCGGCGGGCGTACCTGTCCCGCAGAGCTGCCGCGACGCGGTCGCCGCCCCGACGCTTGCCGACGTCGACACGCGAGGCATGGCCGCGTACGAACACCAGTTCCTGAATCGCACGAGCGAAAGGAGCGGCATGGGCGGCATGGACTACGCGATGGTCGGTTTCCACGCCGCGCTCGCCAGTGAGGCAACGCAGCGCGCCATGCTCGACGATGCTGTCCTGCCGGATGCCGTGCTGGCAAAGGTGCGCCGCGACCTGCCTGCGATGCAGGGTGTGGAGTCGCCGAAGGAGATACGCGAATACCTGGTCAGCTCCCTCAACGGCCAGGTCGATCGCGAGGCGGACTATCTCTCCACGATACGGATCGCCGGGCTTGCCCTGTGGTTGCGCGAACACCCATCCGACAAACCACTGGACGCGCGGATCGCCGCGGCGCCCGCCGGCTCGCTCGCGAAGCGCCTCACGGTTGCCTGCGAAGGCAAGTGCATCGAGATGTCGGAGCGCTGGAGACCGGTGCAGGGCAAGACATGGTCCGTCCACGAATGAGGGTCAGGATGAACCCCGGATCGATCGCCATGCTGGCCGCCATGCTGGCCGGGACCGTGATGGCGGCCGATGCGCCGCCGCAGGGGTACAAGCCGTCGGCCGCGCAGATCGCGCTGGCCGGGCAGCTGCGCATGCCGCCGCAGCCGCCGGGACGCAATGCCTATCCGTTGCTTTGGTCGTTTGGTTTCGATCTTTCGACGACGCAGGTTGACGCTGCGTACAAGGCCGATCGGGCCATTGCCCTGCGCTGGACGGACGGCGCGCACGCGGAGCACGAGCGCACCGGGGCGTGGCCACGCTTCCCGTACGCCGCGGCGACGGTGGGCAAGCCCTCCAGGTCGGTGCCTGACGGCGACTACGCCCTCTTATGTGGTCTCGCCGTTTCTTCCTGCCTCGACCAGGTCCGCGCACGGCGCGAGGCGATCCGCGCGGTGCTGGTACGCAACGCGGTCCTGCTCGCCCGCGTGCAGTCCCTCGCCGGCTACGACACGTGGTGGAACACCATGCCCGCGGATTCCATGTTGCCCGTGGCCGGGGCCTTGCCCGCACTGAAGTTCTGGGCGAGCGCCGCCGCGCTCCGCTTCGTCGATGGCGATGCCGTCGGTGGCCTGGACATGGCATGCACCGCCGCGGCGACGTTCCGCCGCCTGCATGCCCACGCGAACACGGTGCTCGATACCGCGTTCACCGAAACGGGTGCACGAAGCCAGGTCCATCTGGCCGCGGAGATGATGGCCGCGCTGCCGGAGGGCGCCCAGGTGCCCGACGCATGCCAGGTCGCGATGGCGCCGGTTGTGGCGGCGGATGTTGATTATCGTGGCGCGGCGGCATTCGAGTGGGCTTTCGCCGTCCGGTCGAACGAGGTCGGTGGCCATCCGGACGACGCCTTCGCGGTTCTCGGTTACATCGTTGCCCTGGGCGGGGTGCCAGGACAGAAGGCCATGCTCGACGATACCGCGGTGCCGACGGTAGATCCTGCGAGCGTGACCTTCGACCAGAACTATGCCGACCTCCTCTCGGGCCGGATCGCGCGTGGCGCCGATTACATCGCGACGCTCCGCATGGGCGCGTTGGCACTGTGGCTGCAGGCGCATCCCAGCCACGACCCGCTCGAACGGCGGCTAGCCACGGCACCGGTGGGCGCGTTGGCAAAGCGGCTGACCGTGGCGTGCGCAGGGCACTGCCTGCGGATGGAACATCGCAGCGAAGGGTTCGCGTCCGGGAGGACCTGGCCGATCGCGACGCCTTAGCCCGATCAGACCAGCTGCACTTCCACGCCCTGCTCGCGCAGGGAGTCCACCGCGCCCTTCGGGGCGCTGGTATCGGTGATCACGACGTTCAGGCCCGCGATCGGGGTGATCACGGCGAGGCTGCGCTGGCCGATCTTGCTGGCGTCGAGCACGGCCACCACCTCGCGCGAACACTTCACCATCATCGCGTTGAGGCTGGCTTCCTGCGGGTCGGGCGTGGTGACGCCGACCACGGTGTCCAGGCCGTCCACGCCGAGGAACAGCCGGTCGGCGGAAAGCCGGGCGAGGGCGCGCTCGGCGTCCATCCCGACCAGCGAGTACGAGGTCTGTCGCAGCATGCCGCCGAGCATCATCACCCGCACGGTGGACAGCCCGCTGAGTTCGAGGGCGATGTTCAGCGCATTGGTGATGACGGTGAGCGACTGCCACTTGCGCTGGCGGATGCAGCGCGCGATTTCCACCGTGGTGGAGCCGGAGTCGAGGATGATCGTCTCGCCGTCGGCCACCATGCGTGCGGCGGCTTCGCCGATGCGGCGCTTCTCCGCGAGGCGACGGGCTTCCTTGATCGGCAGCGGCACGTCCTGGGGCGATGGCTCGGCGGGCACCGCGCCACCGTGCGAACGCTTCGCCGAGCCAGACAACTCCAGTGCCTCGAGGTCGCCGCGGATGGTCACGGCCGACACGCCGTAACGCACCACGAGATCGTCGACGGTGACCCGGCCCTCGTCGCGCAACAGGTCGACGATGGCGCGCCGGCGCTCTTCGATCAGCAGTTTCTTCGGCGGCGTTTTCGCGCGTCGTTCGCTCATGTGTTCGCTTATCAGGCCAGGTGCAGCAGGCGCGCCGCGTTGTCGTGGTAGACCTTGCGCAGGATAGCCGAAGACAGGCCCAGGCCGTAGATCGACCAGCGCCCCTGGGGCGGGGTTTCCGCCGGCGCGTAGTCGAAGTATTCGTCCTCGGTCTCGAGGAAGCGGTAATAGATCTCGTAAAGCTCGTCGCACAGCAGCTGCTGGGGCACGGCATTGCCAAACGGCGGCGGCACCGCATCGGTGCCGAACAGCACGCGGTCCTGGAAGCGTTCGATGAAGGCCCGGCTGCGGCGGGGCTGGCGGCCCAGCTCGCCGATCCGTGCGCTGATGTCGATCATCGTGTTGGGGTAGGCCGCCAGCGTCTGCGCGAGGTCGTCCAGTCGCTCGCCCTGGTTGCCGACGTGGAGCAGGACGAAGGTCGTGCGCGGATGCCGTGCGATCACCCGGTCGCGCGCCTGCATCAACGCGGCGTGGCTGGGGTAGTCGGCGCCGTAGAAGGACCAGTCCGGGTGGTGGGCGAGCTCTTCGTAACGCTCGTTGTGCCGGTCGGTGGGCTGGAAGAACGCCAGTGGATCGGCCGTGTGCAGGAACACCGGCAGGCCGTGCGCGGCGCAGGTCTCCCACATCGGATCGAAGCGTGGATCGTCGAGGCCGACCAGCGCGCCGCTGTCGATGCCTTCGCGCAGGTAGAGCCCGAGCGTCTTCAGCAGCTTCAGCCCACGCGCGCCCAGCCGCGCCGCCGCGGCCAGCGCATCGGCCTGGCGGGCAGGGTAGTCGGGCTCGCCGAACAGATGGAACGAGGGCTCGGTCAGGGTCAGGAAGCGGCCCGGCGCGGCCTGGTCGAAACGCGCGATGGAATCTTCCAGCCCGCGACCGACGCCGCCGGTGAGGTTCACCATGCAGCGGATGCCCTTGCGATCCATCAAGGGCAGCAGGTCGGAAGGGCTGGTGAACTGCACCATCTCCTCGCCCAGCGACACACCGCCGCGGGTGTGCTTCATCCACGTCAGGTGGGTGTGCATGTCGATCACCGGGAAGCGCGGCGTTTCGATCCGCGTCGCGCCCGCGGCGAGCATGCTGCGCGGGGCGAAGTCGACCAGGCGCAGGCTGGCATCGACCGGTGCCGTCTCCAGCGGATTCTTGCCGGCCTCGCCGCCACCCGCGGCACGCGCGGCGGGCGGCGAACAGCACAGGCAGCCGGCCCAGCTTTCGTCGTGGCGGTCGTCGGTCATCCGATAGCCTTTCAGCGCGAATAGCGCTGCATGATCCCATGGACCTGGCGGGTCAAGGCCACGGCCTGCTCGAACGGACGCAGCCACATGTTGCGGCCGAACATCACGCCCGTGGCGCCCTGCTGCATGTAGAACTCGACCTTGCGCAGCACCGCGTCGTCGTCGTCGTTCTTCTCGCCACCGGAGAACAGCACGATGGTGCGGCCAGCGGACCGCACGACGCGCGACGTGCGGCCGGCGGCGTCTTCGTCCAGTGAGGCATAGGGGCCGGGCACGCCGTCGCGGCGATCGTCCGGCTCGTGCAGCTTCACGATGTCGGCGCCGACTTCCAGCGCGACGCGCGCGGCGTAATCCTGCGCATACAGCGAGCCCTTGCCACCGCGCGTATCGATCGCCGCGCCGCGCGGATAGGCCCACAGCACCAGCGGCATGCCGAAGCGATCGCAATCCTCGCGCACCTGGCGCAACTGGCGCAGTTCGTCGTGCTGGCGCGGCGAACCGACGTAAAGCGTGTAGCCGACGGCATCGGCGCCCAGGCGCACGGCATCTTCCACCGAGGCGAACTGCGGCGAGGTCGCGTCGCCGTCGTCGGGGATGTTGGTCTTGCCGTTGAGCTTGAGGATCAGCGGCACGCGGCCGGCGTATTCGCCGATGTACTTCTGGGCAAGGCCGATGCCGAGCGCGATCGCGGAGAACCCGCCGGCCTCTGCCAGGCGGAACTGGTAGCTGGGGTCGAGCGCCGGCGGATGCGGGAAGAAATCCGTGGGGCCGTGCTCGAGGCCCTGGTCCAGCGGCAGGACAAGCAGGGTGCCGTTGCCCGGGCCGTGGCCGTAAAGCATCCGTTGCAGGCGCGTACGCTTGCCGGGCGGGAGGTCCAGGGTGGCGAGCGTGGGGGCTTCAATCGTCGGGGCTTGCATGTCGTGATTCCTCGGGGCTACTCTGCAATCGAAAGTTTCGTTATCTTTCGTTTTCAACCTATCGTAAGTCAAGCCCCACGATGACCCTTCCGTCCAACGATTCCCTTCCGACCCTCGCCAGCCTGCGCGGGATGACCGCAGCCCAGCAGCAAGCCCTGGGCTGCGCCGACACCCTGCGCGAGATCCTGCAGCAGCCTGCCACGTGGCGGGCGACGGCCGGATCGCAGGGCGCCCTGCATCGCGCCGCCCTCGATCATGCGCTTGCCGCGCGTCCGGCGCAGATCGCGATCACCGGCTCG
This sequence comes from Bacillus sp. NP157, assembly GCA_018889975.1. Classification (NCBI taxonomy): domain Bacteria; kingdom Bacillati; phylum Bacillota; class Bacilli; order Caryophanales; family Bacillaceae; genus Bacillus; species Bacillus sp. NP157. The sequence goes on from CP076546.1 coordinate 716,089, forward strand.
GGCAGCTCGGTGTACGTGGGCGAGGCGCTTGCCCCGGTCCTGCAGGCCGAGCTGGGCATCCCGGTGCGTGCCGTCGCGGCGGGAGACCTGCTGACCCACCTGCAGGGGAGCCTGCCCATGGCGTCGGCCGGCGGGCGCAGCGGGGCGGTCGATGGCGCCGATGGCCTGCTCATTTCCATCGCGCGCTCCGGTGACAGCCCGGAAAGCGTCGGTGCCGTGGATGCCGTGCTGGCGCGTGCGCCGGGCTGGCGCCACCTGGTGATCACCTGCCATGTGCAGGGCCGGCTGGCCACGCGCTATCGCGACGAACCGCGGGTGGGCGTGGTGGTGCTGGATCCGCGGACGAACGATCGCAGCCTGGTCATGACCAGCAGCTTCACCAACATGTTGCTGGCCGGTAGTGCACTGGGCGCGACACGGCCCGCCGATGGCGCCGCGGCGCTGGTGGAACGGGTCTTCGATCTCTACGCCGACGCGCTGGCCGCGATGGCCGCGGGCGAGCGCGATACGGCGGTGTACCTCGGCAGCGCCGGCGCCTATGGCGCGGCGCGCGAGTCGGCGCTGAAGATGCTGGAGATGAGCGGCGGCGACACGGTGACGCTGGCGGAAACCTTCCTCGGTTTCCGCCACGGGCCGATGGCCTGGTTGAACCGCGGCGGCGTGCTCGTCGCGTACCTGTCCGGCGATGCCGGCATCCGCGCTTACGAGGCCGACCTGCTACGCGAACTGGATGCGAAATCGCTCGGTGCCACGCGCATCGTCGTCGGCGAAGACGTCGGCGCGGACCTTGCCGGTCCGCACGGGCTGGCCATCGAGCTGCCCGGTCTTTACGCGTTGCCGCCGGCCCAGCAGTTGCTGGTGCATACCGTGGTCGGCCAGCTGTTCGCGTTTTTCCGCTGCCTGCAGCTGGGCCATCGCCCGGATACGCCGTCCGAAGGCGTGCTGACCCGCGTGGTCGGCGAGTTCACGCTGCATGACGGGGGAGCCGCCGCGTGAGCACCGTCGTCGTCGCCGGCGAAATCAATGTCGACCTGATCCTGACCGGGATCGAGCGCTTGCCGACCTTCGGCACGGAGATGCTCGCGACGGGCGCCGCCCAGGTGCCGGGCAGCTCGTCGATGATCTGTGCGTTTGGCCTGGCCCGCCTCGGCAACACCGTGCGTTTCGCCGGTCGGGTCGGCGACGACGAGCGCGGCCGCTTCTGCGTGGACGCCATGCGCGCCGCCGGCATCGATACCACCGGCGTCGTGATCGATGCGCTGCACGAGACCGGCCTCACCGTCGCCTTGTCGGGCCCGTCGGATCGCGCCCTGGTGACGTTCCCCGGTGCGATCGCCGAACTGCGTGGCGCGGACATCGCCGACGCCACCCTGCACGGCGCCGACCACCTGCACATCTCCTCGTATTTCCTGCAGACCCACCTGCATGCGGACATCGCTGGCCTGGTCACGCGCGCACGCGCCGCTGGCCTAACGGTGTCGCTGGATCCGGGTTTCGATCCGCGCGGCGAGTGGGATGCCGGGCTGCGCGAAGCCCTGCCGCTGGTCGACGTCTTCCTGCCCAACGCCGTCGAGGCGTGTGCGCTTGCCGGCACGGACGAAGTGGAGACGGCCTTGCGTCGCCTCGCCGTGCGCGGGCCGATGGTCGTGGTCAAGCACGGGCGCGATGGCTGCCTCACCCTGGAGGGCGACAGCGTGCTGCGCATGCCCTCGTTCCCCGTGGACAGCGTGGATACCACCGGCGCGGGCGACAGCTTCGACGCTGGCTTCCTGCACGCCTGGCTGCGCCACCAGCCGATGCGCAGCTGTATGCGCTGGGGCGCGGCATGCGGTGCGCTGTCGACCCGCTCGCTTGGCGGCACCGGTGCGCAGGCGACCGCCGCCGACGTCTTCGCCCTGATCGGCCACGACGCATGATTACCGTCGCCGGCTACAACAGCGCCATCGATCGCCTCGTCGACGTGGAGTCGTTGCAGCCCGGCGAGGCCAACCGTGCCGGTGGTGCCGACGAGCGCCCAGGCGGGAAGGGCGTGCACGTGGCCCAGGCCATCGCGGTGCTGGGCATGCCGGTCACCCTGGTGGGCCTGACCGACGATGCGCACGCCGACGAATTCGCCGAACGCCTGCGCCTGCGCGGCGTCGATTTCCGCGCCGTGCGTTCGCCGGTGCCGCTGCGCCAGTGCCTGGCGATTCGCGAAGCCGACGGTCGCATCACCGAGATCCTCGAACGCAGCGAAGATCCCGGTGAAGACACGCGCTTCGTGCTGGACCAGGTCCTTCGCCACTGGGTGGACGAGAGCGACGCGCTGGTCTGCACGGGCAGCCTTCCACCTGGCTTCGACGACGATTACTACGCGCGGCTCGCGACCGAAGTCCGCGTGCCGTGTGCGATCGATGCCAGCGGCAACGCCCTGCGCGCGGCCGCCCTGGCCTCGCCGTGGCTGCTCAAGCCCAATGCGGCCGAAGCGGCCGACCTGCTCGGTACGCCGCTGGCGGACGTGGCGGATGCCGCCGCGCTGGCGCGCCGCCTGCATGACGCCGGCGTGGCGAACGCGGTGCTGACCCTGGGCGGCCTCGGTGCCGTCGGCTGCGACGCGCAGGGCGCGTGGCACGCCGCGCTACAGGTCACCGGGGTCCGCAACACCGTCGGCTCGGGCGATTGCTTCCTCGCCGGCCTCGTCGTGGCCCTGACCCGCGGCGAAGCCCTCGGCGATGCGCTGCGCCTGGCGGTGGCATGCGGCGCCGCGAACGCACTCGGTGAAGAAACCGGATTTATACGGCGTGACACGGTGGATGGCCTGCGGCCGCTCGTCCGCGTCACGTCTCTGGACGTCTAGCAAGCTCGGGAGAAAACGAATGGGGAAGGCAGGACTTCGGATGCGCATGTTGGTGGGTGCCTGCGCGATGACGCTGGCGCCACTGGCCGCGGCGGACGACTTCGGCAAGGGCGCGATGACCCTCGCGTGGAAGGTAGCGGACGGCAAGGTGACCGATGTCGTCGCCACCGACCACATCAACCAGCGCGAGCTGCCGATCGCCGTGCCCTTCCAGCTGACCCTGGCCGACGATAGCGTGCTCGGTCCGAACGACTTCCGCCTCGACGGCAAGCTGCGCACCGAAACGCTGAAGGCCGACCCGAAGGCCTCGCGCGCCGCCGAGCGCCTGCCCGGCAAGGCCCTGGACGCGCGCTATGTCGACAAGGACCAGCGTTTCCGCGTCGAGGTCCGTTGGGTGCAGCGCGAGGGTTCCGATTACCTGCGCGAAATCGTCACGCTCACCGCGCTGAAGGCCGACGAGCCGGTGCGCCGCGTGGACCTGCTCCAGGCGAAGCTGCCCGACTCGGAAGTGGTCGGCAGCGTCGACGGGTCACCGGTGGTTTCGCAGCACGACTGGCTCGGGCTCGAGAACCCCTTGTCGAAGACCCTGGTCAGCGGCGGCACGAAGGTGCAGATGTGGGTCGAACGCGAGCTGCCGCTGCGCAAGGGCACCTCGGTGACCTATTCGGCGGCGATCGGCGCGACCCACGATAACCAGTTGCGCCGTGACTTCCTGACCTACATCGAGCGTGAGCGCGCGCATCCCTATCGCACCTTCCTGCACTACAACTCGTGGTACGACATCGGTTACTTCACGCCGTACACCGAGCAGCAGGCACTCGAACGCATCCACCACATCGGCGACGAGCTGGCGACCAAGCGCGGCGTGACGCTGGACTCGTTCCTGTTCGACGACGGCTGGGACGATTACAGCGGCAGCTGGGCCTTCAGCAAGGACTTCCCGCGCGGCTTCAAGCCGCTGGCCGATGCCGCGAAAGCCTACGGCGCGGCGCCGGGCATGTGGCTGTCGCCCTGGGGTGGCTACGGTCCGCCATCGAAAGAGCGGGCGCGGCGTGCCGGCGAAGCGGGCTATGAGATCGTCGACAAGGGCATGGCTCTTTCCGGTCCGAAGTACTACCAGCGTTTCCACGACGTGACCATGGCGCTGGTGAAGGACAACGGCGTCAACCAGTTCAAGTTCGACGGCACCGGCAACGCCAACAAGGTGTTCCCCGGCAGCGTGTTCGACTCCGATTTCGATGCCGCGATCCACCTGATCGACGACCTGCGCACGGCCAAGCCCGACCTCTTCATCAACCTCACCACGGGCACGCTGGCGTCGCCGTTCTGGCTGATGTACGCCGACTCGATCTGGCGCGACGGCGAAGACGACGAACTGGTGGGCGTGGGTAGCAAGCGCGAACGCTGGATCACCTACCGCGACCGCGAGACGTACCACAACATCGTCGAGAAGGGCCCGTTGTTCCCGCTGAACTCGCTGATGCTGCACGGGATCATCTACGCCCGCGAGAACCGCAAGCTGAATACCGATCCGGGCCACGATTTCGCCAACGAAGTGCATTCGTACTTCGGCAGCGGCACGGCCTTGCAGGAGCTGTACATCACGCCGGAGCTGCTCTCCACCGGCGACTGGGACACCCTGGCTGAGGCCGCGCGCTGGTCGCGTACGAACGCGAACGTGTTGCGCGATACGCACTGGGTTGGTGGCGATCCGGGCCGGCTGGATGTCTATGGCTGGGCATCGTGGACGCCGGCGAAAGCGATTCTCACCCTGCGTAACCCTTCGGACAAGGCCCAGGCCTTCGTCGTGGACCTCGACCGCCAGCTCGAGCTGCCGCCGGGCGCACCGCGCCGGTTCAAGGCGCGGAGCCCGTGGAAGGCCGATGCAGCGGTGCCGGCGCAGACGCTCGATGCGGACGCGCCGACCACGCTGACCTTGCAGCCGTTCCAGGTCATGACTCTTGAACTGACGCCTTAACCACACGCGCCCCCGTGCCGTGGGGGCGTTCGACAAAGCCGGTCCATAGCGAACGCGGGGGCTCCATCGCGAGGGACGGGTGTTGCCGCCATTCCGGGAAATGCCGGGTGGCTCATTGCACGGGGAGAGCAGGGCATGAGGTATCGCAAGCGCGTTCTGGCCGCGGTGATCGCGGCGGGCCTGGCCAGCGGGGGAGTGCTGGCACAGTCGACCACCGGCACGATCAGTGGCCAGGTGGCGGCAGGCACGGGTGATTCCGTGCACATCGAAAGCGGCACCGGATTCCAGCGCGACGTACCCGTCGATGCACGTGGCCGTTACGCCATCGCCCAGCTGCCGCTGGGCACCTACACGGTGACGCTGCGCAAGGCGGGCGCCGCGGTGCAGAGCCACGAAGGCGTCGCGCTTCGGGTCGGGGTGGCGACGGACGTGTCGTTCGCGGCACCGGCTGCTGCCGCCGCGTCCAGTACGCAGGACCTGGAAGGCGTGTCGGTGTCGGCCAATACCTTGCCGCCGATCGACGTCGCCAGCGTGTCCTCGCGCACCGTGATCACCTCGCAGCAGCTGGCCAAGCTGCCGCTCGGCTTCAGTGCCGAGGCGGCGGCGCGGCTGGCGCCGGGCGTGGTCGGAAACGCGGGTGGCTTCACCGGTCCCACGGGGCAGTCACTGATCAGCTTCGGTGGCTCGGCCGCCAATGAAAACGCGTACTACATCAACGGATTCAACACCACCGATCCGTTGCAGTCCGCGGGTGGCCTGACCCTGCCGTACGGATCGATCGACCAGGAAGAGGTGTACACCGGCGGCTACAGCGCCCAGTACGGCCGCTCGGACGGCGGCGTGCTCAACATGGTCGGCAAGCGCGGCACCAACGACTGGCACTTCGGCGGCAAGCTGAGCTGGGATCCCGCGTCGCTGCGCTCGTCCTACGACAACACCTACTACCAGAATGGCCTGCCGCCGGTGCCGGTCGCGGGCAACCTCTACGTGCCGCGTAGCAAGAACAGCAGCTGGAACACGGTGTACGACGCTTACGTGGGCGGCCCGCTGGTCAAGGACAAGCTGTTCTTCTTCGCCTCGGGCGAGTGGGCGAAAAGCGAGGGCGACCGCCTGGGCGCGGTGACCTCGACCAGCCCATACACCTCGTATTCGTACAACATGCCGAAGTGGTACGCGAAGCTCGACTGGAACATCAGCGACAGCAACATCCTCGAGCTGACCGGTGCGTCGAATACGCGCGAAACCCGTGGCGACATCTACAAGTACGATTTCAACGCGTTGCAGCGTGGCGAGGAGATCGGGCACGCCGACACGATCAAGACCGGCGGCAACCTGTGGACTGCGAAATACACCGGTTACCTGACCGATACGCTGACGCTGAGCGCGCAGTACGGCAAGATGCACACGCGCAATTTCGAAGCGCCGGTCGGTTACGACGACGCGCTGACCTATGTGAGTGGCACGGAGAACCAGAACCCGGCCGTGACGGGCGGATCCCCGCGGACGGCCGGGCAGACCGTGTCCAGCATCTACGATCCCAACCAGGGCAATCGTTCGAACAATCTCCGCGTGAGCCTCGCCTGGCAGCTGGGTGACCACACGATCACCGCGGGTATCGATAACCTCACCGCCACGGCCGAAGACCAGGGGGCACGTACGTCGGGTCCGGGCTATTCGTGGTCGTACGGCTTCACCACCCGGCCGGGCAACAGCCCCGCGCCCAGCCTCGGCGTCGCCGCGCCGAACAGCACGGCCGACGGGGCGGGCGGCTATTACGTGATGAAGAACGTGTCCTCCGCCGTGGCGACCGTTCGTAGCACCGAGCGTGCCCAGTACCTGGAAGACCAGTGGCAGGTGAGCGATCGGCTGTTGCTGTCGCTCGGCCTGCGCAACGACCAGTTCACCAACTACAACAGCGACAGCCAGCCGTACATCACGCAGACGAAGCCGCAATGGGCGCCGAGGCTGGGCTTCAGCTGGGACGTGGAGGGCGATGCGTCGTTCAAGGTGTACGGCAACGCCGGTCGGTATTACCTCGGCTCGCCGCTCGCGCCGGCCCTCAGTGCGGCGGCGGGCTACACCAGCACGACGCAGTACTTCACTTACTCCGGCATCGGCGCGGATGGCACGCCGACCGGCCTGACGGCCTTGTCGGGGCCGGTGTCGGCCAACAACGCCTTCGGCGTGCCGCCCGACCCGCGCACGGTCACGGCCAAGGGGCTGAAGTCCGAATACCAGGACGAGTACATGCTCGGCTTCAGCAAGAGCATCGCCAACGAGTGGGTCTACGGCGCCAAGCTGTCGCGTCGCGTGTTGCGCACCGGCATCGATGATTTCTGCGACGTGGACCGGATCACCGATGCCGCCGCCGCCCAGGGCATCACCGTGGGCTCGGTGAACAGCTGCTACCTGATCAATCCGGGCAAGGCGAACACGTTCGTGGTGCTCGACGACGCCGGCCAGGCGCACGACGTGAAGCTCAGCAACGCCGAGATGGGCTTTCCACGGATCAAGCGCAATTACTACGCGCTGGACAGCTTCTTCGAGCATCCGTTCGACGGCACCTGGTACGGCCGCGTCGATTACACCTACTCGCGCAGCTACGGCAACACCGAAGGGCTGACCCAGTCGAACGTGCAGTCCGACGGCCCGTCGCAGTCGGAAGACTGGGATTTCCCGGCGCTGATGGTCTACAGCAACGGCCTGCAGGGTAACAACCACAAGCATCAGCTGAAGCTGTACGGCTATTGGCAGCTCACGCCGGAATGGATGGTCTCCGGCAACCTGTCGCTGATCTCGGGCAGCCCGTCGACCTGCCTGGGCCTGTTCGGCGACGACAACTCCGATCCGGCAGGCTACAACTCGAACTACCACTTCTGCGATGGCCGCCCCGCACCGCCGGGATCGACGGGCAACATGCCCTGGCAACGCCAGCTCGACCTCGGCCTGCATTGGACGCCCGCGTTCGCACAGCACAAGCTGGGCCTGAACCTGGACGTGTTCAACGTCACCAACGAGCAGGCGGAGTTGAGCATCAACCCGCATTACTACCTGGATGCGACCGGTTCGCCCAACCCTCTCTACCGCACGCCGCTGGTGCTGCAGGATCCGAGGTACGTACGTTTTTCGATTACTTACGACTACTGAATGCCACCGAAGCGGTGGCCGGGAAGCCCGGCCACCCGTTGAGTTCGCAGAATCGATCGAGCTCGATGACCAGCCTGTCGACCACGCGACTCGCATGCAAGGACATGATCCTGGAGGAATCGTGTTTCGCACTCCAGTAGCGGCCGTGCGCGATCCAGTGTCTGATAGCCAGCCACGGAGCATATGACCCTATGGCGCGGCACACGGATGCCTCGCCGAGCGACCACGCCTCATGTTTCCACGCGTCAAGGATTCCGTTCTCGTATAGGGGGACGGCCCAGTCCTTTCGGGCAAGGGAGTAGAGATGTTTCAGGCGCACACCAACGGGGCCGCTCGATGCGGCTGTGGATGCTCTCTGCATCGCGTCGAGACGCAATTTACCCTCCATGGCGGCGGTAATCGAAAACGCACTCGAGAGTTCGAGCTCCCACTGGGATGACCTGAAATACTCTCCGATGTCCTGGCACGGACTCGTTGCCAGTGCGGCGCGAATCAAGTCGCCGGGCAACGCGCCGCGGTCACCTGCATTCACCGCCTCCGCCAGTTCGCGGTCCAGTCCGGCGGCGCAAAGCTCCCGCCAGTGAAGGACTTCGATGGGCCGAAACGCCAATGGATCGGAAAAAAGCATCGTCAGTAACCGAGGCCGAGGAGGTCGAGGAGAACACGTTGAAACGTGTCGCGATCTAGCGGAGCAAGCGGGCTTCCGCTGGAGGCATGGACGAGATACCACGTCGCATTTTTCCAGGGGTCGGCGGCCTGGGTGCCGGTAAGGTTCAAGAGCCGAAATGATGCCGTCCCCAAAGGGGTCTCCAGCTCAGCGCAGCCGAAGCCTCCAACGATGAGCGTTCCTTTCGGGACGACTTTCACCGATGCCCTTCCTAACTGGATGTTGGCCTGTGCTACGCAATAAATGCCCACGGAGCCCTCTTCGAGGCAAACGGCCGTTTTTTCGAAGCCGACCGCGCCTTCGGCGATGAGCGGCGACAGCCAGTTCGCGATGGATTCCGTCAACTCATCCATTTTTCCGATCCACCAATCGCGGCGGGGCGCCCACTCGTACCAGGGATCCTCGCGATTCGAATTGATGAACCAGCGGATGCTTTCTTCAAAGCCGTCTGAACACACTTCTGAATAGTCCATGGCAATCCTGTCCAGTGGCGGAGTCTAGTGAGGCAGGATCAGTCTAGGTTTCACGTACGCTCCGGCACAGTCGGCGAGCGCCGACGAACGATGTAGTCCGCCTAGAAGCCTGAGGCGATTCGTAAGCCAGGGCCGCCGACCACACAGGGCCGCCGTCCTCGCATCGCCGGCCCGCGTGGGTTATGCTCCGGGCCCTTCGACCCATCCCGAGACCGTCCCGGTGCTTACGCCACCCTGAGACATCGCCGTTCACGATATGACGGCCGCGGCCACCCGCCGCGGGGTTGACGCTTGCCGGCGTGGCGCCGGCGCACATGGACAACATCATGCATACCACTCGTTGGAACCAGCAATGGTTCTTCAACGTGCGTGGCGACGTGCTTTCGGGCCTCGTCGTCGCGCTCGCGCTCATTCCCGAAGCGATCGCCTTTTCCATCATCGCCGGCGTCGATCCCAAGGTCGGCCTGTACGCCTCGTTTTCGATGGCGGTGGTCATCGCCTTCGCCGGCGGCCGTCCCGCCATGATTTCGGCGGCCACGGGCGCCATGGCGCTCCTCATGGTCGGCCTGGTGAAGGAACACGGGCTGCAGTACCTGTTCCTCACCACCATCTGCACCGGCGTGATCCAGATGGCGATCGGCGCCCTGAAGCTCGGCTCGCTGATGCGTTTCGTGTCGCGCTCGGTGGTCACCGGCTTCGTTAACGCGCTGGCGATCCTTATTTTCCTTGCGCAGCTGCCCGAGCTGATCGGCGTGCCCTGGCTGGTCTACCCGATGTGCGCGGCGGGGCTGGCGATCATCTACCTGTTCCCGTATGTCACCCGGGCGGTACCGTCGCCGCTGGTCGCGATCGTCGTGCTGACCATCGTCGCGATCGTTTTCCGCATGGACATCCACCGCGTCGGCGACATGGGTGCACTGCCGGATTCCCTGCCACGTTTCCTCTGGCCCGACGTGCCGCTCAACCTCGAGACCTTGAAAATCGTGCTGCCGCACGCGCTGACGATGGCGGTGGTCGGCTTGCTCGAATCGATGATGACGCTGCAGATCGTCAACGACATGACCGACACGCGCGCCGACAAGAACCGCGAATGCATGGGCCAGGGTCTGGCCAACGTGGCGACCGGCTTCCTTGGTGGCATGGCCGGCTGCGCGATGATCGGGCAGTCGGTGATCAACGTGAAATCCGGTGGCCGCGGCCGCCTCTCCACCCTGGTCGCCGGCGTCGTCCTGCTGGTGCTGGTGGTGTTCGGCACGCCGTGGGTCAGGCAGATCCCGATGGCCGCGCTGGTCGCGGTGATGATCATGGTTTCGCTCAGCACCTTCAGCTGGCGCTCGCTCGCCGCGCTGCGGTCGCATCCCTCGTCGTCGAGCGTGGTCATGCTGGCGACCGTGGTGGTGACGGTGTGGACGCATGACCTGGCCCGCGGCGTGCTCACCGGCGTCCTGCTTTCGGCGGTGTTCTTCGCGACCAAGGTCGGCCGGATGCTCGACATCGACAGCTCGCTGTCCGACGACGGCGTACGCACGTATTCGGTCAGGGGGCAGGTGTTCTTCGCGTCGGCGGATGCCTTCACCGAAGCCTTCGACGTGCGTGAGGACGGGCTGGCGAGCGTGGTCATCGACGTCGAGGACGCGCACGTGTGGGACCTGACCGCGGTGGGGGCGCTCGATCGGGTGCTTCAGAAGTTCCGCGAAAACGGCGTCGCGGTGGAACTGCGCGGGCTCAACCAGGCCAGCGGTGCGCTGGTCGACCGGCTCGGCGCCCGCGACCCGGACGGGGCGCCCGGCACGGCCGCCCATTAGCGGGCGCTTCGCCTTTGACGCGAGTCGTGCAAAATGGGGCCCACGCAGAACCTGGAGCTCCCCCGTGAACATCATCGTGGTCGAGGACGACGAGCAGCTTGGCGCCGCCATCAAGCGGGCGCTGGAGCGGCTTACCCACGCGGTTACCTGGCTGCGGACGGGCAACGAAGCGCTCGAGGCGCTGCGCCAGGAGAACGTGGACCTGGTGCTGCTGGACCTGGGCCTGCCCAACAAGGACGGCATCCAGGTGCTGCGCGAAGCCCGCCGGGCCGGCGTGCGCACGCCGGTGCTGGTGATGACCGCACGTGACAGCGTCGAATCGCGGGTCGAAGGCCTGGACGCCGGTGCCGACGATTACCTGGTCAAACCGTTCCACCTCGATGAGCTGGCGGCGCGGATCCGTTCGCTCGCCCGCCGTGCGCAGGGCCTCGCCGACAACTTGCTCGAAGCCGGGCCCGTACGGCTCGATGTCGGGCGCATGGAGGTGTCGCTCGCGGGGGAGCGCATCGAGCTTACCCGGCGTGAATTCGCGCTGCTGCACGTGTTGCTGGAGCGGGCCGGGCGCATTGTCCGCCGGGAAACCATCGAGCGCTCCGTCTACGGCAATGAGTCCGACGTCGGCCCCAACGCGCTGGAAGTGCTGGTCCACTCGCTGCGCCGCAAGCTCGGCCAGGACACGGTTCGCACGGTGCGCGGCTTCGGCTACATGGTGCCGCTGGAACCGGTGTGAGCACGCCCACGCTCCAGCACTCCCTGCGTCGCCGCGTCGGCCTCGCCGTCGTGCTGGTGCTGCTGCCGTTGGGGATCCTGGGTGCGTTCCGCACCCTGTCCGAACTCAACGAACTCTCCGACGTACGCCTGCGCCAGACGGCGGAGACGCTGGACGCGCTGGTCCGACAGACCGGGGTCACCGCGTCGCCCAACGAACCACGGCTGGAAGCCTTGCCCTCGGTGCCGGTGGTCGCGAACGGTGCGGGGCCGGTGTCGACCTACGAAGCGGAGGTCGGCTATCGGGTCACCAATCGGGACGGCGACATCCTGCTGGTCACCGACAACATGCATGCCCTGCCACGCGACCTGCCCACCGACGGGCGGATCGTGTCGCTGCAGTTGCGGCGCCGGCGCTGGCATGTGTACACGCAGGTCGACCCGACCCTGGGCGTGACGATCACCGTGGCCGAGCGGCACGATACCCGGCGCGACGTGACGAATGCCGTGGCGCTGGAGCGCACGCTGCCGATCCTGCTCGGCCTGCCGCTGTTGTTCCTGGCGTTGCGCTGGGCCGTGCGTCGTGGCGTGCGACCGCTGGCGACGCTGGCGGACCTGCTCGCCGCCCGCCGCGCCGGATCGCACGAACGCATCGAGCTGGCTAATCCGCCGCGCGAGATCCGGCCCATCGTCGATGCGTTGAATACCCAGATCGAAGCGATCGAAGGCGCGCTGGAACGCGAGCGACGTTACAGCTCCGACGTCGCCCACGAACTGCGTACGCCGATCGCCGCCACGATGATCAACCTCGACAGCGCCTTCGCCTTCGGTACGGCCGACGCCTGCGCCGCGTCGCTCTCCGACGCGCTCGACAGCCTGCGCGTGCTGGCTCGCCGTACCGACCAGCTGCTGGTGCTGGCCCGCCTGGACGACCATGCACGCGTGCCGCTGGTGCGGGTCGACCTGGTCGGAGTGGTGCACGAGGTGGTCGGGGAGTGGTCGCCCACGGTCGACCTGAGACGCTTCGACCTGCAGGTCGACGTGCCCGAGGAGCCGATGCGTGTCGTCGGGTATCCGGCGGCGCTGGCCGCGATGCTGCGCAACCTGCTGGAGAATGCCAGCCGCCATGTCCCTGATGGTGGTTGCGTGCGCGTGATGGTGCGTGCGGACGACGACGTGGCGGTGCTCGACGTCGACGACGATGGCCCCGGCATAGCGCCGGCGCAGCGCGCTGACGTCTTCACCCGTTTCCACCGCGAATCGACCAGCCTGGGCGATGGCTTTGGTGTCGGCCTCTCGATCGTGCAGCGCGTAGCGCAGTTGCACGAAGCGTCAGTCAGCCTCGAGGACGCGCCGTGGGGGAAGGGCCTGCGTGTGCGTGTGCGCATCCCGCTGGCGATCGAGGTGCTAAGGGACGTCTAAGCCCCGCCGGCTACCGTCCGCGCATGCCTGGATTTGCCCTCGACTATCCGCTCTTCGCGTTCGTGCTCTTTGCCTGCACGGTGGTCGCCTTCGCGATCAGCGCCGTAAGCGGCGGTGGCGCCGGCCTTGTCCTCATGCCTGTGCTGAGGACCGGACTTGCGATGGCCCAGGTTCCCGTTGCCTTATCGCTGGGTAGCGCCATCAGTTCGCTGGCACGCATCGGGGTCTTCCTGCGGCACATCGACCTCGCCATCGTTCGCTGGTTCGTGCCGTTCTCGCTGCCCGGCGCCGTGGCCGGCGCATGGACGCTGCAACACGCAAGTCCTGTATACGCCGAGTGCGTGGTCGGTCTCTTCCTCGTGGCGAACCTGCAGATGCTGTGGCGAAAGCCACGCGCGGCCAATATGGTGCACAGGCCGTCGCGCATCGGCCTCGCAGCGATCGGTGTGCTTGCGGGTGCCGTTTCGGGCTTCACCGGCGCGGTTGGCCTGCTGTTCAACGGCTTCTACGCTAGACAGGGCTTATCCGGTGAGCGAATGGTCGCGACGCGCGCGGCCAATGAAGCGCTTCTCCATATGGCCAAGCTCGCCCTGTACGCATACTTCGGCCTGCTGACGCGCGATGCGGTCGTCGCGGGCGCCATCGTCGGCGCCGCCGCCGTGTTGGCGACGTTCGTTGTCCGTCGCGTCTTGCCCTACCTGCGCGCATCGCTCTTCCGCCGTGCGGGGTATGCGTCGATGACCGTGGCAGGCATCGTCATGCTGGGCGGCTCCGTGCCCGATATCGCGCAACGCCACGACATCGCCCTCGGTGCCCAGCGCGTCAGTGGCGGGTTCGATGCGCGTCTCGCCGGTTTCGGCGGCGGCGCCACCCTGCGCTTCCGCCACCTCAGGCCGATGAAGGTCGCTTACGCGGTGCAAATCGACGACCTTCCGCGGCGCGCCAGGCGACGTGCGGAGCGCCTCTCCGCCGGTGCGGACCGCGTTGCGCTCGAAGCGGTCCAGTCGCTGACGCGCCGCACGTTTCGGCTACAGCTGTGGCGTGGCGACGCCATGGAAACGCACGTGCTTTAGCATCACCCATCAACCTCCACGAGCACCTCCAGTTCGACCGGCACGCCCAGCGGCAGGCTGGCCACGCCGAGCACCACGCGCGGTGACAGCTTGTCGTCACCGAAGACCTTTGCGAACAGTTCCGATGCGCCGTCGGCTATCGCCGGGTGTTCGCGGAAATCGCCGACCGTGGCGATGTAGATGCCTAGCTTCGCGACCGCCACGACCTTGTCCAGCGAACCGAGGAACGCCCGGGCGGCGGCAAGTGCGCTCAACGCCGCCATCTCGGCGGCCTGCCGTCCGTCCGCCACGCCCAGCGTCTCACCGATGCGACCGAGCAACGGCAGGTCGTGGCCCACGGCGGGCAACATCCCGCTGAAGTACACCATCCTGCCGATCTGCACGGCTTCCACGTACGCGCCGAAGGGCGAAGGCGGCGGGGGCAGGGTGATGCCCAGCTCCCGCAACCGCTGCTCCGCGCCGGTCGCTACTACCTGCGCGGCGCCCATCACCACTTGCCCACGTGCGCGCCGCCGTCCACGCGGAGGTGTTCACCGGTGATGCGCGGCGCTTCGGTGAGGAACAGCACGGCATCTGCGATTTCCTGGATGCTCGAGATGCCATGGATCGGCGACAGCGTGGCGAGCACATCCTTCGGCCCGTTCGCGTGCATCGGCGTGTCGACGATGCCGGGGCCGACGGTGTTCACGCGGATGCCTTGTGCCGCGTATTCCATGGCCAGGTTCAGCGAGGCTGATTCGATGCCGCCCTTGGTGATCATGGCGATGCTGGCGGGGACGCCGGCGATCGGATGGTCGGCGAGTGGCGAGGTGATGCTGGTGATGGCGCCACCCGTGCCCTGCGCGAGCATCTGCTTCACGACGCGCTGGGTCATGTAGACGAAACCGTCGAGGTTGATCGAGACCAGCGATCGGTAGTCTGCTTCGGTGGTATCGACGAAGGGCTTGGCGACGAAGACGCCCGCGTTGTTGACCAGTCCGTCGACCGAGCCGAAGGCTTCCAGGGCTGAGGCGACGACGGCGTCGGCCGTCGCCGCGCTGGCGACATCGCCATCGACACGTACCAGGCGGTCGGAAACGGGCAGGTCGGTCGACTGGCTGACGCTGCGCGAGGTGGCGACGACGTTGTAACCGCGGTCGAGGAAGCTCTTCGCGATGCCTGCGCCGATGCCCTGCGAGGCGCCCGTGACGATGATGGTTTTGCGGTTCATGAGGACTCCGGATCGATGGGGAAGGTGTCTTGCTGGAGCGATAGCTTCCGCCGATCCGGATTGATTTATTAGACGGAAAAGTGTGGAATCTCTTTTCCATCGGTGCAAAAGTACGCCTATGCTCGATCTCAACGACATCGGCATCTTCGTCCGGGTGGCCCAGCTCGGCAGCTTCAGCCGCGCGGCCCAGGTGCTGGGCATGCCCGTATCCACCGTCAGCCGGCGGATCACGGCGCTGGAAGACGCGCTGGGCGTGACCCTGCTCCAGCGCACCACGCGCAAGCTGAGCCTGACCGTGCAGGGGCGGGCGTACTACGACCACTGCAGCGAGCCGCTCGCCGAACTGAACGACGCGGAGCGCGCGTTGACCCAGGCGCAGAAGGCGCCGGAAGGGCTGTTGCGCGTGTCGGTACCGGTCATCCTGGGCCAGCCGGCGTTCTTCGCCTTCGTGTCCGATTTCATGCGCGACTACCCGCGCGTGCAGGTCGACCTGTTCATCACCAATGCCTTCCTCGACCTGATCGGGGAAAACGTTGACGTCGCGATCCGCTACGGCGAACTCAACGACTCGTCGCTGGTGGCGCGGCCGATCGGCAGCAGCGTGCGCTATCTCGTCGCCACCCCTGGCTATCTCGCCGGACGCCCGCTGCCGACGAAGCCGCGGGACCTTGCCGGGCATGCGTGCGTGATGATCAACGCGCGGAACAACCAGTCGGAATGGCTGATGGTGAAGGGCGGCAAGACCGAGCGCGTGCACGTCACCGGACCGCTATCCAGTCGCGATTTCAATTCGGTCAGTGCGTTCGTGTATCGCGGCCACGGCATCGGCTTCCTGCCGTCGGCGTATTGCGACGAGCAGATCGGGAAGGGCGAGCTGGTGCGATTGCTACCGGAGTGGGCGTCGCCCGAATTCCCCGTGCACGCGGTCTATCCCACGCGACGCTACATGCCGCAACGCCTCCAGGTGTTCCTGGAAGCGCTTGCGGCATGGCAAAGCCCGTCATGGCGACGGGACTGAAAGCCCGGGCGGGCGGTGCGGCTGGATGGGATCAGCGCAGCCGGCGTTCGGTGCGGCGTGCCACGACGCGGACCGGCCGCGGCTTGCGCATCACGGAAATCCAGAACGCGCCTTCGAACAACGCACCCGCGGCAAACAGCGCCATGGCGCCGGTCACAAGGCCAGCCATGTAGAAGGCGATGGCCAGGGCAAGGATGGCGACCAGGATCGTGTAACGCTTCATCGCAGATTCCTTAGGTGTTTGCGCTTGTGCTCAAACTTGGGGTCAGCATGGCACGAAAGCGAGCCCCCGAACTGAATGGCCCGGAAAGGCCCTGCTTGAGACGATAGCGCCAGATCATGCGCTAAGAGCCTCTAAAACTCCCATCTCGACCGGCAGACCATAGGCACCAGTCAGGGCGAACCCGCCCGCCATCCCTGGAGCCCCCATGAACACCGTGTTCCGTTCCGCGCTGGAACGCTTCGTCCGCCTCGAATCGCTGGGCCCGAGCCTCGTCCGTGTCGCCATCGCCATCGTCTTCATCTGGATCGGCGCGCTGAAGTTCGTCCCCTACGAGGCCGACAGCATCACCCCCTTCGTCGCCAACAGCCCCGTGATGTCGTTCTTCTACGACCACCCAACCGAGTACAAGGCGCACCTCACCCATGAAGGCCAGCTCGTTCCCGAGCAGCGCGCATGGCAGGTGCAGAACAACACCTACGGCTTCTCGCACGGCCTCGGCATCGTCGAACTCAGCATCGCCGTCCTCGTGCTTTCGTTTCCGTTCTCGAAGCGGCTGGGCCTGCTCGGCGCCTTCCTTTCCTTCGGCACGACCCTGGTGACCCTGTCCTTCCTGTTCACCACGCCGGAGGCCTGGGTGCCCGCGCTGGGCGATGCGCAACACGGCTTCCCGTATCTCTCGGGCGCCGGACGGCTGGTGATCAAGGACACCCTGATGCTCGCCGGTGCATGGGTCATCGGCATCGATGCGGCGAAGCGGATCCTCACTGAGTGAAGCGTTGGGTGACGTCGAAAGGTCGGGCGCTGAGCCCCACCGAGCGCTCGCTTGGATGCCGGTCGGCCTCGATCCGAAAAGAAACCGCGGAAATATCTTGCGGCAGGCCACGATGGTTGACACCTCTGATAGCCGACGGCGGTTCTTCAGTCCAGGCGCTTGCCGTCGAAACGTTTCAGCTTAAGGAGCCGTTCGTCGTCGGAGAAATCGCGAGACCGGTGTAATCCTTTTCCCGATCTACCGTCGCTTCGCGCCTACTTGGCTGTCACGCCACGATTGTCGGCGACCTCACAACCCACTGATTTCGAGACGAATAGTTCTCGACGAATCCGATTCTTCTCGACCATTCGAGGCATTGGGATCAGCGAGACGACGAGACGAGCATGCTCCTCTAGCTCGGTAGATATTGCGAAATATCGGATCGACTGCGCGTGGGCCTCACGGAAGAATTTTTCCACGTCGTGACCACCTGTGGGGGGAGTGGGCGGCGTCCTCGGTAGAAGGGGTCTACTCCGCAGAACTGGAAGAAGAGATGGATGAGTACGATTTTGAGAAGTCACTCGAAGGGTGCCAAGAGATACGCAAGAAAAGTGCATGTTCGGTTCGCATGTGCATTCCCGGCGATGGACAGGTGGAGGGCGGATGGATGGACCGCTGGCTCAGTACCTTTTTTCGATCCGGTATCTGATCTCGTCACCTGAAAGTAGTGCGCGCACCGCGCGGTGCGCGCACTTGGACCGCCGATCTGTTGGGATAGAAAGTATGGTGTACGAGGGTTTCGCTAAGCCTTATCTCGAAAGTTGGCTTCCTTGGCTCTACGTGGAATCTATCGGCTGGACGTGCGTGGGTTTGGTTGGTGCGTGTCTCTTCACTAGTCGGTTCCTGGTTCAGTGGTTCCTGTCAGAGCGACGGGGAAAGCTTGTCGTTCCCCCACTGTTCTGGCACCTGAGCTTCTGGGGCAGCCTGGTCAGCCTCGTCTATGCCCTGCACCTGGATAAAACACCCATAATTCTTAGCTACGCCTTCCTTCCCGTTCTCTACGGTCGCAACCTGTGGCTGCTTCGCCGTGAACGCCGCGAGACGCCTGCTTAGAAGCGCATCGCCATGTCGTCAAGCGCTGCCGTCACGGCGTTCCGTGACCTTCGTCCAGGCGTGACTTCCGGCGCACGCGCGCAGTGACAGTCACCGCTACGTTGCGTACCGGGCATGCGCCCGTTCTGGAAGCGATGGCATGGAAGAGGCAGTGGATACGTCCGCGGTGCGCCTGGCGCTGCTCGAGAAGAAGCTCGCGCGTGCCGATATCTCGATCAAGTTGCTGGGGATCGCCGTGCTCGCCCTGGCCGGGCTTGCCTTCATGCGTACGCGATCGGCGACGGTCGACTCGCTTGAAGTGCACCGATTGGTCATGCGCGACGACCACGGCGTGAAGCGCGTTGAGATTGCGCAGGACGACACGGCATGGCGCCGTGCCATGTCGGCGGGCGTTCGCATTTTCGATGCGAAGGGCGACGAGCGAGGCGGCATGTCGACCTTCGCGGACGGCTCGGTAACGCTGTCGCTGGACGCGCCCAAGGGCGTCGGCGCATCGATGTCGGATCGTGGCGGCCTCGTGGTCGATGCGGATGGCTCGGCGAAGTTGCAGCTCCTGGCCAACGACACCGGTGCCGTCGTGAGCCTGGCCACCGATGGCAACAAGGGTGGGCTGGAGCTTTATCGCTTCGACAAGACGGCGAACGCCGCTTACATCCGTCGCGTGACCTATGCCGGCGAGGAGCAGGAGAAGTTCGACCTCCCGGCAAACCAGTAACCGGATCCGGGTCTATACACCCGGGTAAAACGTAATAAATTGTGACCGGCATCACATTTTGGTGCTAGGTTAAACGCTCGCCTGCCCGGATATCGAAGCAGGCGCGTGCCTTGTCCCGGCGGGGGTGGATGGGGTGCCCTCCGCTTTGCCGTGGGGACTGCACGCGTGCTTGGGGAAGGTTCGCCGCCGGCGCTGCGCTATCGCGCCTTCATCAGCTACAGCCACCGGGACAAAGCCTGGGCGGCATGGCTGCATCGCGCGCTCGAAACCTATGCGATCCCGCGACGCCTCGTCGGCGAGGAGACGCCCGCGGGCATCGTGCCACGCCGGCTTGCACCGATCTTCCGCGACACCGACGAACTGGCCACCGCGCGCGACCTCGGCCAGAAGGTCGACGAAGCCCTTGCCCAGTCGGCCTGCCTGCTGGTGGTCTGTTCGCCTGACGCGGCCCGCTCGCGTTGGGTCGACGAGGAGGTGCGCAGCTACCAGCGCATGGGCGGCAGCGAGCGAATTTTCTGCCTCGTCGTCGGCGGCGTGCCCAATGCGAGCCAGGCGTCCGATCGCGCGCTGGACGAATGCTTTCCACCATCGTTGCGCCGGCGTTGCGACGCGCAGGGCAACCTGGTCGACGACGTGATCGAACCGCTGGCCGCCGACGTGCGCCCGGGCGGCGACGGCAAGCTCGGTGCCCGGCACAAACTCGTCGCCGGGATGCTCGGCATCGAGTTGGACACGCTACGACGCCGCGACCTGCAGCGTCGTGCCCGGCGTGCCATGGCCCTGTCGGCCGTGGCCGTCGCGGTGATGGTCGTGACCACCGGCCTGGCGATCAACGCCACCATCGCCCGTCGCGCAGCGGTGCAGGCAAGCCACGTCGCGGAACGCCGGCAGAAGGATGCCGAAGACCTCGTCGCCTTCATGCTTGGCGACCTCAACGACCGGCTGGCACAGGTCTCCCGGCGGGACATCATGGAAAGCGTGGACGACCGCGCCATGGCGTATTTCGAAGCGCAGCCCACTGATGAAACCAGCGACCGCGCGCTGGCCCAGCGGGTGACGGCGCTGCAGCGGATCGGCAGCGTGCGGCTCGACCAGGGCCGGCTGGACGCGGCCATGGCCTCGTACCAGGCCGCGCGCGTGGTGGCTGCACGGCTTGCCGCTTCGTCACCCCGGGACCTGCGCCGGCAGATCGCGCTGGGCGAGGTGGAGTCGTTCATCGGCATGGTGTACTGGCGGCAGGGCAGCCTGGACCACGCGCAGGCGTCCTTCATGCAGGCGCAGTCGGTGCTCGGGCACGCAGGCAGCATCGCGCCGCAGGACCATGCGCTGGGTTTCCAGCTGGCGATGCTCGACAACAACATCGGCCATGTGATGGAAGCGCGCGGCGAGCTGGAAACGGCGGCCCTGCAATACCACGCGATGCTCGCGCTGATGCAGGTGCTGGTCGCGGCAGAACCTGCGAACGGAGACTGGGCCGAATCGCTCGGCTCGGCCTACAACAACCTTGGCAAGCTGGCCCTGCTGCGCGGCGAACTCGCCACCGCGGTGTCGAACTATGCGGCCGAAGAAAACATCCTCGCCAGGCTGGCGCAGGTCGATCCCAAGGATGCGAACCTGCGCGACAGCCTGTTGACCATCC
This sequence comes from Bacillus sp. NP157, assembly GCA_018889975.1. Classification (NCBI taxonomy): domain Bacteria; kingdom Bacillati; phylum Bacillota; class Bacilli; order Caryophanales; family Bacillaceae; genus Bacillus; species Bacillus sp. NP157. The sequence goes on from CP076546.1 coordinate 736,867, forward strand.
ACGCCATCCTCGGTCGCACGCAAGCGCTGGCCGGTGACGTGCAACAGGGTGTCGAGCGCCTGCAGCGCGCCGTCGACATGGCCGGTGAGCTGGCGCTGCTGGACCCGAGCAACACCGAAGCGCAGGAACACCTCGCGCTGTATGCCACCCAGCTGGCTCGCCTGCGCCGGTTGCAAGGTGATCTTCCCGCGGCGGCCGCGTTATCCGGCAGGGCGTTGCCGATCTTCGCCACGCTGCGCAAGCACGAACCCGATAACACGGCATGGCAGCGCGAAGACGCCGAGGCGCGCATCGAACACGCGGCCCAGGCTCGCGCACGCCGAGAAATGGCGACGGCACTGGCGTCGGCGAACGAGGCGCGGCGTGCGCTCGAACCCTTGCTCGCCGGACAGCCGGACGACCGCGCGACACTGCTCGCCACGCTGGCGGCGCGACTGGCCGTCGCCGCGGCGACGCCGGACCCACTGGCGGCGCAGTCCCTGCGCGAGGCCGTGGTCCACGACGTAGCCGGCGTGAAGAGCGGGCAGGGCGATCCGCGCCTGCTCGCCCTGCAGGTCGAGGCTCTGCTGGGCCTGGGCCGTCATCGTGAAGCCGACCCGCCGGTACGCCAGCTCTGGAACGCCGGCTACCGCGACCTGGCGCTGGTCCAGCGGCTGGCCTCCGCACGCATCGATTACCCCGTCAACACCGCCTTCCAGCGTGAGCTGGTCGCGGCCACGGCGGGAGGAAACCGCTAGCACGGAGCGCTTCCGATCCACCCACCGCTGCAGGAGACGATCATGGCGAACAACCCCAACGACGCACCGACCAACGAAGACGATAGCCGCCGGCTTCGTGAGGACGAAAACGGCCCGGACCTGGAGCGCGACATCGCCAGGCCCGGCGATCCGTCGTCCAACGTGACCACGTCGCCCCGGATCAAGAACAACTGAACGATCGCGCCGGCGCCACGGGGATCGGCAGGCTCCCCGCGGTGTCGTGCGGCTGATTTTTAACGCTTGCGGACATCGATGCATGATCCCCCTGGTCGTCGGCGTCACCAGTCACCGCGATATCGCGGCCAGCGACAGCGAGGTCGTGCGCGAACGCGTGCGCACGTTCTTCGCCACGCTGCGCGATACGTTTCCCAACCTGCCGCTGCTCGTGCTGTCCGCCCTGGCCGAAGGCGGCGACCAGCTGGTGGCCGAAGAAGCGCTGGCGATCGGTGCGCGGCTGGTGGCGCCGTTGCCGCTTCCCCCCGATCTCTACATCGACGACTTCGACGACGCCGGTGTGCGCGCGACGTTCGAGTCGCTGAGCAAACGCTCGGAAGTCGTCCTGCTGCCGCGCCTGATGGAGGCGCCACGCCACGTCGTCGGGCTACCCGGCGCGGGGCGTGACCGGCAGTACGCGAAGGCGGGTGTCTACATCGCCAGCCACTGCCACGTGTTGCTGGCGCTGTGGGACGGCAAGGAAGCCAACGGCGTGGGCGGTACGGCGCAGATCGTCCATTACCATCTCACCGGCGCCTTGCCCGGGCCGAGCCTGCGCCATGCGCACGCCCGGCATATCCTCGGCGGGGGCGACGAAAGTCTGCTGTATCACGTCGTTTGCCCGCGTGCGGGCGAGCCGGTCGCCGATGGCCTGCAGGCGGGCGAGGCCGGATGGCGCAGCGTCGAGGACATGGCGTTCCGGGCCGACTTGCCGGACGACTTCCGGCTGATGTTCGAGCGCATGGCGGAGTTCAACGTGGATGTGCAGCGGCACGCGGCGGAGATCGCCGATGCGCCGCGCAGCCTGCACGGCAGCCCCTGTGGCGCCACCGCGACCATCGAAGCGGTGTTCCATGCCGCCGACTGGCTGGCGGTGCACTTCCGCAAGCGGGTGGTGCTCGCCTTGCGCGGCACCTATACGGTGGCCGCATTGATGGGCATCGCGTTCACCTTCTACGCGCACCTGCCCGGGAATAACTCGCTGATCTATTTTTTCCTGCTGCTCTTTGCCACCGGCGGCTTCGTGGCCATGCTCGCGGGCCGGCGTGGCTGGCATCGCAAATACCTGGACTACCGGGCGCTGGCCGAAGGTTTGCGTATCCAGTCGTGCTGGCGGCGGGCGGGCATCGCCACCAGCGCCGACCACGAGTTCGCGCACGACAACTTCCTGCAGAAGCAGAACATCGAGCTGGGCTGGATCCGCAACGTGATGCGCGCGGCTAGCCTGTACCCTTCGACCCACCCGGAAGAGCCTGACGAAACCAGCCTGCGCGAAGTGATCGCCGAATGGGTTGGCGAATCAGGCCGTTCCGGGCAGTTGCACTACTACGAGAGCAAGACCGCGGAACGTACCGGCCTGCACCACCTCACCGAAACCATCGGGCGGATCAGCCTGTGGGGCGGTATCGCGATCAGCGCCTTCCTCGCGGTGTTTGCGCTGCGCCTTGAAGAGGGCACGAAGGTCACGCTGGTGACGGTCATGGCGGTGTTGTCGATCGTCGCCGCGGTGCGCGAGGCCTACGCGTATCGCAAGGCCGACCGTGAACTGATCCGTCAGTACTGCTTCATGCAGCACATCTTCACCCGCGCCCGCACGGCACTGGACCGGACCCACGACCCGGCGCAGCAGCGGGCGATCCTGCTGGCCCTCGGCGACGCCGCCCTCACCGAGCACGCCGAATGGACCCTCATGCAACGCGAACGCCAGGTCGAGCACAGCAAACTGTAGGAGCGCGCCTGCGCGCGAAAGGACTACACATCCACCCATCGCCCCCAATACCCACCAACCCACCCATCGCCCCCCCGATACCCCCAAACCCGCCAACTACACCCCTGCGTCCGCCCCACGGTCCACCGCCTAAGTGAAGCGTAAGCCTCCCCGTCTAAAGTAACCCCGACGCCCCCTGCCACCGTCAGCGCGGCGCCCATCCCCGGTTTCCAAGGACGTTCCCGCGAATGCTTCACGCGAAGGCGCCGCTAGCCGCCGCATGCTTCTCCAGCCTGCTGCTGTCCGCATGCGCGCATTACACCCGCTTGCCGCTGGACACCCATGCGCACTACGCACCCAGCGTAGCCGCGCTGCATGGTGCGCCCGCGCAGGCCGCGCCCCTCGACGAAGCCGACGTCGTCCGGCTCGTCCTGCAAAACAACCCCTCGCTGCAAACCTCGGCGCTGCGCACGCAAGAGGCACGCATGCAGGGCGACGCGGCGGCGCGGCCGCCCAACCCGTCGTTCGCCGGCAGCCTTGGTTACCTGATATCCGGCGCGGGTAACGCCACGGCGTGGACGGCCGCGCTCTCGCAACCGGTGAATGGCTGGATCACGCTACGCGCGCGTCGCGACGAAGCGCGGGCGAGCGTGGCCGAGGTCGACGCGACGCTGGCATGGGAAGCATGGCAAGCCGTGGCGAAGGCCCGGCAACTCTATGCGAGCATCCTGTTGAACGAGACGTTGCAAGCCGTGCAGATCGACACGGCGGCTATCCTGCAGCGGCAGGCGCAGGCGATGCAGGCGGCGCTCGCGCGTGGCGACGTGGACATGGCGTCGGTCGCACCGATCGCGCTGGCCACGAGCGAAGCAACGCTCGCACGCGACGAGACCGGCCGGACCTTGCTCGCGCAACAGCGCGAATTGCATGCATTGCTTGGCCTGTCATCCAGCGCGCCGCTCGAACTCGGTCCGCTGCCCACGCTTGCGCCGCTGGACGCCGCCGCGATGGCACAGGCGATCGACGACCTGCCGCGTCATCGGCCCGACCTGGTCGCCCTCGCCATGGGCTACGACGCGCAGGATGCCCGCTTTCGCGCGGCGGTGCTCAGTCAGTTCCCCGCGTTGACGCTCGGCTACGACGCATCCCAGGACAACAGCAAGGTGAGGAACGGTGGCCCGGCGGCCAGCATCGACCTGCCCGTGTTCGATACCGGCCGTGCCGGTGCCGCCGCGAGCGAGGCGACGCGGCAGCGCCTGCACGACGAATACGCGGCGCGCATCGCCGATGCGACCGACGAAGCGGCGGCGTTGCTGCGCGCGAACCACGCCGATGCGTCGCCGGAGGCGGCAGATACATCGCAGCCCAGCGCGCCGACCACGACTGCGTTTTCGCTAAACGATCCATCGACGCCGGCAGCGCGTGCGCTCGCCCGTGGCGACATCGATCGGGCGGCCTACACCGACCTGGCCATCGCATCGCTTGCGCGGCGTGCCGCCGTGGTTCGCACGGAACTCGCGCTGCGTGAGCAGCGCATCGGGCTCGAAGCCCTGCTGGGCATCGGCATGCCCGCGTTCGACATCGACACGAAGGTTCACTGATGGATAGCCGTCTTACCGCCATCGCCATGGCCGCCTGCCTGCTACTGGGCGCATGCCGCGACGACAGCACCGACGAGGTGGCCCACGAGGTCGCCTCCGCCGCCGTGCGCCTGGACACGGTGCGCCAGGGCAGCCTGCCGCGCACGGTGCTGGCGTGGGGCGACGCCGGCACGGGAGCCACGCTGCAGCACGCCGTTGCGCTGGGCGTCGACGGCGCGTTCGTGTCGTTCGCCGTCAGCCCGGGCGATGCCGTGCACCGGCAGCAGCTGCTGGGGACCTTCCAGCTCACGGCGAACGCGCTGGCGGCCCTGCGCCAGGCCCGCTCGGCGCTCGACGCTGCCGTGCAGTCGCGCGATCGGCTGCTTCGGCTGCGCCAGGACAACCTGGCGACCGACGAACAGGTGGCGCAAGCGGGGAAGGGCGTCGACGATGCCCGGGCGACGCTGGCGACGTTCCCCGCGGGCATGGGCAAGGATGGCCGCCTGGCGCTTCGCGCGCCGGAGGACGGCACGGTCGCCTCCATCGCCGTGGCCACCGGCCAGTCGGTGCCCGCGAACGCGCCGCTGTTGATGATCAGTCCCAGCCAGGGTGTCGAGGTGGTCGGCAGCATCGAGCCAGCGAGCGCCGGCCTCGCCGCGCCGGGCATGCCGGCGCGGCTGACCCCGGTCGCCGGCGGTGAGGTCACGGAAGGACGCGTCACCCACGTCGGGCGCGCCATCGATCCATCGACGCGCGGCGTCCCCGTGCAGGTTCAACCAGCGCAGCCGGTGATGCCAGGCAGCACGTGGCGCATCGAGATCGTCGTCGGCCACGCCGACGGATGGCTGGTGCCCGCCGACGCGCTGGTCGACGAAGGCGCCGGCCGGGCCTTGTTCCAGGTACGCCGCGGCAAGGCCCATCGGGTGCCCGTGCACGTCGTGTTCGAAGAGGCGGGACAGGCTATCGTCAGCGGTGACGTCGATCCGTCGGAAGCGCTGGTCACGGTCGGTGCGCCGCAGCTGGCCGAAGGCATGACCGTCGTGTCGACCAGCGAGGCACGTCGATGATGGTGTCGCTGCTCGGGCGCCACGCCCGCGCCTTGCTGGTGATCGCGTTGCTGCTGGCGGCGATGGGTGCGGTGGCCGCGATGGGTTTGCCGGTCGGCCTGTTCCCGCAGGTCTCGTTTCCACGCATCGTCGTCGACCTGTCGGCCGGCGACCGTCCCGCGGACACGACCTCGCTGCTGCTGACCCGGCCGGTGGAGGATGCCATCCGTTCGGTGCCCGGGGTCGAAAGCGTGCGCTCGGAGACCTCGCGTGGCGAGGCGCAGGTTTCGGTCGACTTCGGCTGGGGCCGGGACATGATCGCGTCGACCCTGCTGGTGGACGCGGCACTCGCGCGTGCGCTGCCCGATCTTCCCGCGGGCACGCGCTACGACGTGCGGCGGATGGACCCGACGGTGTTCCCGATCATTTCCTATGCGCTGCGCTCGGACACCCTGTCGCCCGTCGCGCTGCGCGACCTCGCGCAATACCGCATCGCTCCGCTGCTCGCTTCGATCCCCGGCCTGGCCCGCGTCGGTGTCCAGGGCGGCGACACGGCCGAGATCCAGGTCGAGGCCGATCCGCATGCACTCGCCGCGCACGGCCTGGCGATGCCGGATCTGGTCGCGGCGATCGGCGCGGCGAACACCATCCAGTCGGTGGGACGCCTGCAGGATCGACACAAGCTCTACCTCGTCGTCGCCAACGACCCGCTGAAGGATGCACGGGACGTTGCCGCGATCACCCTGCGCAACACCGCTGGCGGCCGTGTCACGCTGGGCGACGTGGCCAGCGTGAGCATGGGCGTGGCGCCGCAGTGGACACGCGTCGTGGAAGATGGCCGTCCAGCCGTGCTGTTGAACGTCTACGAGCAACCCGACGGTAACGCGGTGAAGATTGCCGCTGCCGTGCGCGCCACGCTCGCCCGCATGCCCCTGCCACCCGGCGTCGGCCTGAAAAAATGGTATGACCAGAGCGAACTGGTGACAGCGTCGGCGGCCAGCGTACGCGACGCGATCGCCGTCGGCATGCTGCTGGCGGCTGCGGTGCTGTTTGCGTTCCTGCGTAGCTTCCGGCTCGTCGTCATCGTGCTCGTGGTTGTGCCGGCAATCCTCTGCGCCACCGTGCTGTGCCTGCGCGTGGCCGGGCTTGGTTTCAATATCATGACGCTGGGCGGGATGGCCGCGGCGGTGGGCCTGGTCATCGACGACGTGATGGTGATGGTCGAGCACGTCGCGCGCCGGGTCGTGGCAAGCAAGCATCCCACGGACGCGCGGCCGATCATCCACGCCGCGGCGCGCGAGTTCCTGGTGCCTCTGTCCGGGTCCAGCCTGGCCACGCTGATCGTATTCGTGCCGCTCGCCTTCCTCGATGGCGTCACCGGTGCGTTCTCGCGCGCGCTGTCGGTCACGATGGGCGCGGCACTGATCGTGTCATGGCTGATGACGGCACTGGTGGTGCCGGTGCTGGCGGGACGCATCGCGCGGCCGGACAGCTGGCAACACGAACCGCGCCGCTGGGAACGCGCACTGGAGGCCGGCCACGGCAAGATGTTCGACCTGGCGTTGCGACGTCCGTGGCTGGCCGCGTTGGCCGTGCTCGTCGTGCTGGTGCTGGGTGGCATCGGCTACCAGCACGTGCCGACGGGTTTCATGCCCGAGACCGACGAGGGCGGCTTCGTCCTCGACTACTACACCGCGCCGGGTACCTCGCTGGTGGAAACCGAGCGCGAGGTGGCGCAGATCGAATCGCTATTGCGCATGGACCACGACGTGGAGACGTTCTCGCGGCGACTGGGTACCGGTCTCGGCGGCGACCTTGGCCAGTCCTACCACGGCGATTTCTTTGTCCGCCTGGTTGCAGGCCATGCGCGGCACACGGTGGACGCCATGAGCGACGTACGCGATCGCATCCTGCACAACGTGCCGGGCGTGCAGGTCGAAGTGGCCCAGCTCACCGAAGACCTGATCGGTGACCTCACCGCGGTGCCACAACCGATCGAAGTAAAGCTCTATGCCGACGACGTGGGCGCGCTCGTGCCGCTGGCGGAGAAGGTCTCGGCGTTGCTGGCCAAGGTGCCTGGGCTGGTCGACGTGAAGAGCGGGGCGCAGGTGGCTGGCGATGCGCTGGACGTGCACGTCAACCCGGATGCCGCGCTGGCCGAGGGACTCAGCGTGCAGGCGATCAGCCAGGCGATCGCCGACAGCCTGACCGGCGTGATCGCGACGGAACTTCCCGGTGCGACCAAGGCCGTCGGTGTCCGCGTTGCCGCGCAGGGTGCGCGGAACTGGGGGATCGAAGATCTCGACGCGCTGCCGATCCGGTCACCGGACGGACATCTGTTCCCGCTGTCGCGCGTGGCGACGCTGACGCCGGTGGCTGGCCAACCGCAGATCACCCGGGAAAACCTGCAGGACATGGTGCCGGTCACCGCGCGCATCGAACATGGCGGCATCGCGGCGGCCGTGGCCCGCGTGCGTGCGGCGCTGGCCAAACCAGGGGTCCTGCCGCCGGGAGTCCGCTACGAACTCGACGGCCTGTACAAACAGCAGCAGGTGGCGTTCGCCGGCCTGCGCAACGTCTTCGCCGCCGCGCTCGCCGCCGAATTCATCCTGCTGATGTTCCTCTATCGGCGGATCGGGGTCGCGTTGCTGGTGATGGCCACGTCGCTGATCTCCGCCTGCGGCGTGTTCTTTGCGCTGTGGATCGCAGGGGTGGACCTGAACATCACGGCGATGATGGGCCTGGTAATGGTGCTCGGCATCGGTACGGAGATGGCGATCTTCCTGGTCTCCGAATACATGGCCGTGGGCGTGCGCTGGGGCTGGCGCTCGGCCATGCGCCGCGCGGTACGCAATCGCCTGCGTCCGATCACGATGACCACGCTGGCGGCGATCCTGACGCTGCTGCCCCTGGCGCTTGCGCTGGGCCAGGGTGCCGACATGCAGCAGCCGCTGGCCGTGGCTATCGTGGCGGGATTGCTCGTGCAGTTCCCGATGGTGCTGGTGGTCTTGCCGGTGGCGCTGCGCCTGCTCGATGGCCCGCGGCGGCCGACGCCCGGCTAGCGGGCGTTGCGCTGCTTGAGCACGTGCGAGGCGACCCGGTGCGCCGAGGTGGCCGCATCGTCGTCACCGGTCCACACCGCGGCATTGGCGCCGCCATACGGTGCGTAACGTTTCGGATCGGTGCGCGCGAACAGGCCGATCGTGTGCGCACGGGTGGCCGCGGCGAGATGCATCACGCCGCAGTCGGCGCTGACGTAAAGCCCCGCGGCGTCGATGAAGGCGGCGAGCTTGCGCGGATCGCTGGTGAAGAAGGTCGGGTAGCGGTTGCCCACCCGCGACACGCCGTCGGCGGCAACCAGTTCGACGATGCGGAACTGGCCCGCGCTGCGTTCGAGCTCGGCAAGGAAGGTGGTCCACCAGGCTTCGTCGTAACGCTTCGCGCCGGTGGCGTTGGGGAAGATTGCCAGCACGGGGCCATGCGCGACGCTGCCGGCACCGAGCACGCGCTCGAGCTTCGCGCTGCCGCAGGCGCGTTCTGCGTCGGACAGGCGCAGGTCCATCGCCGGGACCGGTTCGGCGTCGTCGACGCCCAGCGCCCAACGCAGGGCGTGCACGGGACGAGCGGCGAAATGTGCCGGTGCGCCCTGGCGGGCGGCGTCGGCACTGAGATGGAAGCGGGAGCGCGCCATGGAAGCGACGAAGCGGCCCGACGACGAACCCGACGCCGCGTCGATCACCAGGTCGTAGCGCTTTTTACGCAGCGCACCGAGCAATTGCAGGGTCGCCAGCGGATGGCGCACCGCGCGCCGGTCGAGCACGTGCAGGTCACCGAGCGCGACGAAGCCGCCGTATACGCTGGAGGCTGCGGCACCCGCGCTGAGCACGTCGATTTCGGCACCGGGATAACGTCGCTCCAGTTCCACCATCAACGGCGTGGTCAGCACGGTGTTGCCCAGCCGATGGTTCGGCCGGCAGACGAGGATGCGCTGGATGCCCGCAACGGGAAGGGTGCCTTCACGCACTTCATTGGAGGATGGCGGGAGGAAGCGCCGTACCATCCAGCTCGCGAGCTGTCGCCGGAACGCTTGCAGCTTGCCGTGGCGGGGTGCCCGGGCCGGCGTGAGGGACACTGTGCGTGCGGGGGCGTGCGCGCTCGACATGATTCACCATGGTTCACCCGGACCGTCCGGGCGCTGGCGGTACGATGCATCGGCGACCTTAGTCGTTGCTGACGGCGGTGTGACGAAACGAAGTCCTGTTCATCGGGCCGTTCATCCAGGCATCCGGCTCAGCGCGGCATAAGGTAGCCCATGCCGCGGATCGTCTTGATGCTGTCCGGCCCCACCTTGCGGCGCACGCCATGCACCAGCACTTCCAGCGCGTTCGGGCTCACGTCCTTGTCGTGGCCGTAGACGAGTGTCTCGAGGATGTCACGATGCACGATGCGGCCGGCGCGTTGCATCAGCGCCTGCAGCAGGTCGAATTCGCGCGGGGTCATGTCGATGCGCGTGCCGAGCACCTGGACATCGAAGGTGTCGAGGTTGATCCGTACGCTTCCGGATTCGACCACGTGGTCGACATGGTCACGCGTGCGCCGGGCGACCGAGCGGATCCGCGCACCCAGTTCATCGAGGTGGAAGGGCTTGCCGAGGTAATCGTCGGCGCCCGCATCCAGGCCGCCGATCTTCGAGGCGATGTCGTCGCGAGCGGTCATGATGATGACCGGCAGCGTGACGCGTGCGGCACGCGCCTGGCGCAGTACGTCCATGCCGTCCATGTCGGGCAGGCCAAGGTCGACCAGCGCCACGCCGTCTTCCTGCTGTTTCAGGCGCGCAAGCGCCTGTGCCCCGGTGCGCTCCCAGGTCACCGCGTGGCCCATGTTTTCCAGCGCACGCATGATGGCCTGGCCCAGGGCGACATCGTCCTCGACGACAAGGATTTGCACGAGGAAAACCTCCGGGGATGGCGTGCGGCAGGCGGATTTTCCGCCGCACGCCTTAGCCCGCCCTTTCGCGGCCGGATGGCTCAGGAACGCTTGCGTGGTGCCTTCTGCGCGGGCGCCGCGTTAGCGCCGGCATCGATGATGCTGCGCGTCGCATGCAGCACTTCCCTGGACAGGGCGCCGTCATGCGTCGCGACCGCGCGTGCCACCGCGAGCGCACCGATCTGCGCGGCGAGGGTCGCAAGTGCAGCCTGCCGGCGATGGGCGGCAGGCAGTGCGGGATCGAGCGACGCCTCGATCAAGGCCACCTCCGTCGCAAACGCGCTGGCGAAGTTCTCGCTCATGGCGGGACCGTGGCGCGACGCTTCGCTGGCGGACGCGACCATCGGGCAACCTTCGCCTACGCGGTCGCGCGCGCGTTCCGAGAACAACGCGTCGAGGTAATCGCCGAACGATGGCTGGCGGCCCGCCGCCCAGGCCCCGATCGCCGCAAGGTTGCCAGCGAATCCTTCGGAGAACGCCGCCGCGGCCAGCGCGTCCTTCGAAGGGAAGTGGGCGTACAGGGCGCCGTGGGTCAGCCCGGCTTCCTTCGCCACCTCGGCGACGCCGACGCCGTCGACGCCCTTTTCACGAAACAGGCGGCTGGCCGCTTGCAGCAGCTTGCCGCGGTTTTCTTCGGCTTTTTCTTTCGAAACACGCACAGCTGAATTCCTTCCAAACGACGGCGGGATTATACGTTGCGATCGCCATCAAAATAATTATAGTTATGGTCGCAATCAAAAGCGAGTGCCGGTCCGGCCTCGCGCTTGCCTCGCTCGCACCTCAACCGATCAAGGAGATTACCGATGTCCAAGGTTTCCCACACGCTCGGCGCCGCCGCCCTCGCCATCGGGCTCGCGCTCGCCGGGCAGCGTGCCCACGCCGCCGATGCCGTTGCGAAAAGCAGCGCCCCGATCAGGAACGTGGTCCTCGTCCACGGCGCCTTCGCAGACGGGTCCGGCTGGCGTCCCGTGTATGACCTGCTGGTGAAGAAGGGCTACAAGGTCAGCATCGTGCAGGAGCCCGAGACCAGCCTGGAGGCGGATGTCGCCGCCACGCGTCGCGTCATCGACATGCAGGACGGGCCCGTGGTGCTGGTCGGGCATAGCTGGGGTGGCCAGGTCATCACCGATGCGGGTGCCGATCCCAAGGTGAAAGCTTTGGTGTACCTCGCCGCGCTGATGCCGGACGTGGGCGAGAGCACGGAAACCCTGGAGACCAAGCCGCAGTTCCCCGCGCCGAACAGCGACGTGAAGGCCACGGCCGATGGGTTCTACTACATGGACCCGGCGAAGTTCCACGAGAACTTCGCTGCCGATTCACCGGCCGAGCTCGCCGACTTCATGGCGGCGTCGCAGGTGCTGCTGTCGGTCAAGGCGTTCAAGACGCCGGCGAAGGCCGCGCCGTGGAAGACCAAGCCGACGTATGCCGTGGTCCCCACCGCGGACAAGACCATCAACCCCGACCTCGAGCGCTGGATGTACAAGCGCGCGAAGGCGAAGGTCACCGAAGTGCCGGGCTCGAGCCACACCGTGTTCCTCTCGCACCCGGACCTGGTGGTGTCGGTCATCGAACAGGCCGCGGGCCAGTGAGCCGCGGGGAGGACAGGGGCATGCGTTATCGCGTCCTGGGAGAACACACCGGCCTGCGCGTATCCGAGCTGGTGCTCGGCACGGGTAACTTCGGCACGCGCTGGGGCCATGGTGCGGAACCCGCCGAAGCACGGCGCATCTTCGATGCGTATGCCGACGCGGGCGGCAACTTCATCGATACGGCGGACACCTATCAATTCGGCGAATCCGAAGAGATCCTTGGCGAGCTCCTGCAAGGCCGTCGCGACGATTTCGTGCTTGCGACGAAATACACACAGGCAGGCGGGCAGGGTGCAGGCATCCTCGCGACCGGTAACAGCCGGCGTGCGATGGTGACCTCGGTCGAAGCGAGCCTGCGCCGGCTGCAGACCGACCGCATCGACCTGTATTGGGTGCATTTCCCCGACCAGGTGACGCCCGTCGAAGAAATCCTGCGTGGATTCGATGACCTGGCCCGTGCCGGCAAGATCCTCTACGCGGGGCTATCGGACTTTCCTGCGTGGCGCGTGGCGCGTGCGGTGACGCTGGCCGAAGTGCGCGGGTCGTTGCCGATCGCGGCATTGCAGGTCGAACACAGCCTCGTCGAACGCACCACCGAGCAGGAGCTTTTGCCCGCGGCCGCCGCGCTTGGGCTCGGTGTCGTCGCGTGGTCGCCGCTCGGCGGCGGCCTGCTCACCGGCAAGTACCGGCGTGGCGAAACCGGGCGCAAGGAAGGATTCGGCGGCCGCGTGTTCCAGGACGAAGACAGCAGCCAGCGCACGCGGATCGTCGATACCCTGCTGGCCATGGCCGACGAGACCGGCATCGCGCCCGGCGAATTGGCCATCGCCTGGGTGGCGGCGAAAGGCCCGCTGCCGATTATCGGGCCGCGTTCGGTGGCGCAACTGGATGGCAACCTGCGTGCGGCATCGGTGCGCTTGTCCGAAGCGCAGGTGGCCCGCCTCGACGAAGCCAGTGCATTGCCTCGCGTATTCCCGCACAGCCTCATCGAAGATCCGGCCAACCAGCAGGCCGCCACGGGTGGCCAGTGGGATGCGCTGGTGCGACCGAATACGCCGGTCGCGTGACCCCAGTCAGGCGAAGGGGATCATCGGGCGCGCGCGGGGGGCTGGAAAAGCCGCCCCGCCGCACCCATGACGCAACGATACCCGCCTGCTGAGGATCCCCATGACCGCTTACGTCGTATTTACCCGCCTTGCCACCAAGGACAAGGCCGAGATGGAAACTTACGCATCGATCGCCAAACAGGCGGGCGAAGGCCATCCGATCACCCGGCTGGCGTTCTACGGCCCGATCGAAACCCTGGAAGGGCCGGAGCTGGAAGGTTCGGTGATCCTCTCGTTCCCCACGGCCGACGAAGCACGCGCCTGGTACAACAGCCCGCTTTACCAGGAAGCCAGGACCCATCGCCTGAAGGGCGCCGACTACCACGTGTTCATCGCCGAAGGCATCTGATCGGCCCTGGCGTCCGGCACGGCGTTCGTGCCGGACGCGCTCCCGCGTGATCCGGTATGGTGGGGGCAGGACGCAGGGAGGCTCATGTGCGATGGCGCTGATACAGGGCGTTTTCTGGCTGGCGATGCTTGTGCCCGTGGCCATCGCCGAGCCGATCGGCGCGATCAGGCTACGTGCGGATGCGATCAACGACTCCCGGTCGCTGGAGCCCGCCGCGAAGGCGCGCGAGCTTTCCTCGCTGTATGCCAGGGATGTCCGGCCGTTGCAGCATGGCCTTGCCGACCGCGCGTCGCCCGAACTGCACGCGCTCTTTTACCTGGCGCAGCTCACCTTGTTCTATGCGAGGTTCGGCGGGGAAGTAAGCGCGGCAGACGCGTTCAGCGCGTCTCGCGACGACTATGCGGAACTCGAACGGCGACACGCAGTGACGCGCGATGAGACGGGGCAGGTCTACGACGGCCTGGTCAGCGAACGCGACTTCGTCGCAGCGAACGCATTCCGTGCGCGGCATCCGGAAGCGAAGCTCGATCCCTTGCCGCCGATATCCGTCTCGCCGTCGTTCCGTCGTGACCGCCCTGCGGTATTCAGCCTCGGCAGCGACGGCAGGACGCTCGACCTGCACAACGTCAGCCTGGACCACGAGGCCCAGGTCGTCGTGGTGGCACAGTGTCATTTTGCGCGCGATGCCGCGCGGGACATTGCGAACGATCCCGAGCTCGCCGAAGCCTTCGCGAAGGGGCACGCCGTCTGGGTGGAGGACACCACCGCCCCGCTCAGCGCTGGCGAGCTCGCCGAATGGAACGCGTCGTTCCCTCGCCAACCGCTGGCCATCGTCTACGACGGCGCCGCCTGGCAGGGCGTCGATTTCGCGTCCAGTCCCACCTTCCACTTCTTCAAGGCAGGGAAACTGGCCGCCCGGCAGGTTGGCTTTTCCCGAAATGAAGCCTTTCGCAGCGAGCTGAAAGCCTCGCTGCGCGCGTTGGGCGCGATGGACTGAGCCGTGCGCCAGTTAGGGGTACCCCGATTCTTCCGGTATAAACGGCTAAAGGGCACCGTCCCCCTGCCGTTACAGCAGTTTGCTTGCGTGTTTCCGGGAGGCACGGAGCCTGACGCCGCCGCAAGCCGTGACCTGGGGAGGGCACATACGATCCATGGTTAGCGTGCTGCCCATCCGTCGGATCGGCCGTGTGGCCGTCGCCCTCGGGCTGATGCTGTGTGTTGCATGCCCTGCCGTGGACGCGGCGGGGCTCGTGCCGGCCACCGCCGGCACCGCCGGGCCCTCGCAACGGCTGGTCCAGGTCAACGCGATCCGCACGAAGGACCACCCGCGCTTCGTCGAGCAACTGGCCGAACTGCATCGCGACGAGGCCTCGCTGGGCCCGGCCGACCGCTGGTACCTGCGTTTCCTCGACGGCTGGCAGGTGAACTGGGACGGAGGCTATCCCGAGGCCGAGGCGATCCTGCGCGACGTGATGGCGCATGCCGACAGCGACGTACTGCGTACGCGAGCCACCGCCTTGCTGATGAACAACCTGAGCGCGCAGGGCAAATACGCCGACGCCTATGCGATCTCGACCCGCGCCGTGGAGTCGCTGCCGCACGTCACCGACCCGGATGCGCGGTTTGGCCTCCTGGCCAACTTGTCGCTGATGCTGACCTTCGCCGGCCAGCCCGAGCTCGGCCTCAAGTACGCCGACATGATGCTGCGGGCCACGCCGCCGGGCGAGTCCGCCTGCCAGGCGATGGTGCAGCGGGTGACGGCGCTGGAGGGATCGCGCCGGCTGACCTCGAACAGCCCCGACCTGCTGCGGACCATCGACATCTGCATGGCGGATCGCCAGCTGGTGTTCACCAACACGATGGAGCTGGTGCTGGTCGACCGCCTGCTGGACGAGCACAAGCTGACGGAGGCACTCGCGGCAAACCAGCGCCTTGCGCCCGCCGTGAAGGCTACCGAGTATTTCCCGCATATCGTCGCGCTGAGCAGCCAGCGCGCACGCATCTACGAGCAGATGGGTGACCTGGTACAGGCGCGCAAGGCCGCGCTGGACGCCGTTGCCTTGAGCCACCCGGGCGACATGAACGAGTCGCTGCGCTTCGCCTACCGGATCCTGTACACGATCGACAAGGCGAAGGGGCATGCGGCCAGCGCGCTGGACTACTACGAACACTACGTCGTGCAGGACCTGGGCTACCTGCGCGACTCCGACGTACGCAACGCCGCCTACCAGGCGTCAAGCCAGCACTTCGTCGCGGAGAAGCTCGAAGCGGAAGGGCTGAGCAAGGAGAACCGCATCCTGCGCCTGCAGCAGGCGCTCGACAGCAAGGCCGTCGAGACCAGCCGGCTGTATATCCTGATGATGGCCCTGGTCCTGCTCTCGATCGTGTTCTGGCTGGTCCGGATCAAGCGTTCGCAGCTGCGCTTCAAGCGACTGTCGTCCTATGACGGGCTCACCGCGACGTTCCATCACCAGCACTTCCTCAGCGAAGCCGACCGCGCGCTACGCTTTCTGGAAAAACGCAGCGGCGAAGCATGCCTGGTCTTCCTCGACCTCGATCACTTCAAGCAGGTCAACGATATGCACGGGCACGCCGTGGGCGATGCCGTGCTGAAGCATGCGGTGGCGATCTTCAGGGAACAGCTGCGCAAGGCCGATTTGCTCGGCCGGCTCGGCGGCGAAGAGTTCGGCATGCTGTTGATGGACACCTCGCGGCGGCAGGGCGGCATCGTCGCCGAGCGCATACGCACGGCACTGGAAGCCTCGCCGCTGGGCGTGGAAGGCGCGTTCGTGAACATCACCGCCAGCATCGGCGTGGCATCGGTCGACGGGGTGGGCTACGACGTGCAGCGGCTATGCCGCGCGGCCGACGCGGCGCTTTACGAGGCCAAGCATCGCGGCAGGAACCGCGTCGTCGTCGACGACGGCGATGGACTGGCACTGGTGGTGTTGTAGGAGCGCGCCTGCGCGCGATGGGGGATTGCTGGAAATTCCAATGGGTTGCGATTGCGATTGCGGTTTTGATCGCTTTCCATTGGAAGTTTCGGCACCTTCCATCGCGCGCAGGCGCGCTCCTACATCGGCCTGCCGGGTTACTTCGGGTCGCTGGCGGCGCGGATCGTGGCTTCGTTGATGGCGCGCACCTTCGCTTCGTCGACCTTTTCGACCTTGCGGTCGTAGGTGTAGAGGCCGTTGTGTTCGCCTTCGACGTCGGTGATCTGGGTGTAGACGCTGCCCGAGACGCCGATGCCTGCCGCCTTGTCGCGAAGCACGGCCGTGTTGGCGACGTAACCTGCGTTGAGCGCGTCGTTGTCCTTCACGTCGCCGTACGGGTTGATCGCCGTGTTCGGCCACACGTGGCCGGGAACGCCGAGGGTCAGGCCACCATGCTCGCCATCCATGGACGCACGCTGCGCATCCGGGGCGGGCAGGCCCGGTCCCTGGTAATCATGGATGTCGATCATGTCGCCCGCATGCGGGTCGCCCTTGGTATCGCAGCAGTTCGCGCCGCTGCGTGCGTTGACCAGGCGGGACGGATCCAGCTTCTTGATCTGGCTGGCCAGTTCGCCGGCGGCAGGGATGCTCCACTGGCCCCAGCCTTCGTTGAACGGGATCCAGCCGATGATCGAGGTCTCGCCCTTGAGCTGGTTGACGATGGCGGTGACGTCCTTGCGGAAGCCGGCCTTGGCAGCGTCGTTGAGCTTCTCGTTACGGCCGTTGGGCAGCGAGGGCATGTCCTGCCACACCATCACGCCGATGCGGTCGGCCCAGTAGAACCAGCGTGCGGGTTCGACCTTGATGTGCTTGCGGATGGTGTTGAAGCCGAAGTCGCGGGTCTTCTGGATATCGAACTTGAGCGCGGCGTCGGTCGGTGCAGTGTAGATGCCGTCCGGCCAGAAGCCCTGGTCCAGCGTGCCGAGCAGGAAGGTGGTCTTGCCGTTGAGCACCACGCGGTTCAGCCCGTTGACCTTCTTGATGCCGATGGTGCGCAGGCCCGCGTAGCTGGTCACTTCATCGTGCTGCTTGCCCTGTGACAGGGTGGCCTTGAAGGTGTACAGGAACGGGTCGTCCGGGCTCCACGTGCGCGGATCCCTGATCGCGATGCGCAATGGCTTGCCGGCCGGGCCGTTGGCCTCGCCGACCGGCTTGCCGTCCGCATAGGCGGTGACGTGCAGGGTGGCGTTCGCCGCGCTGCCGCGCAGCGACGAGGTGACGGTAAACGCGTCCAGCGTCGTCGCCGGGGTGAAGTCCAGCTGCGCAAGGCTGGTCGCCGGCACCGGCTCCAGCCACACCGACTGCCAGATGCCCGAGGCGGCGGTGTAGAAAATGCCGTCCGGCTTCAGGCGCTGCTTGCCGACCATGACGTCGACGCTGTCGACCGGTGCGTGCACGGCGACGACGATCTCCTGCGGACCGCTCGGCTTCAGCGCCTGGGTGATGTCGGCACTGAACGACGTATAGCCGCCCGTATGCTTCGCCACCTGCTTGCCGTTGACGTAGACCACCGCATCCTGCGCCACGGCGCCGAAGTTGAGCAGCACATGCTTGCCCTGCGCGGTGAAGTCGGCGGGGACGTCCACCTCGCGGCGGTAGAACATGTCGTCCGCGTGCTTCTGCACGCCCGACAGCACGGACTCGATCGGGAAGGGGACCAGCACCTTTTCCTTCAGCGTCTGGCCGAACGGCGGCGCGGCGTGGCCGTCGGCCGCCTGGAACTGCCACAGGCCGTTGAGGTTCATCCACTGCGGATGGTCAAGCGACGGGCGGGCAAGCTTCGGGCGCGGGTATTCGGGGAGCGCGTTGGTCGGGCTGACTTCGGCGGTCCACGGCGTGGCCAGCGGGGCGGGTTTGCCGCTCCAGGTGGCGTTGGAGTCGGTGGCGGCGATGGCCAAGGGGGTGGCGCCGAGGGCGAGGGCCAGGGCTAGCCAGGTGCGGGTGCGGGGGAGGGGGGACGGTCGGGGGCGGGTGATGGGGGTGGTGATGGGCATGCGATGTCCTTTGGGGCGTGTCGCGGGGTGTGGTCGCGCGCGGGCGCGCTCCTACAGGGGGGTGGAGTGGGATGTGGGAGCGCGGCGCCGGGGAGGGCGCCGCGTTCGGTCAGGGGGTGGCGGCGGTCATCGACGGCGGGGCGTCGCTGGCGCTGGTGGCCCAGGTCTTGCTCGGCTGCGGGCCCATGGTCAGTTCCAGCGTGGCGCCGTTGGCGATGTCGGCGTGGCTGAACCATGCCTTGTTCCACGGCTTGCCGTTGAGCTTCGCCGACTGGATGTACTTGTTCGCCTCGGAATTGTTGCGCGCGACGATCTCGAACACCTTGCCGTTACCCATCGTCAGCCGGACACGGTCGAACAGCGGGCTGCCGATGATGTATTCCGGGCGCGACGGATCCACGGGGTAGAAACCCATGGCGCTGAGCACGTACCACGACGAGGTCGAGCCCTGGTCGTCCATGCCGGGGAAACCGTAGCCAGTGGCATCGCTGCCGTACATGTCGGCGAGGATGCGCCGGACCAGCGTCTGCGTCTTCCACGGCTGGCCGCTCCACGCATACAGGTAGGCCGCCTGCTGGTCGGGCTGGTTGCCCTGCACGTACTGGCCGACCAGGCCGGTGCAGTCGCGGCACACACCCTTGGCGGTGTACGGCGTGGAGAAGAACGCATCGAGCTTGGCGTTGAAGGCGTCGCGGCCACCGAGCAGGTTCATCAGGCCCTGCACGTCGTGCGGTACCAGCCACAGCGTGGACCAGCCCGAACCTTCCTTCATCATGAAGTTGTAGTAGGGCTCGCCCGGGTCGAACGGCGAGATCCACTTGCCGTCTTCGGTGTGGCCGCGGAAGAAACCGACCGAGGGATCGAACACGTTGCGGTAGTTCGCGGCGCGCTTTTCGAACATCGCCGCGTCGTCGGTCTTGCCCAGGCGGCGGGCGAAGTCGGCGAGGGCATGGTCATCCCAGGCGTATTCCAGCGTGGTCGCCACGCCGGCCTTGCCGCCTGCGTACGGCGGGCTCGGGTTGCCGTCCGGCACGATGTCGGAGATCCAGCCACGCTTGTCGTACTCGGCAAGGTAACCACGCGGGCCCTTCGGGTCGGTGGCGTTCTTGCGCAGGTACTCGTAGGCCGCGGCGTAGTCGAAGTCGATCCCACGCTGCCACGCGCCGTCGTACATGAACACGGCATGGTCACCGTGGAACGACGTGTTCATGTAGCCGCGTTCGCGCGCGCGGTCCAGTTCGGAACGCATGATGTCCTTCACGACATCCGGTTCCATCAGCATCAGCAGGGCGATCTGGTTGCGGCCGGTGTCCCAGAACGGCACGGGGCCGTAGTGGTCGTAGTCCGCGACCTGGTCGTGCCCGTCACCATCGGTGTAGTGCTCACCCTTGCGGGCGATCATCCGCGGGCTGGCGAACGAGTGGTACAGCGTGGAGTAGAACAGCATGCGCTGCTTCTGCGTGCCACCGGTGACGTCGACGCGGGCGAACAGCTTCGCCCATGCCTCGCGTGCCTTCGCATGCACGCGGTCGAAGTCGGCGTCGCTGTCCTGCGCGCGCAGGCGTTGGTCGGCTTCCTCGGCGCTGTGGCCGTGGGCGATGCGCACGGTGACCTGGTCGCCGGCCTTTGTGTCGAAGGTGAGGTAGGCACCGGCGTAGTCACCGGAGATCTTCCGGCGGCCCGCCTGCACGTCTTCCCGGCCGAGGCCTTCGCCCTTCTCGGTGACCTCGGAATGGAACGTGCCGAAGCTGGCGAACGGACGCGAGAACTCCGCGACGAAGAACGGGCCGTCGGCATCGCGATCGCGGCGCCCGGCGGTGGCCACGCCACGCACGGTGCGATCGCCGACCACTTCCATGTCACCACCGGCGCGACGCAGGTTGATCACGACGTTGGAGCGGTGGCTGGCCGGGAAGGTGAAGCGCATCAGGCTGGTCCACTGCGTGGCGGTCAGCTCGGCCTTCGTGTGGAACGTGGCGAGGTCCACGGCGTAGTAGCCGGGCGAGGCCTTCTCGGTGGCCTTGTCGTAGTACGACACCGCGTAATCCGGCGGCACCGTCCAGTCGCCGACCACTGGCATCACCAGCGGTGCGCCACGCGCGCCGTAAGTGGAACCACCGCCACTGAAACCGAGCATGGTCGGGCGGCGATAGTCGTAGGCGACCGGCACGCCGGTGGCGAAACTGAGGTCGGCGTTGATGTTGACCGGCGCGGCTTCGGTGGCGCTCTGCGGCAGGCTGGCGCCGGGCGTGGTCATGCCCGTGTACAGGGGTTCGCCGGGCGGCGGCGAATTGCCGATCAGTTCCTGGCGATCGAGGGGTGCGGTGCCGACCAGCGGATTGGCCAGGTCGACGCTCGAGGTGGCGGTAGCGGCAGGCTTGCCGTCTTTCGCATGGATCGCACCGAGCGTGCCGATCGCGGCCATGGACAGCGCAACGACGAGAGCACGGCGGGGTACGCGTGCCTTGGATGAATTCATGAGGGATTCCTGCGACGGAGTGGGGATGCATCCGTTGGAACGAAGATGGGGCCAGGCTTTCGCCTGGCCCCATCGGTTTGCTTACTTCTTGTCGCTGTCGCCACCGAACTTGTAGGTCACGCCTACGTAGTACTGGCGGCCCGGGTACATCAGCTGGACCAGGCGGGAGCGGGTGTCGCCACCCAGGTACGTGTGCGGCGTGGACTTCGTCAGGTTGATCACCGAGGCGGTGACCATGAAGTGCTTGCCGAACTCGTAGTCACCGTTCAGGTCGATCTGGTGGTACGGCTGCGCGTAGACCGGGAGGCCCGAGGCCAGGCCGGTCATGGTGCGGCCGGTCCAGTTGTCGCTGGCGCGGAGCAGCAGGCCATCCTTTTCGTAGAACACCGACACGTTGGCGGCGTACTTGGCGCTGCCGATCAGCTCGGCCTTGCCCACCTGCGTGTCGCCGAGGGAGACCGCCGTTTCGTTGGTCTTGTTCAGCGTGTAGTTGAGGATGTAGCCGAAGCCGTTATCCCAGGTCTGCTGGTTGTAGATTTCCACGCCCTTCGAGGTGCCCGAACGGCCGTTGGCGTTGGTGCTGTACTGCAGGAAGTTGGTCTGGGTACCGCCCACGTCGACATTGATGTTGTTGACGGTGACCGGGACGACGAAGTTCTTCACTTTCTTCTGGAAGAGATCGACGCCGACGACCGAATGCTGCATGTAGTACCACTCGCCGGCCAGGTCGAACTGGGTGGCCGTGAACGGCTTCAGGTCGGCGTTGGCGCCGCTGCCGTACCAACCGGGCAGGGGAGCACCGAACTGCTTGCGGTCGTTGTAGTAGTCCTGCGTGTTGTTGGTCAGCTGGCCGAGCTGGGCCAGGTCGGTGTAGTTCGCGCGAGCCATCGCCTGCGAACCGGCGGCGCGGAGGATGAAGTCATCCGCGATGGTCCAGGCAATGTTGAAGCTCGGCAGGAACTTGTTGTAGCGCTTGGTCGTCGTCGAGTTGGTGAAGTTCTCGACCACGGCCACTTCGCGCGGCAGGTACTGGAAGTCACCCGGGGCGCAGGCACCGCCGCCGGCGTTCACGCCAGAAGCCGGGCAGATCAGGATGTTGCCCGAGGCGTCGTGGTAGTACACCGCGTTGTTGGTGGTGACCTGGTTGGCGACGGTCAGGTCCTGCTTCGTGGTCACGAAGCGCACGCCGACGTTACCGCGGACGACGCCCGTGTCGAAGTTGGCCTGCACGTAGGCCGCGGCGATCTTCTCGCCGATCGACGACTTGTTCTGCGGCTTGTTGTAGAGCACGCGGTCATAGGTGTCGTTGAGGTGCTGGTAGTAGGCCGGGAAGTTGATCGCCGGGAAGATGCTGTCGTCGTAGGCCTTGTTGGTACCGTCGAGGTAGCCCGGGAGCAGGAAGCCCGGCGGCAGCTGGCCGGCGTTTGGATCGCAGGTCTGGAACTGCAGCTCGGTGCCCTTGCAGTACCAGCGCACTTCGTTGCTCTGCTGTTCGGCATTGGCATCGGTGTACTTGCCACCGAACTGGATCGACTGCAGCCAGGTGGAATCGAGCGACCAGGTGAAGTCGGCCTGCGCGAAGTTCTGCGAGTTGGTCGTGTTGACCATGTTCGAACCGGTGGAGCCGAGGTCGACCTGGCCGGCGCCGGCGAGCATGTTCTGCAGCACGGAGTCTTCGGCGGTGATGCCCGGCTTGCCGCTCAGGTTCCACGCCGCGCCGTTGCTGCCATCGACCCACTGGCCGTTGACGAAGTTACGCGGCTTGGCAGCCATGCCCAGTTCGATCGACGGACCGCCCTTGGCCCACGTGCGGCCGACGTTGAACGAGCCGCTGAGCGAACCGCCGTTGTCCCACTCGCCTTCAAGGTTGAGGGTCTGCGAGGTGGCCTTCTCGACGGAGTAGTTACCGTTGAGCCACGGGATTTCCGTGGAGCAGACGTCGACTGCCTGGCGCGCCGCGCCGGTGACCGGGTTGACCTGCGAGTTACAACCCGTGCCTGCCGGCGGCAGCACGTAGTTCGCACCGGTGACGATGGAACCGGACTTGTCGAAGGTCAGGCCGTTCGGGGCAAGCAGGCGACCGTTCTGGTCGGCGAAGTTGCTGTTGTTCGGCAGGCCCCACTCGGGGATTTCCAGCGTGTTGGTGATCTGGGTCTGCTGGCGCTCGAAGCGGAAGTAGTTACCCGTCAGCAGGAAGTGGTCGCTGGGCTTGAACTGCATCGTGGCCTGGGCGCCCTTGGTCTTCAGGCTCAGGTCGTTGCGGCTGGTGGCGAACTGCTGCGGCATCCAGAAACCGTTGGAGACATTGCCGGCCTGGTCGACTACGCCGTTGCCCCACAGGTCGATGTTGTTGTTGACCGCGGCGTCGTAGCCGTTGCCCTTCACGTCGACCGGCGGCTGGGTGCAGGTGGTGTGGTCCTTACAGGCGTCCGACCACCAGTGCCAGCTGGAGGCGTCCGACTCGTAGGTCGTCGCCTGGCGCTTCTGGTACGAACCGGCGACGAGCACGCCGAACGTCTCGTCCTTGTTCTTCCACGACCACAGTGCCGAACCCTGCGGCTCGATCTTGCCGCTGGTGTCCGAGCCCGCGCCGGTGGCGGTGACGAAGCCTTCGTTCACGCCCATTTCGAGCGGACGGCGGGTACGCAGGTCGACGTTACCGCCGATGCCGCCTTCGTCCAGGCGTGCCTCAAGGCTCTTGTAGAGCTTGATGTCGGAGAACATGTTCGCCGGGAACAGCGTGTAGTTGAACGAACGGGTCAGGCCGGCCGAGGTATCGGCCGAGGCGACGTAGTTGCCGTTCAACTCGGTGTAGGTCAGTTCTGGCGCGAGGCCGCGGATGCTGACGGTCTTGCCTTCGCCGGATTCGCGGCTGATGACCACGCCGGGCACGTGGGCGAGGGCGTCCGCGATGTTCTTCGCCGGGAACTGCGCGATGTTCTGCGCGTTGATCACTTCGACGATGGAGTTCGCGTCGCGCTTGTCCTGCACGTTCTGGTCGATCGACTGGCGATAGCTCGTCACCACCACGGTATCGAGGTTGATGGTGCTCTGTTCGCCGTTCTTATCTGCCTTCCTGGTTTTCTGGTTTTGACGTGCCGTGGCGCTGTCGGTCGTCGGCGCGGCATTGGAGGTCTGAGCATTGGGTGCGGCCGTCTGGGCAGAGGCGGACGCGGGCACGCCCACGTAGCCTGCGAGCGACAGGGTGGCCGTGGCGAGCGCAGCGTACAGCGGCTTGCGCTTGAGCAGATAAGGCAGATAAGTCATTGCTTTGTACTTCCCTCAGTGGTGTTGCGCCCTTGTGGAGTCGGCGCGGAGATCCCCCGTTTCATCACTTCAGATGCCCGGTTTATCGCTGCACGCGTCCCCCTTCTCCACGAATTGGATCGATCTAAATTTCAGGTTGCCGAATGGCCCCGCGCGCGAAGGCGACGGATGGTTCCAGTGTCAAAGGGACTAGCGGAGAAGGGCGGTGGTCACACCGTCGGAAGGTCGCCTCGAACGAACGGCAGCGGTCTGCACGAACGCCGGCATGCAAGCCGGTTTCATGGACATACGGTCGGATATCGAATTCACGTGGCGACTCCCCATTCCCCTCGGTTGGCCTGGTGGAAGGTAGCCATCAGCCGGGCCACGCATGACGCGCAGAACCCGTGACTCTCCCCACCTCGACAAGCCTGCGCACGACAGCCAATGGAATGCCTGACATGACACTTGCTTGGATCGATCTAACTCCCCGGGGCGAATTAAGACGCCGAAGTGACAAGGTGTCACGCTGCGCCGCAAAAAATCTCAAGCCATCCGGTGAAAAACTGAGTCCTATCAATACGAAAGATCTCAAAACCCGTAGCAACCTGCGGGGCTGAAAACGTCTTTCTAACGGGCGATGTTGCAGGGCAAGCGGATACGGATGACCATGCAGGCCCCTCGGGACCCCCCGGACAGAAGCGAATCCCCGTGACACAGGACCATCGGCCGACCGCCGTTTTCGACCTCGATGGCACCTTGCTGTCCGCCGACTCGACGGCCGAATGGCTGAAGTGGCTGTTGCGTGAGTCGTTACTGAAAGGACTTGCCGGCCTGGCCGTCCTTCCGTTCGCGCTGCCTCTGGTGACCGTCGCACCCCTGCGCCGGCATGGCGGTTCCCTGCTGCTCTGGATCGCGTCGCACGGGTTCGACGAAGGGCGGCTCAAGGCGAGCATGGATGCGTTCGTGCGCCGCTTCGAAGCAGGCGAGGCGTCGTTCCGCTGGTATGCCGAGGGCATCGCCACGCTGGATCAGCACCTTGCGGCGGGGCACCGGGTCGTGGTGGTCACGGCTGCGCCGCAGTGGCTGGCCGAGCGGCTCCTTGCGCCGTGGCTGGAGCGCCTGACAGTGATCGGATCGAGCCTGCGCCGGGTGGGCCGTGGGTGGGTCGTCGACCAGCACGTGCGCGGTGCGCTCAAGGCGCAGCGGCTCGCGGAAGAAGGCTTCGGCAAACGCTGGTCGTGGGCTTACAGCGACAGCGACGACGATGCGCCAATGCTCGCGCCCGCGGAACAGGCGTTCCTGGTGAATGCCGGCGCGGGGAAGCACCGGCGCACCGCGGCAAGGGGGTGTGGGCATGCCGTGGGTTTGCGTTGGCGGTAGGGCCGGACTTTCGGACGGCATCGAAAGACCCTTTGCACGGTGGTTGGCGCGAGCATGCATGCGTACCTCCATCACGGCAAAGGGAGCGACACCATGGCGATGCTCAACGATTACGAATTCGTGGTGGCGGAGCGAGAGCGACGGGAACTCGCCTTCCTCCGCTGGGCCCTGGTCGTCGTCTTCCTGTGGTTCGGGGGCATGAAGTTCACGGCCTACGAGGCAGGGGGCATCGCGCCCTTCATCGGTAACAGTCCGATCATGAGTTGGCTCGGCACGTTCGGCATCCAGGGCCAGAGCCATGTGATCGGCGTCATCGAGTTGTGCACCGCCGCGGCGCTGATCATCGGCGCTTTCCTTCCGTTCTTCTCCACCCTGGGCGCGGCGATGTCGATCGCTACCTACGCGATCACCCTGACGTTCTTCGCGTCGACACCGGGCGTGGCCGAAGCCACGGCAGGCGGCTTCCCGGCCATATCGGCTGCCCCCGGGCAGTTCCTCTTGAAGGATCTCGTCCTGCTCGCGGCGTCGGTGGTGCTGTTCGTCAACTCAATAAGGCGGAAGCGCGGCGCGGCGCGCTGAAATCGCGGTGTTCGGGGCGGAGGCAGCCGGGCCCCCGGCAACCGGGCACCTGCCGCTTGACTCTGGACCTAGATAAAGGGTCTAGACTTGCCCGCATGACCACCCAAGCCTCCCTCACCATCGGCCGCATCGCCCAGACGGCGGGCGTCGCCATCGACACCATCCGGTTCTACGAGCGCGAAGGGCTGCTGCCCGAGCCACGCCGCCGGCCGTCCGGTTACCGCGAATACGACGCTTCGGCCGTTTCCCGCCTGCGCTTCATCCGCCGGGCGAAGGACCTGGGTTTCACCCTCGAAGAGATCCGCGAGCTGCTGGCCCTGTCCGCCGACCGCCACGGCGGCGTCGAGGGCGTGCGCGAGCGCGCTGCCGCGCGCCTGACCGCGATCGACGAGCGGATCACCGAGCTGCAGCGGGTCCGCGATGGCCTGGCCGAACTGGTCGAGGCCTGCCCGGGCCACGGTGCCCCGGAGGATTGCCCGATCCTCAAGGCCCTGGGGGAGCCGACGGCATGAGCCACGCCTGCTGCTCGCACGGCGCCGCACCGGAAGCGGTCGCCGCGCTGGATCCCGTGTGTGGCATGACCGTCGATCCGGCGAAGACCGCGCACCACGCCACCCGCGACGGCCACGACTACCACTTCTGCTGCGCCGGCTGCCGGACGAAGTTCATCGCCGATCCGGCGAAATACCTCGGCCCGAAGGAACCCGAAGCGCCGATGCCGCCGGGGACAATCTACACCTGCCCGATGCATCCGGACGTGCGCCAGGAAGGCCCGGGGTCGTGTCCGAAGTGCGGCATGGCGCTGGAACCGGCGATGCCGTCGCTCGACGATGACGACGGCGAAGTGCGCGGCATGGCCCGCCGTTTCGCCAGCTTGCTCGCGCTGACGCTGCCGGTGTTCCTCGTGGCGATGGGTCCGCATCTGTTCGGCTGGACGTGGCCCTCGCCGTGGGACGCGATCGCCCGTTGGGGCGAGGCGTCGTTCGCCACGGTCGTCGTGCTGTGGGGTGGGGCGCCGTTCTTCGCGCGTGGCTGGCGCTCGCTGCGACCCTGGTCGCCGAACATGTACACCCTGATCGCGCTGGGCACCGGCGTGGCATGGATCTATAGCGTGGTGGCGCTGCTGGTACCCGGCCTGTTCCCGCCGGGCATGCGCGACATGCATGGGCATGTGGACGTCTATTTCGAATCGGCGGCGGTGATCGTCACGCTGGTGACGCTCGGCGACTTCCTCGAGCTACGTGCCCGCCGGCAGACCGGTGAAGCCCTGCGTGGCCTGCTCGGCCTGGTGCCGAAGACGGCCCGGCGCATCGACAGGGATGGCCGCGAAGACGATATCCCGCTCGACCACCTGCGCAAGGGTGACCACCTGCGCGTGCGTCCCGGCGAGAAGGTGCCGGTGGATGGCACCGTCCTCGATGGCGAAAGCCATGTCGACGAGTCCATGCTCACGGGCGAGTCCATGCCCGTGGTCAAGCGCGCGCACGACCGTCTCACCGGCGGCACGCTCAACCAGCACGGCGCGCTGACCATGCGCGTGGACCACATGGGCGCGGATACGGTGTTGTCGCGCATCGTGGCGATGGTCGCCGAGGCGCAGCGTTCGCGTGCACCGTCGCAGCGCCTGGCCGACCGTGTCGCCGCATGGTTCGTGCCGGCGGTGGTCGCCGCCGCGCTGCTCGCGTTCGGTGCGTGGTGGCTGGTGGGCCCCGAGCCGGTGCTCGGCCACGCACTGGTCGCCGCCGTGTCGGTGCTGATCATCGCGTGTCCGTGTGCGCTGGGACTGGCCACGCCGATGTCGATCATGGTCGCCAGCGGAAAGGGGGCGCAGGCCGGCGTGCTGTTCCGCGATGCGGCCGCGATCGAACGCCTGCGCGACGTCGATACCCTGGTGTTCGACAAGACCGGCACCCTGACCGAGGGCAAGCCTGCCCTCGTCGATGTGCGCGTGTTCGGTCGCGAGCGTGCCGAGGTGCTGGCCTACGCGGCCGCCGTAGAGCGGCCAAGCGAGCATCCGCTGGCCGCCGCGGTGGTTGCAGCCGCAGACGCCGAAGGCCTCGCGACGCCGAAGGTGGCCGGCTTCCGCATGATGGTCGGCAAGGGCGTGGCAGGGCGTGTCGACGGCCACGACGTCGCCGTCGGCAATGGCCGCCTGATGGACGACGAGCGCGTGGATGCCGCCGCGGGTCGCGACATCGCCGAGAAGTGGCGGGCGAAGGGCGCGACGGCGATGTATGTGGCGATCGACGGTCGGCTCGCGGCCGTGCTGTCGTTTGCCGACCGGATCAAGGCGTCGACCAGGCCCGCCCTGGACGCGCTGCACGAAGCGGGCGTGCACCTGGTGATGCTGACCGGCGACAACGCGGCCACGGCGAAGGCGGTGGCCTCCACCTTGCCGATCGACGATGTCCACGCTGGCGCGACGCCCGAAGACAAGGCACGCATCGTCGCCGGGTTGAAGGCCGGGGGCAGGGTGGTCGCCATGGCCGGCGACGGCGTCAACGATGCACCGGCGCTCGCTGCCGCCGATATCGGCATCGGCATGGGCAACGGCAGCGACATCGCGATCCAGAGCGCGTCCGTGACCCTGCTCAAGGGCGACCTTGCCGGCATCGCCCGCGCTCGCGCCCTGTCGGAAGCGACGGTGAAGAACATCCGGCAGAACCTGTTCTTCGCCTTCGTCTACAACGCCGTCGGCGTCCCGCTGGCCGCGGGCGTGCTCTATCCGATCCTGGGCATCACGCTGTCGCCGATGGTGGCGGCGCTGGCGATGAGCCTCAGCTCGGTGTCGGTGGTGGGCAATGCACTGCGGCTAAGGAAAGCGGCGATCTGACACCGACCATGTATGTAGGAGCGCGCCTGCGCGCGATGGCCAACGAAGCGACGATGCGAAAAGCCATCGAATCAACGATCCGAAAAGCCATCGAATCAACGATCCGAAAAGCCATCGAATCAACGCTGCCAAAAACCATCGCGCGCAGGCGCGCTCCTACATTTGCCCAGGCGTACCGGATTATTTGTGATCGAACGACGGCGGTGCGTCCTTCGCCTTGCTTGCCCAGGCCTTGTTCGGCTTGTCGGACAGGTCGAACTCCAGCGTGCCGCCCTTGGTCGCAAAGCTTTCCGGCAGCCACGAACGGTCGCTCGCCTTGCCGTCGACTTTCAGCCCCTGCACATAGGGTTTCCCGGCACCGGCGTTCGGCGCGAGGATGGTCACGTCGCCGCCTTCGCGGTGGATCGTGGCTTTGCTGAAGATCGGGCTACCGACGATGAACTCGGCACGTCCGGGAATGTTCGGGTAGATGCCGAGCGAAGCGAACACGTACCACGAGGACATCTCGCCCAGGTCGTCGTTACCCGGGATGCCGTTGGGTGCATTGACCCAGATCGTGTCGAGCACGCGGCGCACCAGCTCCTGGGTCTTCCACGGCTGGCCGGCGTAGTTGTAGAGCCACGGGCCACCGATCGACGGTTCGTTGTCGAGCTCGGCGTGCAGCGGGCCGGACTTGGTGACGGCGAACTTGCCGTCCGGCTGGTAGAAATAGCCGTCCAGGCGCTTGCGTGCCTTGTCCATGCCACCCATCGCCTCGAACAGGCCGTGAACGTTGAACGGCACCATCCACACGTACTGCGCGGCGCTGCCTTCGACGAAGCCGTCGCCGGTGGACGGCGTGAACGCATGGGCTTCCTTGTCGTCGTCGTCCTTCACCAGCGCCCAGCTACCGTCGGCGTTGCGATTGCGGATGTAGCCACCTTCCGGCGTGGCCTTCGGATCCCACAGGTTGCGCCAGTACTGCGCGCGGCCGAGGAAGCGATCGGCGGTGGCCTTGTCGCCGAGGCGATCGGACAGCGCGCTCAGCGCGAACTCGGCGGCGACGATCTCCAGCGTGTCGGCCGCGGGGCCCCACGCCGGTGCGCCGACCGGGATGTAATGCAGCTTCAGCCACTGTTCGAGGCCGGGACGCTGGCCGACGCATTCCACCGGGCAGCCATCCATCGACTTGTCGAGGTCGGTCGGGTTGTCGGCGGCATGGACCAGCGAGGCGAACGCACCCTTGACGTCGAAGTCCCTGCCGCCGAACGCATAGATGCCTGCGATCGACGGGGCAGCCGGATCGCCGTTCATCACGTGCGTGGCGCCGTTGTTATGCGTCCAGCGATCCCACACGCCCTTGTTCTGCTGGGCCTGGTTGTACAGGCTCTGCGCGATGTCGCTGCCGGTCTTCGGGTCGAGCCAGGTCACCATCGGCAGCTGTGAGCGATACACGTCCCAGCCGGAGAAGTTCGCGTACTGCGCCTTCTGTGTGCCGGATACCTTATGCACCTGCTGGTCGAAGCCCATGTATTCGCCGTTGACGTCGCTGAAGACGTTCGGCGTCATCGAGGCGTGGTACAGCGCGGTGTAGAACACCGTGCGCTGGTCCGGCGTGCCGCCTTCCACCTCGATGCGGTTCAGCTGCTTGTTCCACGCGGCGACGGCGTTGTCGCGCACGGTCTCGAACGCCGTGCCCCTGGGCACTTCGGCGTCGAGGTTGGCCTGCGCATTAGCGGCGCTGGTGTACGAGATGCCGACGCGGATGTTCACGTCCTTCGTACCCTTGGCGAAGCCGACCCAGGCGCCCGAGCCGTTACCTTCCTTCGGCCAGCCCTTGTCGCCGTAGCCAGAACCGCCTTCGCTCTTCGTGCCGCCCTTCGTGACGGTCGTGTCCTTCCACGTGCCCGTGCTGGCGAACGGTTGGTCGAACTCGATGACGTAGTGGACGGTGTAGTAGCTATGCCGGTCGGCCTTGTCGATGTAGCCGCAGAAGTTGCCGCTGGTGACCGAGCCGCTGATGCGGTGGTTGGCCTTGTCGACGTTGACGGTGGCGTTTTCCGAGCCGACTTCCGAATCGGAGGCGCGGACGAGGATATTCGCGGGCTTGCCGGCGGGGAACGCGAAGCGCGCGGCGCCGCTGTGCAGGGCGGCGGTGAGGTCGGCGGTGACGCCGTTCTCCAGCGCGACCTGGTAATGCCCGGCCTTCGCGGTTTCCTTGTCGTGGCTGAACTTCGATGCGTAGGCATGGCGGAAGTCGGAGCTGGGCGACACGCTGACGTCTTCGGTGATCGGCATGATCGGTACATCGCCCGAGCCGCCACCGCAGCCCCAGCCTTCGACGTTGGTGAGGGCGAAGCCGCGGATGGCGTCGGCGCGGTATTCGTAGCCGCCCGGCGCGGCGATCGGCGATTTCTTGCCCGGTAGCGGCGAGGCTTCGGGGGTGAACTGGAACATGCCAAAGGGCACCACGGCTCCCGGGAAGACGTTGCCCCCGTTGGTCGTGCCGATCATCGGATTGACCGCGTCGGCGGGCGCGGTAGCGGCGCCGGCCAGGGCGGGGAACAGGGCGGCGGCAAGGACGATCGGCTGGAACGCGCGCAAGGGGTAGCCTCCACGGCAACGGGATTTATATCGATTGAAATCGCTGGGGCACCCGGTGTCGTGTCCCAAAGGTCATAGCTGCGCCGCAACATCCCGGGCCTTGCGTGGGGGCGCGCGGCGCTCGGGCGTGGTCGCGGACACCCTCGGCGCTCGTACGTGGTCGCAGGACCAGCCCTCGGCGCCCACCCTCGCTGCTCAGACAGGTCCTCCGCGCTCGATAAGGTTGGCCGCAGCCGCGGCCCATGTACTTATTGCCCTACGGGCGCTCTCTTGTGCGGAACTCGCCTCGAGGGTGGGCGCCGAGGGCTGTTCTTGCAGGTCGTGGCGGGTGGGGTGCGGTGCTCGAACGTTCGTTGGTGTTGCTGACTTTGAATTGTCCGGATTTCTCATCCCTGGTCGGTCAGGACTGTGGAATCATGCGCGCCCTTTTTTCGATGTGAAGGTGCGTCTTGCTGAACTGTCGTTTTTCTCTCAATGGCCTCGACATGAGCACACTGGTGGTGGGGTCGAACAGCTTTCCAGCGTTCTCCGGAAACGGCAATTACATCAACAAATGGTCTGCACAATGCCTTCCCGGGTTGGGCCCAATCCCCGTCGGGACGTATTACACCGTTGATCGGCTTTCGGGAGGTCTATCCGCAGCGCTTGATCCGTATCTCAAGAAGGACGTGTGGTTTGCGCTGTATCCCGCGGACGACGCGATCGACGATGAAATGTTTTGCGATCAGATCATGCGCGGGCGTTTCCGCCTGCACCCGGCAACGGGCTCTGGCGGCAGCATCGGCTGCGTGACCCTGCCGTTCTTCATGGATTTCGTGCGCCTTCGAAAAATCATCCTGGACGCGAAAGTCCATCCGATCCCCGGTAGCGACGTGACGACGTACGGGCGGCTGATCGTCTCGTGAAACGGTGCATACGCGGCGTTTTGCTGGTCCTCTGGTGCGGTTGCTTCGCTGCGGCGATGCTCATCGTGCGAGAGATACTCGGTCCATGGCCGCCCATGCGACTGGAGCTTGTTGGACTCGTCACTGAAACCCTTTGGCCAGTCTCTGCCGGCGCGGGGGAGGACTTGCATCTGATCGCGTGGGCGATTGGCTGGACGATTGTCTTCCACGTCTCCGTCGGCGTTGCCTGGTGGGCCTTCAGGTACGCATTCCTTCGATGATCCCGTCGTCTGGCGAATTCGGTCGCGCGCAGGCGCGCTCCTACACACAAGACTTCCGGCAACGTTGGAGAACAGCCCTCGGCGGCCACCCTCGAGGCGAGTTCCGCACAAGAGAGCGCCCGTAGGGCAATCAAATACATGGGCCGCGGCTGCGGCCAACCTTGTCGAACGCGGAGGACCTGTCTGAGCAGCGAGGGTGGCCGCCGAGGGCTGGTCCTGCGACCACGCCCGAGCGCCGCGGGAAATTCGGATGGAACAGCAGGACCCAATCGCGCGCAGGCGCGCTCCTACGAGAGGATGCCGTCGGTGGGTTGGACGGGGGAGAGGCCGTGCGGCTCGCCGAGTGCGTCGCGCAGGTCGATCTCGATCGCGCGGGTGAGGGTCGTCATCGGCACGTCGTCGTCGAGGTTCTCGAACGGATTCTGCATATCGTTGCCGATCTGCAGCAACGCGAGGAACAGGAAACCGGCCACCGTCGAGCCCAGCGGTGTCCACAAGCCCAGCGTCTCGACCAGGCTCACCGGCAGCAGCAGGCAGAAACCATGGGTGAAGATCGCCGGATAGGTCGCGTACTGTTGCGGCAACGGCGTGTTCTTGATCCGCTCCATGCCGCCCTGCGCATTGGAGATATCGGCCATCGTGCGGGTGAGCGCGGGCATCAGCACCGGCTCGGGCTTCGCCGCAGCGATCAGCTCGCCAGTGCGGCCGTGGATCGCGTTGGGAATATTGGCCACCCGGCGCAGGCGTTCCACCTCGTCGGCCGGCAGGCGCGCGGACAGCTCGTCCCAAGGGGCCTGGCGGCGCAGGTGCAGGCGCAGGGCGTGCACGTAGGCGACCTGGCGATGGACGATGGCGACGGCCTGTTCGCGCTCGGGCAGCAGGGTGAGCACCTCGCGCGCCAGCGTACGCGAGGCGTTGACCATCGCGCCCCACAAGGTCCGAGCTTCCCACCAGCGCGCGTAGGCCGTGGTGTTGCGGAAGCTCAGGTAGACGGCGATGGCCGAGCCGAGCAGGGTGATCGGCAGGGCGGGGAACTCGGCGGTCCAGCGCGGGTGCGCGTAGAGCCAGAAGGCGGTCACCGCGACGTCCCACGCGAACAGCAGGCCCAGCGGCCTGCCGACGTAACGCAGGATGTGGCCGACGTGTGCCCGCCCCGGCAGGATCACGCCTTGTGCTCTCGCTTGATCGCCTCGGCTAGCGGGATGAACGCGTCGTGGGCCTGGTCGAGCACCGCGACGGTGCCGTCGCCGATGTCGTACACCCAGCCCTGCAGCGTGATGGCCTTGTTGGCCAGCGCGGCGGTGACGGCCGGATGGGTGCGCAGGTGGGCGAGCTGCAGGCGGACGTTTTCCTGGGTTACCGCTTTCAGCAGCTCCGGGCCTTCGACCTTGCGTGCGAAGACCGCGCTCTTGGCGGCCGCGGCGTTGCGCAGCCAGGCTTCGACCGTCGGCAGGGCCTTGGTCGATTCCGGGTTGAGCAGCCCCTTCATGGCACCGCAATCGCTGTGGCCGCAGATGACCACGTGGCGCACGTGCAGCACGGCGACCGCGAATTCGACCACGGCGGACACGCCACCGAGCATCTCGCCATAGCCCGGCACGATGTTGCCGATGTTGCGGCAGACGAACAGGTCGCCCGGCTGGGTCTGGGTGATCATCTCCGGCACCACGCGGGAATCCGCGCAGGTGATGAAGAGGGTATGCGGACTCTGGCCTTCGGCCAGCTCGCTGAAGAGTTCCTGCGTCTCGGGGAAGACGTTGGCGCTGAAGTCCTCGACGCCCTTGAGCAAGCCCAGCAGGCTGTCGTCGCGCGGGGTTTCCTGGGTCATGTGCTCACCTTGGAATATGCCGCCAGCAAGGCGCCGGGCGGTCTTAAGGGGAGCAGTTTATGCCAAACGGGGGCGGGGGGAATGCGCGGCGGTATGGAATGGCGGGGCGGCCTGCGCGCGATGGGGCGGTGCGGGGACCGGGCCATCGCGCGCGGGCGCGCTCCTACAGGGTCGAGGGGGATCAGGCCTCGGCGTCTTCCTTGTAGGCGTCGATCGGGATGCAGGCGCACATCACGTTCTTGTCGCCGTAGACGTTGTCGACGCGGGAGACTGGCGGCCAGTACTTGGCGAGCTTGAGCGACGGCAGCGGGAAGGCGGCCAGTTCACGCGGGTAGGCGTGGTTCCACTCGGTGCCGGTCACCATGGTCGCGGTGTGCGGGGCGTTGCGCAGCGGGTTGTCTTCGCGGTCGAGGCGGCCATCTTCCACCGCCGCGATTTCCTCGCGGATCTGGATCATGGCGTCGATGAAGCGGTCCAGCTCGTGCTGCGATTCGCTTTCGGTCGGCTCGACCATCAGCGTGCCGGCCACCGGGAACGACAGCGTCGGTGCGTGGAAGCCGAAGTCGATCAGGCGCTTGGCGACGTCTTCCGCGCCCACGCCGGTGGCGTCCTTGAGCGGGCGCAGGTCGAGGATGCACTCGTGCGCCACCAGGCTGTTACGGCCGGTGTACAGCGTCTCGTAATGCGGGGCGAGGCGCTTGGCGATGTAGTTGGCGTTGAGCAGGGCGACCTGGGTCGCCTTGCGCAGGCCTTCGGTGCCCATCAGCGTGATGTACATCCACGAGATCGGCAGGATCGAGGCCGAGCCGAACGAGGCCGCGCTGACCATGCCCACCTCGCCTTCGCCGCCGAAGGTGCGCGGCAGGAACGGTGCCAGGTGCGACTTCACGGCGCACGGGCCGACGCCCGGGCCACCACCGCCGTGCGGGATGCAGAAGGTCTTGTGCAGGTTGAGGTGGGAGACGTCCGAACCCCACTTGCCCGGCTTGGCGACGCCGACCAGCGCATTCATGTTCGCGCCGTCGGTGTACACCTGGCCGCCGTGCTTGTGCACGATGTCGCAGATGGCGACCACGTCTTCCTCGAACACGCCGTGCGTGGAGGGGTAGGTGATCATGATCGCGGCGAGGCGATCGGCGTACTTCTCCGCCTTCGCGCGGATGTCGTCGACGTCCACGTTGCCGTTCGCATCGCAACGGGTGACCACGACCGTCATGCCGCACATCTGCGCGGAAGCCGGGTTGGTGCCGTGCGCCGATTCCGGGATCAGGCAGATGTCGCGATGGCCTTCGTTGCGCGAGCGGTGGTAGGCGCGGATCGCCAGCAGGCCGGCGTATTCACCCTGGGCGCCCGAGTTGGGTTGCAGGCTGACCGAGTCATAGCCGGTGCACTCGACCAGCATCGCTTCGAGTTCGTCGATCAGCTGCTTGTAGCCCTGGGCCTGGTCGGCCGGGGCCAGCGGATGGATGTTGGCGAATTCCGGCCACGTCACCGGGATCATCTCCGCGGTGGCGTTGAGCTTCATGGTGCACGAACCGAGCGGGATCATCGTGCGGTCGAGCGCGAGGTCCTTGTCGGCGAGGCCACGCAGGTAGCGCAGCAGTTCGTGCTCGCTGTGGTGCGTGTTGAACACCGGGTGCTGGAGGAAGTCGATCGCGCGCACGAGCGACGACGGCAGGGCGTCGGCGGTAGCCGCGTCCAGTGCGTCGATGTCGCTGGCGTCGGCGCCGAACAGCGTGGCCAGCGCGGCGATGTCGGCACGCGTGGTGGTTTCGTCCAGGCTGATGCCGACCGACGACGCGTCGATCGCACGCAGGTTGATCGACGCGGCGGCCGCACTGGCGTGCAGCGCCTTCGCATCGACGCCGGTGACGTGCAGCGTGTCGAAGTACTGGTTGCCGACGGCGACGCCGGCCTTGCCCAGCGCGCCGGCGAGGATCGCCGTCATGCGGTGGACGCGACGGGCGATGCGGACCAGGCCTTCCGGACCGTGGTAGACGGCATACATGCTGGCCATGACGGCGAGCAGCACCTGCGCGGTGCAGATGTTCGAGGTCGCCTTCTCGCGGCGGATGTGCTGCTCGCGGGTCTGCAGGGTGAGGCGGTAGGCTGGCTTGCCCTCGGTGTCGATGGACACGCCGATCAGGCGGCCCGGCATCGAGCGCTTATAGGCGTCGCGGCAGGCAAGGTAGGCGGCGTGCGGGCCACCAAAGCCGTAGGGCACGCCGAAACGCTGCGTGTTGCCGACGACGATGTCCGCGCCCCAGCTGCCCGGCGAGGCGATCAGGGTGAGCGCGAGCAGGTCGGTCGCGACGCAGACGATGCCGCCACGGGCATGGGTCGCGTCGGCGAGTGCCTTGTAGTCGTTGATCCGGCCGAAGGTGTTCGGGTACTGCAGCAGCACACCGAAGCTGTCGACGTTGCCGGCATCGGCGTCGTCGCCGACATGGACTTCGATGTCCACGCCATCGGCGCGCGTGCGCAGCACTTCGATGGTCTGCGGATGGACGTCCTTCGAGACGAAGAACACCTTCGACTTCGACTTGGCCGAACGCTTGGCCAGGGTCATCGCTTCGGCGGCGGCGGTGGCTTCGTCCAGCAGCGACGCGTTGGAGATGTCCATGCCGGTCAGGTCGGTGACCATGGTCTGGAAATTGATCAGCGCTTCCATGCGGCCCTGCGAGATCTCCGCCTGGTACGGCGTGTACGCCGTGTACCACGCCGGGTTCTCGAGCACGTTGCGCAGGATGACGTTCGGCGTGAGCGTGCCGTAGTAGCCCTGGCCGATGAAGCTGCGGAACACCTGGTTGCGGTCGGCCACCTTGCGGATCTTGGCCAGCGCCTCTTCCTCGGTCACCGCGCGGGGCAGCGCGAGCGGGGCCGGCGACTTGATCGAGCCGGGGACGATGGCGTCGGTCAGCGCATCGAGCGAGCCGTGGCCGACGACGGTGAGCATCTCGGCGATCTCGGCGTCATTCGGGCCGATGTGGCGCTCGATGAACGCGCCGTGGTTCTCGAGATCACGCAGCGAGGGGGTGGTTTTCATGGCGTAGAGGCGTCCGGAAATACGTGCCGTGCCGGCACGTGGGGCGCCCCTCTGTCCTTTTGCCTGAGAGTTTGGGGGTGGGGTACCCCTTGCACCTTCGGCGCCGGATCGAACCGGTCTCTCCAGAGTGATGTCTCGCGCGGTGGTATGGGAGCCTGAGCGATTACGGGCGTTGCGCCTTCGGCAGCGGGTCCATCCGCTTCTCCCACCGTACGGTAGGGCGTCGATTATACAGGCCATGCCAGCGCTGTGTAGGCGCCCATCCTTGGGCACCGGTACACAAAATCGCGCGCAGGCGCGCTCCTACAGGGGGGTTACCAGGGGGCGGGGCCTTCGCGGCCGGTGAACGAGCCGCTCGGCGCCGGGTTGGCGGTCGAGGCCAGGCGGACGATCTCCTCGGCGCCTTCTTCCACGGTCTGCGGGCCGCTGTTGCCGTTGAGATCGGTGGCGGTGTAGCCCGGGCAGGCGACGTGGACGGTGATGCCGGTGTCCTTCAGCTCGTCGGCGAGGATCACGCTGAACATGTTCAGGGCGGCCTTGGAGGCGTTGTAGCCGATCATCTTCACCGCGGCGTATTCCCAGGCCGGATCGGCGTTGTAGGTGATCGAGCCGAGCCGGCTGGAGACGTTGATGACGCGGCCGGACGAGGCTCTCTTCACCAGCGGCAGCAGGGCCTGGGTGACGGCCACCGTGCCGAAGTAATTGGTGTCGAAGGTGCGCTTGACCGCATCCAGGTTGGCGCCGGAGGCATTGCCGTCGCCTTCCAGCGCGACGCCCGCATTGTTGATCAGGACGTCGATGCGGCCTTCGTTGGCCTCGATGTCGGCCGCGGCTTTCGCCAGCGAGGCCGTGTCGGCAAGGTCCAGCGGGATGAAGCGAACGTCGAGGCCCTCGCCGCGCAGCGTGGCTTCCGCGGCCTGGCCGCGACCGGCGTCGCGGGCGCCGAGCAGCACGCGATGGCCGGCCTTGCCCAGCTGGCGGGCCACTTCCAGGCCGATGCCCTTGTTGGCACCGGTGATGAGGGTGACGTGGTCTGGCTGATTCATGGCGGTTCCTTGTTGAATAAGAGAGGGGTAGCCCCATCCCTTGATCTAGGTACCCCCATTGGCCTTTTACATTCGCATATGCCGGTAGCCCCTACAGACGCGCTAAAACCCCGGAAAACCCCACGCCAGGCCCGCTCGGCGGCCACGGTTGAGGCGATTTTCGAGGCAACGATTCAGGTTTTGCGCGCCGATGGCGTCGCCGGCCTTACCACCACGCGGGTGGCCAGCCGGGCCGGCGTCTCCGTGGGCACGATGTACCAGTACTTCCCGCACAAGGAAGCCTTGCTCTACGCAGTGCTGGAGGATTATCTGGAGGATGTCGCCGTGGCGATCGAGGCGGCGGCCGAGCGCTTCCGTGGCGCGCCGCTGGCCGGGATGGCCGATGGCCTCAGCAAGGCGTACCTCGATGCCAAGATGCGCCACCTTCCCGGTTCCCAGGCGCTTTACATCGTCGCCGCGGAACTGGAGACCTCCCGCCTCATCGACGACATCGTCCGCCGCTGCGACGACGCCATCGCGCGCCTGCTCGCCACGGCGGCCGACGCACGCTTCGACGACGTCGGCCACGTGACCCTCGCGCTGCGCACGATGCTCACCGGCACCGTGCGTGCCGTCCTCGAAAACGATGCGTCGCCCAAGTCACTCGCGATGCTCCGCGCCGAACTGCCGGTGATGTGCCGCGCTTACCTGCTGGCGGCGTCGCGTCAGGTCGGCGTGTCGACCTGATCCCAGTCGGCGTCCTCGAAGCGGACCAGCCAGTTCAATGCATGGTGCCGTTCGACCACCACGCCGGGGATCACGCCAGGGACCGGTTCGCGACGCCCCAGTTCCGCCTCGCGCGTGGCCCAGTGCAGGCGATAGATCCTGTCCAGCGCGTCGAGGATCTCGCCGGCAGGGCGTAGCCGGGCCTGCCGTTGCCACTCAGGCGTCACGGTATCGAGCACGGTGCCGCTGAGCGTGGCCACGTCGCAGATCGCATCGGCGCCGCCCAGCGTGGGCCAGATGCCCGCCGCCCAGGCAAGCAGGGCGAGGCTTTCGTAACGCCAGCCGAACTGGTTCACCGCGTTGTCGTCGGGCTCGGCGGCTTCCAGGAAAGCGAGCTCATCCGTCGAAAGGTGGTCGAAGGCCATGGGCAGGCGCTCGCGTACCATGCCGAGGTCGAGCCGTTCGTTTTCGCGCACGCTTTCGGCGTAAGTGCTGACGACGAGCAGGGCAGCGATGCGGCCGGCCACCTCGGCGGCCGAACGCCAGCGCACTTCGTCGCCACCGATCACCGGCGGCAGGCTCTCGGGCACGCGAATGCCCTGGCCGGCCAGCCACGCATCGCCGGCGGCCTTGCGCTGCCACGCATCGGCCGGATGGGGCACGCTCGCGCCGTCGTCGCCGGCACCCTGGCCATCGATCAACACCCGCCCAAACGCATCGCGCACGCTACCGTCTTCGACGAAGACCACGGCGTTGGCCTGCGCCGCCCACGCCGCGAAGGCGTCCATCGACGCATCGGGAACGCGCAGGCTGACGTGGTGGCGCACGCGCTGGAGATGGCGCATCAGGTGATAGCGCGTGCGCGTCATCTGGCCGTCGCCGCGGCTCAACACGTAGCCGATGAAGCCACCGAGGTGTTCGCGCAGTGCGGGGTCGTCGAGGTCGCGCTGGCCAGCGATCGCATGCGTGAACGCAAGGGCTGGCAGGGGGCTGGTCGTAGCGTAGACGTTGTAGAGGCCGCCGCCGTTGCCAGGCGTATCCTCGGTGCCCGCCGCGGGCGCGTTGCCGCGAAGAAGGGATTTCAGGCGATTGAACATGGCGTCCTGCACTGTTTGCGCGAGATTTGCGCGATGATACACGGGCGTGTGACATCCACCATGGGAGGGGAGATGGGTAAGCTTTGGAACAAGCTGCGCTCGGCGCTGGGAAAAAACGGGGACGGGTCGCCGTCGGCGGCAACGACGCCCGCCGTGGATCCCGCCGAGGCACGTTGGCAGGAGGTCTATGCGGCGCGTGCGCGCTTCTATGAAGACCATGTCGGACCCTTGCCGGACGACATCCTGAAGATCGGACACATGTTCGGCGTGTGGCCCGGGGGCGGTCTCTTCGTCATCCCCGCCGAACGGCTCGCACCCGGCGCATGGGCCTACACCACGTTTGGTTTCACCAACCCCGACATGCCGACGGAAGTCGCGGCATCCAACGTGGCCGTCAACCATGACGACCAGGGCAGGGTGACGCAGTCGTCGGCCGCGCTCGTCGCCAAGGTGCGCGCCGAGGCACCGGAGGGCAGCGCCGGTTATGGCTATGAGTTGCTGGTGCTGGCCCGCGAGAACGCGCAGTGGCCGCTGTGGATCCTGCAGTGGGCCGCCCAGGCCGAACTCGCCGGCGATGCGGGCATCCTCGCTCGCGTGCGCCAGTACGACGGCCTGACGGTGGAAAGCGTGCGCATCGGCACCCACGACTACGGCCACCTGCTGTTCTCGAAGGCCGTGTTGCCACTTCCGGACGGCGTCGCGCTGCCCAACGGACGCATGGAGCTGATCGTGGCCACCGTGATCACCGAAGAAGAAATGCTGTGGTCGAAGGAGCACGGGCGCGGCGCGCTGCTGGATCGCCTCGTGGCCGCAGGGGTAGGGCAATTCAGCGAACGCGCACGCGCGTCCGTCATCTGACCAGGGAGAGGAACATGACAAACGCATTTCGCACGGGCGCGTGGATCGTCGGCGTGGGCCTGGCCGGCGCGTGGCCTGGCATGGCGGCGGCAGCCACGGCGGCGCCGGGCCTTTCCGCGGACGCCTACGCCGTGGCGGCAGCGGTGCTGCGCGATACGTACCCATCCGACGCGAAGAAAATCGTCCTGCTCGGGACGCGCACGGCCACGTTTGCCTGCAACCCGTCCGCCGACATCGGATTCGATGTCGGCGGTTGCAGTGGCATGCGCGTGGCCAGCGCTACGGCCGACGAGGTGATGGATGCTGTGCAGGCCCAATTGCCCACGGTGGCGGGTGAGCTAAGGCAGAAGCTGATGCGGGAGGTGGCGGTCTCGTCGCCGATCGACCAGGCGCTGCCGACCGACGTACCGCAATACGTCGCCGCCGCACCTGGCGGCAAGAAGACATCGGGAGATCCCGAATTCGCCTTCTACATGTCGCGCCCCGCCATCTCGGCCGACGGCAAGCGGGCCCTGATCTACGTAGGCATCGTCCGCTGGAACGCCAACCTGGAGGGTTCGGAAGGGCGGTATGTCTACCTTGAGAAGGGCAAGGCCTGGACGGTGAAGGGCTCGGCGCGGGTCTGGCGGATGTAACGGCTGGCAGCATCGCGGGTCGCCGATTACCCGAATCCGTGTAGGTGTACGCCGCGTCGCCGTGTCGGAATGGGACGTCATGGCGACGCCATGCGCGCGGTTCCACCTGCGCATGTTCGGCCAACGGCACGCAACGTCGCTGCATCCCACACCGCGCCCACCCGGGCGCGGTGAGTTTCGTCTCAGTGCATCGCTGTCAGCGATCGGTATGTTTCGCCCCGGACATACCAACAAGGAGACGTTATGAAGTCCGACGCACTGAAGCGCCATGCCCTGACCGCCGCCGTCAGCTTTTGCCTGGTATGCGCCACCGCGCATGCGACGACGGCACCGCCCAACGAGAGCGCGCACCTGATGCAGGTGGATGCCGCCGACCTTGCCGCTACCACCGAGCGGCGCGCCGAGGCCATGCAGCATTTCGCCGCCGGGCGACCCCTGCTGGTTCGTATCGGCGAGGGCGATCGCGCCGCGGTGACCCGCGCGTTCGGCGCGGCTCCGGCCATCGGCGATGCGATTTTCATGCGGGGTAGCGAGGGTGCCCTGACCATCCTTCGCCAGCCCGAGGGCAGCACGGGCTGGACACCTCGTTGGACGGCGGCGACGCAACGCGCCTTCGGTGCCTTCGAGCGGCAAGCTGCCGCCATTGTCGGCACGCGCGCCATCGCGGGTGCCGCCAACGGCGACGAGCTACCCGCAGGCCTGCCCATGCTGCGCGTCCACGAGGGTACGCTCGCCTCGGGCTCCGACGAGATGACCGGCACGTGGACGGTCACCGTCTACCGCTCGTCGACCGTGAACGAAGACGACAAGGAAATCCATGTCGAGGCATGGCCGGTGATCCGTCCCGCGGGTGCCGGCATCGATAACGGGCATGCCGAGGGACGGAACCTGTCCGCGGCCTACCTGCCGTGGCGCTATGTCGTCAGGCACGCGGTTACCACGGACGATACCGCGCCGGCTCTCGTCAGCTTCCTGCCCAAGAGCGACCAGCGCACGGAATTCGAGAAAACCGAGACCAACCGCAGCAAAGTGACCTTCGGTGGCAGCCTTGGCAACGCGGTTTCCGAAGACGGCAATCCGGATGCCGGGCTCGCGGCGAAGCTGCCTTTCAACCTGTCCGCGTCGTTCGAGCGCGAGGTGGGCGAGGAACTGAAATTCCGCTTCCACGACTACAGCCTCGACGCCTCGACCAACGCGCAAGGGTCGCACGTGGTATGGAGCGCGCTGATCGATCCCAGCCTGAAGCACGTCCTGGTCGAACGGCCCCGTGTGGATGGCGTCGACCTGACCGAAAAGAAGATGACCCCGATGATGCGCAGCGCGAGCCTGGCGACCTCGTCGACGTGGGAGCTGCCCGGCGACTACGAAGGCATGGCACGGGTCACCGTCAGCGGTGGATACGATTTGAACGAAAAAAAATGGTGGTGGGACGCCACCGAGTGGAAACACGCGGAGACCCAGCGCGAGACGTCACACCAGGCGTCGATCGACATCGACCTGGGCCATCCCTTCCTTACCCGCGAGACGACGGTGTTGCTGCGCTCGGCGGACGCCGCGGGCGCCTGCCTCGCGCAACGCGAGGGCGAGGTCGTCATGGCACGTTGCGACCAGGCCGATCGCGGGCAGATGTGGGGGCTCGACAGCGAGGGGCGTTACATGAATCGCGCCGACGGTCGTTGCCTCGAAGCCAATGTGGATAGCAAGCGTCTCGGCATGGCCCGGTGCTCGCTGGACAATACCCAGGTGTGGGAATGGCGGGCGGACCGTATCCACAGCGGCTATGGCGACAAACGCCATCGGCTGCACGTCGATGGCAACGGGGCGCGTTTCTTCGTCGAGTCCGCCCAGTTCGACGACGTGCCGGTGAACCCGCACCATCCCGCGCTGAAGCCGTGGGCAGGCTATCCGAAGGCACCGATCGAAGGCGAGCTGGTACCCGCCCCGTTCGGACGCCAGGCCGGACACGTTCCCCGCCAGTGGTCGGATGACTTCGGCGCCGTGGGCACGACCCAGCGCTGGACCCCGGTGATCCTGCGTGCCGGCATCTGACGCATCGTCCGATCGCGCGGGTGCTTGAATCCAAACACCCGCGTCACCGCATCCAAGCCCCTGAGACCGGGATCGCCGCCCTTCGGTGGCGTCCCGGCACAGCCACGTTGGAACAGGGGCAGGATCCATGAATCGTTCGTATCGCGCACCACGCAAAAGAAGGCCGCTGGCACTAGCCGCCATGGCGCTGGCGGCCTGTTGTGCATCGTCGGCAGCATTCGCCACCAGCACTGCGCTGCCCGCCACCCCGGTGGGCAGCATC
Source organism: Bacillus sp. NP157 (assembly GCA_018889975.1). Classification (NCBI taxonomy): domain Bacteria; kingdom Bacillati; phylum Bacillota; class Bacilli; order Caryophanales; family Bacillaceae; genus Bacillus; species Bacillus sp. NP157. Next base: position 780,983 of record CP076546.1, read on the forward strand.
GCCGGCGAGCTCGTCCAGCACCTGAATACCGATAACCCGACGCAGATGCAGCAGTGGCTGTCAGGCGTCCTCGCAGCGTCCCTGTCCAGGGAGGATCGCGATGACCTCGTGGCAAACCTGGTCAAGGCGGTCGGCCGTGGCGAGCACTACGACGTGTTCGACGTGCAGACCGATCCACGGCGACCTGGCCTGCTCGAACTCGTCGTCAGGGCAGGGCATGCGAACAAGCTCGGCCTGTTCTTCCTGATGGCCGATCCGTCCCACCCTGGCCAGCTGGGCCAGGCCGGCGTCGCCCCGATGGACGATCCGGCGCTGTACGCGGGTTGGCCCAAACAGGTCGATTCGCCCGCGGCCATCGCGCCGTTGCTGCACGCGACGTTGGAAAAGCTCGTTGCCACGGCGGATTTTTCCGGCTGCGTCACCGTGGTGCAGGCCGGCAACACGGTCTTCAACGCGTGCCGCGGCCTCGCCGAACGAAACTTCGCCGTTCCGATCGATGCCACGACGCGCTTCCACGTCGGATCGCTGGACAAGATGTTCACCGCCGTGGCGATCGCCCAGCTGGTCGAGGCGGGCAAGCTGTCGTGGGACGCGACGCTGGCGGAGCTGGTCCCGGAGTATCCGGATCAAGTCGCGGCGCGGCACATCACCGTATGGCAGTTGCTCCACCACACCGCCGGCCTGGGCGACTTCCTCGTGCCTGGGTATCTGCAGCACAGCGAGGCCTACCTGGAACCGCGCGACTACCTTGGCCTGATCGCGAAGCAACCCGTGCAGGCCGCGCCCGGCAAGCAATGGATCTACAGCAATGCGGGCTACATGCTGCTGGGGCGCATCGTCGAGAACGTATCCGGCGAGCGCTACGAAGACTATGTGCAACGACACGTGTTCACGCCGGCGGGGATGCACGACACCGGCTTCGATCGCCTCGACGAAGTGACCCCGAAGCTTGCCGTGGGCTACTACCGCGACGGCGTGTTCGCGTCGCAGTGGAAACCCGCCTGGTCGAAGCTGGGCGTGAAGGGCGGCCCGGCCGGTGGCGGATATGCCACCAATGCCGATCTCCTGCGTTTCGCCGGCGCGCTGCGCGACGGCAGGCTGGTCAAGGGCGCGACCCTCGATAAGATGTTCGCCGACGAAGTGCCGGCGGGTCCGGGTGCGTATGCTGCCGGCTTTGGCGATCGCCCATCGCACGGCGATCACGTGCGTGGCCATGCCGGCGGCATCGAGGGGACCACGGCTAGCCTGCAGATGGTGTGGAATGCCCACGCCGCGATCGCCATCACCAGTAACGAAGGGCCGTCGGAAACCTGGATGCTCGCCGAACACATCGCCGACCTGCTCGCGAGCCTGCCCCCGGCTTCCACCCCTACCCAGACGCCTTGAACGGAGCACGACCATGGAAGCTTTCCTGATCATTCCCCTCATCACGATGGCCGCGCCGGTGCTCATCGTCCTGATCGCCATGCGTTACCGCTATGTGCAGACCCAGGCGCGCTATCGCACCTTGCTGGCACTCGCCGACAAGGGTGTCGCCTTGCCGCCGGAATTGGTGACGGAAGCCAGTGCGCCGTTCTCCGAACGCCGCCGGGCGCTTGTGCTGATCGGTGCCGGTGTCGGCATCAGTCTTACCGTGCTCGTGCTTCCCGGCCACTTCGACAACGGCCAGGCGTTGAGCAGCTTGTGGGGCCTGGGCCTGCTGCCCTTGATGACGGGACTTGGCTACCTCGCCAGCTGGTGGCTGAACTGGCGCGGCAACGCGCGTGGCTGACAGCGACGCCGGGTCGCGCATCGACCAGGCGCTCGTCGCCCGCGTGCTGCTGGGCGACGACCGTCGCGCGTTCGAGCAACTGGTGCGACGCCACCAGGGCATGGTCCGCGCGCAGCTCGGCCGGCTATGCCACGGTGACATGGCCGCGGCCGACGACATCGCACAGGAGACCTTCCTGCTGGTGTGGCGCAAGCTCGACCAGTTCCGCCAGCAGGCGAAGTTTTCCACGTGGGTGTATCGCGTTGCGTATACCTGTTTCCTGCAGTCGCGCAGGAAGTCATCGGTGGTGGATCCCGACGCCTCCGACGCGGCGATGGAGCATGCACAGGCGCCCGCGCATGACCTCGACCTGCGACTCGACCTGGCCCGGGCCATGCGTCACCTGTCCGCGCCGGAGCAGGCCGTGTTGGTGCATTGCGTGCAAATGGGACTTAGCCATGACGAAGCGGCGTATGTGCTCGACTTGCCGCTCGGCACGGTGAAAACCCATGTGTTGCGCGGCAAGGCCAGGCTCAGGGAGCACCTTGCCGCATGGCGTCCGAATGAAAGCGAGGAGTCTTCACCATGAATCACCCTGACGATTCGATTGATGCCCTGCTGCGGCAGGCGTTCGATGGCCCCGTGGCGGACGACGGCTTCGTCGACCGGCTGATGCCGCGCATCCCTACGCGGAAACCACGCCGCGCGGCATGGCCGCTGCTGGCCGGTGTCGCTGGTGGTGGGGTAGCCTGCTTCCTCAGCTTGCAGCAGGTGCCGCTGTGGCGGGGCGCCTGGCACGACCTCATGGCCGGCCGGCTCTCGGCGGGCGTCGTGGTGGTGGCGGGATGCATGGTCGTGATGGCGGTGCTTGCGATGACGTGGTCGTTGTTCGAGCTGGAGGACCGCTGAGGTTTCCTCGTCGCCGGGCGCCGCGTGGATGGGCCGGGCCCGGGGCAGGCTAGCCAGCAAGCATGCGCCATGGCATCGTGCGGTCAACCAAGGGGAGTCAGGGAATGATGAAGCGCTGGATCGTTTGGACGATGGTTGCCGCGATGGCGCTGGCGGGATGCTCGAAGCACCCCCCGATGAGCAGCGCCCCGATGGCCGGGCAGAAGGCGAAGCAGGAAGCGCTGCTGGCGTATTCGCACTGGATGGACGTGCGATTGCCGGCGGAAGCGATCCCGGCACGCATCGATGCGGTGCGCAAAGCCTGTCTCGATGCGACCTTCGGCGCATGCAACCTGCTCGCGGTGGACGAAAGCGACGCTAGTGGCTCGATCACCGTGCGGATCGTCCCCGACGGCGTCGAGGGGTTGACGTCCCTTGGCTCGAAGGGCGGCAAGGTCGCCTCGCGCCGTACCTCGGCGGAAGACATTTCCCAGGCCGTCCACGATACACAGCGTGATCGGGATCAACTGGAAGCGTACGCGAAGCGGCTCGACGACATTGCCGCGCGCAAGGATCTCGGTGTCAGCGACCTGCTGACGGTCAGCCACGAGCAGGCTGAGGTGGCGCAGAAACGCCGTGCGCTGGAAAACACTGCCGCCGAACAGAAACATCGCCTCGATACCAACGAGCTGCGCATCAGTTACAGCGATCCGCGTGTCCATGCAAACCGCCTCGGCTTCTCCGACCTCGGCGACTCCTTGCTGGACGACATGATCGAAGGCCTGCAGGGCGCGCTGTCCGCGCTCGCCCAAGGCCTGCCGTTCCTGATCCTGGGATTCCCGCTCGCCCTGCTGTGGTACTGGCTGTGGCGCAAGGCGACGCGCCGGTGGCGAACGCCGCGGTGATGGATCAGGGCGGGAAGTGCACCTCTTCGAAGTCATGGATGATGTCGAAGAGCGTCGCATAAAGGCTGTTGCTGGGGTGCGCCTCGTGCATGGCACCGTGCTCGATCAGATTATCCATGACGCTCATGGCGAGGTCGTATTCGGCATGCGTCGAAAGCGGTCGCCGGTCGGCGAGGAAATCGGGTTGAACCCAGGTGTCCACGGGCGCCTCCTTGATCATGGCCTGCTTCATCCACTGTCTCCGGTCGTATTGAGCGTGCGTGAGGACGGCTTTGACGCAGCAACATTGTCGTGTGAAATCAATGCCGGTGATAAGTCGATACCGGTTGCCACGGATATCGAATACGAAACGATTGCCAACGACATCGACGCTTCCGAACATGGAGCGAAGATCGGAGAAGCTGGTGAACGGGCGCGATCGCATATGCTCTCGCCACGTTTCCAGTGCCGCGTTAGCGTCGGGATAACTCTGCGAAAAAGCCTTTAGCAGGCCACTTCCTGTCACACGCACATGCTGCTCCCGCCGTTAGGAGCGTTAATGTGCCGTGTGGCTCTGCTGGCGAATATCGGCGGACGCCGAAGGTGGGCGTAGGAGTCCGCTGACGATATGCGGTTTGCGTGTGAGCTATTGCCCACGCTATGTCAGATCCGTATACGATGGACACTCACTCCACGCGCGTGAGGCCAGCCATGGCGTTCCGGGTTCTGATCATCGGTGGCACGGGGCAGGTGGGCGCCGCCGTGATGCGGGCGCTGGTTGCCGATTCGGCCTGCGTGGAAGCGGTCATGGTCAACCGGCGCGACATTCCGGTCTTTGGCGACGACCGGATCCGCCAGGTCACGCTGGATACGTCGGCGCCAGGATTCCCCGACGAGATCGCCACGATCGCGAAAGCCATGCTCGCCCACGGCGACCCGGTGTACGCCGCCTCATGCGTTGGGGTGGGCGCAGGCAGCATGAAATGGAGCGAAGACGAGCTGAAGGCGCTGGAAATCGGCGTCGTCGGTGGATTCGCCCGGGGGTGCCACGCCGGTGGCATCACCCACTTCTCGCTACTCTCGGCCGTCGGCTCGACGTCGAAGAGCCGCTTCCGCTACGTGCGCGTCATGGGCCTGAAGGAAGAGGCGATCGAAGCCGTCGGCTTCAAGCGGGTGGCGATATTCCGGCCGGGCATCATCGCGGGCAACATCCACACGCCGGGTTACGTCGCATGGCTGGGCAAGCTGGTGCCTGGCCGGTTCGGCACGATCGAGCAGGACGATATCGGGCGCGCGTTCCTGGCTGAATTCAGGCGCGGGTTGGCGGGCAGTGGCGTCGAATACTTCGAGAACGCCGACATGCGTCGCCTGTCGCGGCAGGGCTAGCCGGCGCTGTCGGACGCGGGGACGCCGAGGCGTTCGATCCATCCGAGCACGAAGCCCTCGAGCGTGACGCGCGGTGGGACCAGCTGGCCGCTTGCGTGGACGAAACCTTGCGCGGCTTTCAGGAAGGCCTGCTTTGCCCTGGCGGAGTCGATCCGCGCCGTCGCCTGACGCTGGCGCAACTGGACGATGTGGGCCGATGGCTGGCCCGGCTTCGAGAACTTGGCGTAACGCCGCAGCTCGTCGGCTGCCGTGGTGGTGTCGCGCGCGGCGCGATCCATGGCGGCGCGGGCCGTCGCCGCCTGGCCCAGTAGCGCAAAGGCCTCGGCGCTGAGCTCGGGCGGCGTATCGTGCGTGTCGGGGGCGTTGGGCTCGGTCATCCGCCCATAATAGCGATGTGGCGGTATCGCTGGCCTTATCCGGCGCAGGCGCGGGGCGGTAGAACAGGAAGTAAGCGGCCGGCACGTAGTAGAACAGCATCCAGTGGCCCGAGAACGCGCGCAACTGGGTAGCGTTGAATGCGCTGAACTCGGCTTGCGTCAGCTTGCGCACGACGTGGCCGTGGTCGAGCAGCACGAACTCGTTGCCCTGTGCCGTCGCATGGCCTCCCTGCATGGCAATCATCGACACGGCGAAGTTCACCAGCGCGTAGACGAAGACGCCAGCCCCTACCGTGGCGACCCACGGGGGCAGGGCACGCGCAATGGTGAGCAGCGAGAAACTGGCCGCCTGTTCCTTCCTGACGATGAACACGAAGGGAAGGAAGACGACGAAGATGCCGATGTGCAGTCCCCATACGGCAGGAAACCGGCTGGCGACATCGATGCCTGCGAGCGCGGCGACGTGCACGGCCACGGCGGCGACGAAGCCTGCGCCGGCAACGGCGCCGACCAGCTCACGAGCAGTTCTTGCCACGGTCATCGAGTGCATCCTTGCGAGTGGGTATGGGCGGCATTGTCGGGGACGGGGTGCTGGATTGCACCGACTCAATCGACCGATCCGTGACCGATTCCGGCTTTCAAACCCCGGAAACAACAAAGCCCCGCATCGCTGCGAGGCTTTGTCTTATAATTGGTGCCCAAGAGAGGACTCGAACCTCCACGGTTTTACCCGCTAGTACCTGAAACTAGTGCGTCTACCAATTCCGCCACCTGGGCAGGTGTCCCGGTAGCAGAAATGACTGCCCCGTGAGCCGCGTAGATTAGGCAGGTCGGCTACACTTGTCAACGATTTTTCAAAACGGGAGTGAAATATTTCACTTCCCCCTTCCAAGGTCCTTACGTGACGAAGAAAAACAAAGGTTCCGGTGATCGCAACGGTCCCCGTAAACCCAAGGCGAGCCGCCCCGGCAAGGCGCTGGCCAAGTTCAACGACCGCATGCCGCAGGCAGTGGTCGACCCGCACGCCGCGCGCGAAGCGCAGCGCTATGACACCCCCATCCCCAGCCGCGAGGCGATCCTGGCCCTGCTGGAAGAACGCGGCGAGCTGATGTCCGCGGAGGACATCGCCCGCGCACTGCGCCTGTTCACCGATTACGAGATCAACGCGCTGGACAAGCGCCTCGGCGCGATGGTTCGCGACGGCCAGTTGCTGCGCAACCGCCGCAACGGCTACGCCCCCGCGCAGAAGCTCAACCTGATCCCCGGCCGCGTCATCGCGAACGCCGAGGGCTACGGCTTCCTGCGCCCGGACGAGGGTGGCGACGACCTCTACCTGTCACCGTCGCAGATGCGCAGCGTGCTGCATGGCGACCGCGTGCTGGCCAGCGTCGTCGGCATCGACCGCCGTGGCCGCCGCCAGGGCGCCATCGTGGAAGTGCTGGAGCGCCGCTCGCCGCGCCTGGTCGGTCGCGTGGTGGTCGAGAACGGCGTGATCCTGGTCGAACCGGATGACCGCCGCCTGCACCAGAACATCATGATCCCCGCCGGCCGCGAGTCCGGTGCCCGCTCGGGCGAGATCGTGGTGGTCGAGATCACCGATCCGCCGACCCCGCACCGCGGACCCCTCGGCACCATCCGCGCCACGCTGGGCGAACGCCTGCAGCCGTCGCTGGTGGTCGAGATGGCCATCGCCAGCCACGACCTGCCACACGAATTCCCGCCGCAGGTGGTCCGCCAGGCCGAGGAAGTCGAACCGAAGGTCACGGCCAACGAGCGTAAGGGCCGCACCGACATCCGCCACCTGCCGCTGGTCACGATCGATGGCGAGGATGCCCGCGACTTCGACGACGCGGTGTATGCGGAGCCGTTGAAGCAGGGCGGTTTCCGCCTGATCGTCGCCATCGCCGACGTCTCGCACTACGTGCCGGTCGGCACGGCGCTCGACGTCGAAGCCTACGAGCGCAGCACCTCGACCTACTTCCCGGGCTTCGTCGTGCCGATGCTGCCCGAGACGCTGTCCAACGGCATCTGCTCGCTGATGCCCCGGGTGGATCGCCTGTGCATGGTCTGCGACATGGAGATCGATGCCGAGGGCGAGGTGCAGCACGCGAAGTTCTACGACGCGGTGATGCATTCGCACGCGCGCCTCACCTACAACAAGGTGTGGCAGGCGGTGGGCGAGCGTAACGCCGACGTCCGCGACGAGATCGCCGACGTGCTGCCGCAGGTGGAGAACCTGCATCGCCTGTACAAGGCGATGGCCAAGGCGCGCAAGCGTCGCGGTGCGATCGACTTCGAAACCCCGGAAGTGAAGTTCCGCCTCACCCCGTCTGGCGACGTGGTGTCGATGGGCGCGAGCGACCGCAACGACGCGCACAAGCTCATCGAAGAATGCATGATCGCCGCCAACGTGCAGGCGGCGAAGTACCTGTCCAAGCGCAAGATCCCCGCGCTGTACCGCGTGCACGCGCCGCCGCCGCTGGAGAAGTACGAAGACCTCCTGCAGTTCCTGCGCGAGTTCAAGCTGAAGATGCCGCCGAACGATGAAGTGACGCCGGCCGACTTCTCCGCGCTGCTGAAGAAGGTGCACGATCGCCCCGAGGCCGAGCTGATCCAGTCGGTGCTGCTGCGCGCGCAGAGCATGGCCGTGTACCACCCGGAGAACCAGGGCCACTTCGGCCTGGCACTGGATGCGTACGCGCACTTCACCTCGCCGATCCGTCGCTATCCCGACCTGCTGGTGCACCGTGCTATCCGTTACGCCCTGACCAAGGGCAAGCCGTCGGAGTACGTGTATTCCGAAGCGCAGATGGAAAAGATGGCCGTGCATTGCTCGCAGCGCGAGCGCCGTGCCGAGGAAGCCGAGCGCGACGTCGACGAGCGCTTCAAGTGCGCGTGGATGGAGAAGCACGTTGGCGAGGAGTTCGCCGGCACCATCACCGGCGTCACCTCGTTTGGCCTGTTCGTCGAACTGGCGGCGTCGCGTGTGTCGGGGCTGGTCCATGTCTCACAGTTGCCCAACGACTATTACAAGTTCGATCCGGTCCGCCACCTGATGAAGGGCGAGCGCACCGGTGCCAGCTATCGCCTGGGTGACTACGTGAGCGTGCAGGTGCTGCGCGCGAGCATGGAAGACCGCAAGATCGACTTCCGCCTCGTCGCCCGCCTGCAGTCGCTGCCCAAGCCGGTGGCCCCGCCGGTGGTTGCGCCGACGGCAAAGCCGGCGAAGAAGACCGGCACGGTGGCCGGCGTCGGCAAGGCGTTCGGCCGGATGGTGAAGAAGGCCGCGGAGAAGCTGACAGGCGGCAAGCGCACGAAGAAGGTTGCCGAAGCGGTGCCGGTCGCGGATCATCCGCTGCCGTCGCTTCCGCCGGTGCCTTCCGAGCGTCGCCCGGCGGCGAAGAAATCCGCTGGCAAGCGCGTCGCCGAAGCCGCACCGGCACCCGCGCCGGCGCCGGCGGCAAAGGGCGGCTCGCGTCGCTCCGGGCCGCGGCGCGGCGGTGCCGACGACGCCGGGTCGAAGCAGTCCGCGCCGAAGCCGTCGTCGGGTTCCGCGCAGCCGTCCTCGTCGCGTCGTTCCGCCCAGGAACCTGCGGCGCCGGTGAAGCCCACGGCGAAGAAAGGTGCCGCCCCGCAGCAGGCGGCGGTGAAGAAGGTGGCCGCGAAGCAGGCTCCCGCGAAAAAGGCCACGGCGAAGAAAGCCGCGGCGCGTCCCCCCAGGAGCAGGTCGTAAGTCATGACAGAGACGTGGATCGTTGGCATCAATCCGGTCGAAGGCGCCCTCGCCAACGATCCGGAGCGTGTCCGTGAATTGCTGGTTGAGCAGAACTCGAAAAACGCACGCGTAAACGAGATCGTCGCGCTGGCGCGCAAGCGTGGCATCCAGGTGCGCACGATGGGCAAGGAACAGCTCGAGAAGACGAGTGGCGAAGCCCGCCACCAGGGCGTCGTCGCGCGCTACGAAACCCCGCCGATGCTCGGCGAGAACGATCTGGACGGCCTGGTCGAGGCAGCCGGTCCGGATGCGCTGGTGCTGGTGCTGGATGGCGTGACCGATCCGCACAACCTGGGCGCGTGCCTGCGCAGCGCGGCGGCGGCGAAAGTCACTGCCGTGGTGGTGCCGAAGGATCGCGCCGTGGGCCTCACGCCCACGGTGCGCCGTGCGTCGGCGGGCGGCGCGGATCTCGTGCCGATGGTCGCCGTCACCAACCTGGCCCGCGCCCTGCGCGCGTTGAAAGATGCCGGTGTGTGGATCACCGGCCTCGCCGGCGAAACCGACAAGTCGATCTACCAGATCGACTTCAAGGGGCCGGTGGCGCTGGTGCTCGGCAGCGAGGGCGATGGCATGCGCCATCTCACCCAGGAAACCTGCGACTTCGTCGCGAAGATCCCGATGCCGGGCAGCATGGAGAGCCTCAACGTCTCCGTGGCCACCGGCATCGTCCTGTTCGAAGCCCTGCGCCAGCGAGGTGTGAAGAAATGAGCAGCCTTCTGTGGCACGACTGGTGTGGCCTGGTCGGCGTGGCGCTGGTGCTGGTCGCGTTCTTCCTGCTCCAGGCGCACAAGCTGTCGGGGCAGGGCTATCCGTACCAGGTGATGAACCTGGTCGGCGCCTTCGGCATCCTGCTCTCGCTGATCTTCGGCATGTTCAACCTGTCGGCGTTCCTGCAGGAAATGGCGTGGTTCCTGATCAGCGTCTACGGCATCGTCCGTGGCGTAAGGGCACGCAAGGCCGCGCAGATCATTCCTTGAGATAACCGTGTAGGAGCGCGCCTGCGCGCGATGGGTTATTGCGCAGGCACGGCATCACCGCTGTGTTGGCTTTCGCGCGCAGGCGCGCTCCTACATCGGTCGTGGGCGTGGGCAATGGGGTTACACCGGGGTCAGCTTCGTTTGGTAAAATGCCCATCGACCCTGCGCAATGCGGGGTTCCGCCCGGGGACGACCCCTGGCCGGCTTTCGACTTCGCGGGGACGACCCCGCCCTGGCGGAGCCTTTTTATGTACTGGACGATGCTACTTCTGGCCGGTCTGTTCGAGATCGCCTGGGCCGTTGGCCTGAAATATTCCGAGGGTTTCACCCGGCTCTGGCCCAGCGTGCTCACGCTGGGCGCGATGCTGGTCAGCATCGTGTTGCTGGCCATGGCGGCGAAGAAGCTGCCGTTGGGCACCGCGTATGCGATCTGGACCGGCATCGGCGCCGTGGGTGCCGTGACGCTGGGGATCGTGCTGTTTGGTGAATCGGCACAGCCGCTGAGGCTGGTGTGCGTTGGGTTGATTGTTCTGGGGATCGTGGGGTTGAAGGTGACGGCTGGCTGAGCTGGCAACGAAAGAGGCCGTGCGCGACATCTGGGTTGATGTTGGGCACGGCCTCTTTTGTTTTTTACGTCCTTGGGGGGTCGCGCGCGGGCGCGCTCCTACAGGGGGGTGGGGATTACGGTTTGGCGGTGAAGTCGGGGCTGGCGGTGTCGTCACGCTTGAGGCGCGGCGCGACCAGCGGTTCGCCGTGGACGACGAACCAGACGTTTTCCGCGATGTTGGTCGCGTGGTCGCCGATGCGTTCGATGTTCTTGGCCATGAACAGCAGGTGGGTGCAGGGCGTGATGTTGCGCGGGTCTTCCATCATGTAGGTAAGCAGGGCGCGGAACACGACGGTATAGGCTTCGTCGAGGTCGGCGTCGGCTTTCCACACTTCGTAGGCCGCTTCGGCGTCCTGGTCGTGGTAGGCCTTGAGCACGTTGCGCAGCTGCTCGGCAGCCAGTTCGGCCAGGTTGGCCAGGCCGCCGGCGGCGGTGATCGGGGCGACGCGGCTGAGCGGGATCGAGCGCTTGGCCACGTTGGCGGCGTAGTCGCCGATGCGCTCGATGTCCGCGGCGATGCGCAAGGCGGCGAACACGTTGCGCAGGTCGCCGGCGATCGGCGCGCGCAGGGCGAGCAGGCGGACCACGTCCTGGCTGATGTCGTGCTCGAGCGCGTCGAGCGCGTCGTCGTTGTCGACCACGCGCTGGGCGGCACGCTCGTCGCGGCGCTGGACCACGTCGATGGCGGCTTCGAGCTGCGTCACCGCCAGCTCGCCCATCCTCACGATTTCGCCGGTCAGGCGCTTCAGCTCGTCGTCGTAGCTCTTGATGATGTGCTGGTGCGGGGTGTTCATCGATTGCCTCGGAATAGGGTGGCTTAGCCGAAACGGCCGGTGATGTAGTCTTCGGTCTGCTTCTTGTCCGGCTTCGTGAAGATCTTCTCGGTCTTGTCGAACTCGATCAGCTCGCCCATGTACATGAACGCGGTCATGTCCGAGCAACGTGCCGCCTGCTGCATGTTGTGCGTCACGATCACGATCGTAAAGTCTTTCTTGAGTTCTTCCACCAGCTGCTCGATGCGGCTGGTCGCGATCGGGTCGAGCGCCGAGGTCGGCTCGTCGAGCAGCAACACTTCGGGCTTCAGCGCGATGCCGCGGGCGATGCACAGGCGCTGCTGCTGACCGCCGGAGAGGCCCAGCGCGCTCTGCTTGAGCTTGTCCTTCACCTCGTCCCACAGCGCGGCGCCGCGCAGGGCCTGCTCCACGCGCTCTTCCATCGTCGAGCGGTTGAGCTTCTCGTGGTGGCGGATGCCGTAGGCCACGTTTTCGAAGATGGTCATCGGGAACGGGACCGGCTTCTGGAACACCATGCCGACCTTGCTGCGCAGGCGGTTCATGGAGTACTTCGGGTCCAGGATGTTCTCGCCGTCCAGCACGATCTCGCCCTCGGCACGCATGCCCGGGTAGATCGCATAGATGCGGTTGAAGATGCGCAGCAGGGTGGACTTGCCGCAGCCCGAGGGACCGATGATGGCGGTGACCTTCTTCTCCGGCACGTCCAGCGCGATGTGCTTCAGCGCGTGGAATTCGCCGTAGTAGAAGTTCAGGTCACGCACGGTCATCTTCGGCGGAACCTGGCCCAGGTCCATGCCACCGTGGTGCGGCGACGTACCGAAGCCCGGCTGGGAAGCGACTTGGTTCATGTTAGTCATGGGACACCTTGGAGCGGAAGGCGAAGCGGGCGATGAGGCTGAGCGCGAGCACGAACATGGTCAGCACGAAGGCACCGGCCCAGGCCAGGACGTTGATGTCCGGGCTCGGATCCTTGGTGTATTCGTAGATGACCTGCGGCAGGCTCGGCATCTTGTCGATCGGATTGAACGTCATGAAGTTGTTGCCGAAGGCCGTGAACAGCAGCGGGGCGGTTTCGCCGCTGATGCGGGCCAGGGCCAGCAGGATGCCGGTGACGATGCCCGAGCGCGCCGAGCGCACCAGGATCTGCATCGTCAGCTTCCACTGCGGCACGCCCAGCGAGAGCGCCGCTTCGCGCAGCGTACCCGGCACCAGGCGGAGCATTTCGTCGGTGGTGCGGACGATGACGGGCAGGGCGATCAGGGCCAGCGCGATGCCGCCGGCGATGCCTGAGAACGTGACGTCACCGTTGGTGAGCCACTTCGAGGGCAGCACCACGATGGTGTACACGAACAGGCCGAGCACGATCGACGGTGCGGACAGCAGGATGTCGTTGAGGAAGCGGATCGTCGGGCCCAGCTTCGAGCGCAACGAGTACTCCGCCAGCCACGTGCCCGCGGCCACGCCGATCGGGGTGGCGATCAGGATGCCGAGCACGTTGAGGATCAGGCTGCCGACCATCGCGTTGGCGAGGCCGCCTTCTTCGCGATAGGCGGTGATCTTGGTGAACAGCTGCGGCTTGAGGCCCGCGATGCCCTGGCTCAGGGTTTCCCACAGGATCCAGGTCAGGAACAGCAGGCCGATCACGGTGGCCAGCATGCTCATCGCCATCGCCAGGATGTTCTTGATCCGGCGCTTGGTGTAGAGGGACGTCGACATTTACTTGCCCTCCCTGGTCTTCAGCCGGCGCAGCATGAGGCGGGCGATCAGCAGCACGATGAAGGTCACCACGAAGAGCAGGAAGGCGATGGCCATCAGTGCCGAACGCTGCAGGCCCTGTGCTTCGCCGAACTGGTTGGCGATGGTGGAGGCGATCGAGCTGCCCGTTTCGAGGAACGACAGCGAGAACTTGAAGGTGTTGCCCAGCACGAACGCCACCGCCATGGTTTCACCCAGGGCGCGGCCAAGGCCGAGGAAGATGCCACCGATGACCGCGGTGCGGGTGTAGGGCACCACGATGTCCCAGACCACTTCCCACGTGCTGGAGCCCAGCGCGTAGGCCGACTCCTTCAGCCGGGTCGGCACGGTCTGGAACACTTCGCGCATCACCGAGGAGATGAACGGGATGATCATCACGGCGAGCACCAGGCCCGCGGTGAACACGCCCGCGCCGAAGAACGGGTATTCGCTGGAGAAGAACTTCGCGATGCCCGGCACGTGCTGGACCAGCCACGAGACCTTGCCGTCCGGCGGGTCCGCGCTGAAGTTGTTCATCAGCCAGGGCTTGATGTGCTCGGCCACGAACGGGGCGAAGATGAAGAGGCCCCACATGCCGTAGATGATCGACGGGATGCCGGCGAGCAGTTCGATGGCGGAGCTGACCGGACCCCGCAGCCACTGCGGCGCGATCTCGGTAAGGAAGAGGGCGATGCCGAAGCTCACCGGGACGGCGAACAGCAGCGCGATGAATGCGGTACCGACGGTACCCATGACCGGCACGAGCGCGCCGTACTGGTCGTTGCTCGGATCCCACGTGGCGCTGGTGAGGAAGCCGAAGCCGAAGGTGCGGAACGCGTCCATGCCCAGCCACAGCGTGGAGCCGGCGGCACCCACGAGGGAAAGCAGGACGATGAGGGCGCAGGCCTTGAGGACCCAGCCGAAGATGCGGTCGTCGCGCGTATCCTTCGCGTTGCGCGCCGCTTCTACGGTGCGGTCGGCGCTCGGAACGTCGGTGCTGACGGAGGCTTGCATGCGGAAGAGGTTTCCTGGGGCCTGTGCAAACTCATGGGCCGCCGCCCCCTAAGGGACGGCGACCCGCTTGGGTTGATACTGGCCGCCCAATGTGTCAACCGGGCGGCAGTGTCAGCCGGTCTTACTTGTTGCCGAAGTCCGAAGCCCAGTAGCCTTCGATCTGCTTGACCAGCGTGTCCGGGAGGGCAACGTAGTCCAGCGAGGCAGCCTGCGACTGGCCCTGCTCGAGCGACCACTTGAAGAAGTCGAACGCGACCTTGGTGTGCGAGGCGTTCTTCGGCTTCTTGTACATGATGACCCACGTGGTGGCGGTGATCGGCCACGCGTTGGCGCCCGGGGCGTTGGTCATGATGACGTTGAAGTCCTTGGCCGACTTCCAGTCAGCCGTGCCAGCGGCAGCGGCGAAGGTCTCGGCGGTCGGCTGCACCCATGCACCCGAAGCGTTCTGCAGCTGGGTATAGGAGATGCTGTTCTTCTTGGCGTAGGCGTATTCGACGTAACCGATCGAGCCCGGGATCTGGCGCACGTACTGCGACACGCCTTCGTTACCCTTGCCACCCACGCCAGCCGGCCACTCGACAGCCGTGCCGAACTTCACCTTCGACGCCCACTCCGGGCTGACCTTCGACAGGTAGTTGGTGAAGTTGAACGAGGTGCCCGAACCGTCCGAACGATGCACGACGGTGACCTTCACGTCGGGGATCTTCACGCCCGGGTTCAGGGCGGCGATGGCCGGATCGCTCCAGCGGGCGATCTTGCCCATGTAGATGTCGGCGAGCAGCTTGCCGTCCAGCTTCAGCTGGCCAGCCTGGACGCCCTGCAGGTTGACGATCGGCACGATGCCGCCGACCACGACCGGGAACTGGCCCAGGCCGAACTTGGTGAGGTCTTCACCGCTCATCGGGGCGTCGGACGCGCCGAAGTCGATGGTGCCTTCCTTGATCTGGGCGATACCGGCACCCGAACCGACGGACTGGTAGTTCAGCTTGTTGCCCGTCTTTTCGGCGTAGGTAGCCGACCACTTCGACAGGACAGGGTAGACGAAGCTCGAGCCAGCGCCGGTGATATCGGTGGCCTGGGCGGCACCCATGCCGAACAGGGATGCGGCCACCAGGGCGGCGATGCGGAGTTTGCGTGTCAACACGGTGTAGTCCTCGGAAGAATGAGTGTCGGGCGTGGCCCGCCCGGGGCCGTATTCCAGCCCTGCCGTGTTGCAATGAAATGTGCCGAATGTTTCAGAGGTATGACAGCAGCCAATTTGCTGTCATATTCAAAAGCTTACGAAATGGCTCAAACTGCGACGGACGTCACGCCATCGCGCTCGGCAAGCTCCAGCCGACGCCAGCGGTTCACGATTTCGCAGAACAGCTCGGCCGTGCGCTCGGCATCGTAGATGGCGGAATGCGCCTCGCGCGTATCGAAGCTTAGCCCGGCGGCGATGACAGCCTTGCTAAGCACCGTCTGGCCGTAGGCGAGCCCGCCCAGGGTGGCGGTGTCGAAGCAGCTGAAGGGGTGGAACGGATTGCGCTTGTGCCCGACCCGGCGCACGGCCGCATTAAGGAAGGCGAGATCGAAGGCGGCGTTGTGGCCGACCAGCACCGCCCGCTGGCACTCCGCGGCCTTCACCGCGTCGCGCACGGCGTTGAAGACGTGGTCCAGCGCCTGGCGCTCGGGCAGGGCGCCGCGGAACGGGTGGTCCGGGTCGATCCCGGTGACCTCGAGCGAGCGCGGATCGATGTTGGCGCCCGGGAAGGGCTCCACGTTGGCGAAGACCGGGGGCTGCGGCACCAGCAGGCCGTGCTCGTCCATCTTGACGGCCACCACCGCGATCTCAAGGAGGGCATCCCGCTCCGAATCGAACCCGCCGGTTTCGACGTCCACGATGACGGGCAGGAACCCCCGGAAGCGCTGGGCCATCGCCAAAGCGGTGCTGTTACTCGTCGTATCCATGATGTGAAGGATACCAGCCCGGGCCGAAACCGGCACCGGAAGTTAAGGCCGTGTGCGGCTGTAAGCATCCTGTAACAAAAAAACCATCGAACCGTAAAACCCTTCACCCATCCTTCGCGCCGTTGGCCCCGCTTGAGGAATTTCGGACAGAAATAACTCAGCCGGGGGCACAGGGGTCCACACACACATCCTTATCTAGCGGAGAAATCCCATGCGTTCCAAGTTGCTCACGGTGGCCATCGCTGCCGGTCTGGGCGTGACGAGCCTCTCGGCGATGGCGGCTACCAAGTCGTCGCAGCCGGCTCGCGTCACGGTCGACGCCGCCACCCTCCAGCAGCTCCAGGCTCAGCTGGCTGCCCTCCAGGCACAGGTCGCCGACCTGCAGGCCAAGCAGGAAGCCCAGGCTGACGCGCAGATCGAAACCGCCAAGTCGGTCAACGATGTGCAGGTCGCTGCCGCCAAGCCGGCCGACGAGCTGGCGAAGAAGCTCGACGCGCTGAACAAGCTGGTCGACAACACGCACATCGGCGGCACGATGTTCTTCGACGTGACCAACCAGGATCACAAGGAAGGCACCGGCGCGAACCCGGTCGTGAAGAAGGACGGCCACGGCTCGACCAACGGCACCGGCTTCGACGTCAAGCGCTTCTACCTGACCGTCGACCACAAGTTCGACGATGTCTGGTCGGCCAACCTGACCACCGACTTCAGCTACCAGTCGTCGCTGTCGTCCACCAGCCTCTTCGTCAAGAAGGCCTACGTGCAGGGCAAGTTCGATCCGCTCTTCACCGTCCGCTTCGGTGCGGCCGACATGCCGTGGATCCCGTTCGTCGAGAAGTGGTACGGCTACCGCTACGTCGAGAACACCATCACCGACCGTTCGTTTGAAGGCGGCCGTAGCGGTGGTACCGCAACCGCCGGCGGCGTTGGCGCGTTCGGCAACTCGTCCGACTGGGGTATCCACGCCCTCGGCGCGACGACCGGCGACAACTCGGTCAACTACCAGGTGTCCGTCGTCAATGGTCGCGGCTACCGCAACCTGAGCCGTTCGAAGACGGTCGACGCCGAAGCCCGCTTCGGTTACTCGCCGATCGAGCAGATGGTGATCGCGGTCGGCGGCTACAGCGGCAAGCGCGGCAACGAAGTCGAAGCCGGCGCCGACACCCGCACCGCGACCCGCGGCGACGCGATGATCGCCTGGCGCGACAAGACCTGGGGCGCGGGCGTGGAATACTTCCACACCGAGAACTGGGACGACATCCTGAAGTACCAGGGCGTTGGCAACGGCGTCGGTGCCGCTGCCGGCACGACCAAGGACAAGGCCGACGGTTACTCCGCGTGGGCTGACTGGAAGTTCATGGACCAGTGGGCTGTCTTCGCCCGCTACGACAACCTGGACTACAAGTACAACAACCTGGTCAACGCCGAAGAGAAGATCAAGGACAAGTACTACAACGGCGGCGTGTCGTACGACGTCCTCAAGAACCTGAAGCTGGCGCTCGTCTACAAGCACAACAAGCTCGACGGCCCGATCGCAACCCCGTACCACTACAAGACGAACGAAGTGGGCGTCTGGGGCATGCTGAGCTTCTAATCGGTATCGCAACGGAGTTCTACTCAGGGACGAACCAAACGGCGGGCGCAAGCCCGCCGTTTTTCTTTTCGTGAAAACGCAACACCCGCCCCCTGTAGGAGCGCGCCCGCGCGCGAACCCTCAACGCCGCAACCGCGAACGATGCCATGCCCCACATCGTTTTCTGTCCACGCTCAGAATCGTCTCACTATTCCCAGCCCCATTGGGACGTCCAAATCCTGAACCATCCGCGCGCGTTTTCATGTCGCTCGTCGCGCCAAGCCCCTGTTTTTAAGATCTTTAGAAGACCTCAGTCCCCACACCCTGAACCTCCCGCACCGCAACACTTGCAACTGTCACACACGCTGGCTAGGTTCGCCCCATGGGTCTTTCCTTCGCCACCGCCATGCGCCGCGCCGCCAGCACCTGCCTCGTGCTGCTGGCGCTTTTCGTCGCATGCGTGCCGGCGTCGGCGATGACGCAGGCCTCGCACCACGCCGGTGACGAGATGCACGCCGTCCACGTGATGGCCGCCGCCGACGAGCTTGCGGCGGCCGACGAGATCGACCCGTCGCCCTCGATCGAGGACAACACGGTCAACCTCGACGACACCTTCGATGTTCCCCGCGAGCACGTCGTCCCGCTCGCCCGCGTCGCCGCGCCCACGCCAGCCAGCCTGGATCCGGCCCCGCACGCGCACCACCACAGCTTCGAGCTGCGCCCCCCGATCGCCCTGTAGGAGCGCGCCTGCGCGCGAACGCTCCTGGCGAATCCATCGGGAATCTCCGAGGCTAACTCCCCCTCCGCCCTGGTTTTCCTTGTCTGGCTTGGCTTGTCTGGCTTCGCTTGTCGTGTGACGTTCCGCCAATAGCGGTCGCGCACGGGTGCGCTCCTACACCTCACGTTTCCCCTTTGCCGTTCCCTTGGCATGGCGCCTGGCGCCATGCCCGCGGCCCCGCGTGGCCGCGAATCCCCTATCCCCCGAAAGAGAGAGAACCATCATGGATCGTCTTATCCAGGGCTTCGACCAGTTCCGCCGTGAAATGACCACCGAGCAGCGCGAGACCTTCGCGCGCCTCGCCAACGGCCAGACCCCGCACACCATGTTTATCACCTGCGCCGATTCGCGGGTGATGCCCGAACTGATGTTCAACGCGCAGCCGGGTGACCTGTTCGTCTACCGCAACGTGGGCAACATCGTGCCGCCGTACGCCCAGCACGTCAGCGGTGTCGTCGCCGCCATCGAATACGCCGTCACGGCGCTGAAGGTGCAGCACATCGTCATCTGCGGCCACTCCGACTGCGGTGCGATGAAGGCCCTGCAGAACCCGGCCGCCCTGAAGGGCAAGCCGTCGGTGGAGCAGTGGCTGAAGCACGCGGACGTGGCGCGCTACGTGGTCGCCGAAAACCGTCCCACCATCCAGGGTGAGGAGGGCTTGCGCTACCTCACCGAAGAAAACGTCGTGGGCCAGCTGGAGCACATGCGCACGCTGCCGGCCGTCGCCGCCGCCATGGCCAATGGCAGCCTGCGTATCCACGGCTGGATCTACGACATCGCGAAGACGGAGATCACCGCCTTCGATCCGTCCGAGGGCCGCTTCCGTCAGCTTGCGACGGATCCGGCCGATGTTCGCGACGCTACGCCGCACGCCCGGTTCTCGATGCCGGTGTCGGTGGCGTCTGCCGCTTAAAAGGAAGTCTCACATGCGCGCTTATTTTTCCCAGGGCCTGTTTGGCCGCGACCTCCTCGGATCGGTGGTCGTTTTTCTTGTCGCACTGCCATTGTGCATGGGTATCGCCATCGCATCGGGCATGCCGCCCAGCGCGGGCCTGATCACCGGCATCGTGGGCGGTCTCGTCGTAGGCGCCATCGCCGGTTCGCCGCTGCAGGTCAGCGGACCGGCGGCGGGCCTTGCGGTCCTGGTGTTTGAACTGGTGCGCGAGCACGGCGTGGCCGCCCTTGGCCCCGTCGTGCTGCTTGCCGGCCTGATCCAGGTCGTGGCTGGCCTGTGCAAGGTAGGCGTGTGGTTCCGGATGACGTCGCCGGCCGTCGTGGCCGGCATGTTGTCGGGTATCGGCATCCTGATCGTGGCATCGCAGTCGCATGTGCTGATGGATGCGTTGCCGAAGGCACGCGGCCTGGAGAACTTTGCCGCGTTGCCGGGTGCCGCCCTCGAAGCCGTCACTGGCGCCGGTGAAGGGCAGGGCGTCGCCGCGCTGATAGTCGGCCTCGGCACCATCGCGATCATGCTGGGCTGGGAGAAGCTTCGCCCGGCCAAACTGCGTTTCGTCCCGGGCGCGCTGCTCGCGGTCGTGGCGATGACGCTGATCGCGCAGTTCGGTGCGCTCGACGTCAAGCGCGTGGACGTGCCGGCCAACCTGTTCTCGGCCGTGACCCTGCCGAGCTTCGGTAGCCTGTTCGGCCTGTTCGACAGTTCGCTGCTGGTGGCGGCCGCCACCTTCGCCTTCATCGCCAGTGCGGAAACGCTGCTGTCGGCGGCGGCGGTGGATCGCATGCACGATGGCGTGCGCACCCAGTACGACCGCGAACTGACCGCCCAGGGCGTGGGCAACATGGTCTGCGGCTTCCTCGGCGCCTTGCCGATGACCGGCGTGATCGTGCGCAGCGCCGCCAACGTGCAGGCCGGTTCGGCCACGCGCATGGCGACGATCTTCCACGGTACGTGGCTGCTGGCCTTCGTGATGCTGCTGCCGTGGCTGATGCGGATGACCCCGGTCTCCTGCCTCGCCGGCATCCTGGTGTTCACCGGCGTGAAGATGGTCAACCCGAAGCAGATCAAGGAACTGGCTGCCTACGGCAAGGGCACGGCCGCGGTGTATGTCGCGACGACGGTTGCCATCGTCGCCACCGACCTGCTCACCGGCGTGATCCTCGGCTTCGGCCTGTCGCTGTTCCGCCTCGCGCTGCTGTCGTCGAAGCTGAAGATGGACGTGAAGCACCACGACGAACCGGGCCATGCGACGCTGCACCTCGAAGGCTCGGCCACGTTCCTGAAGGTGCCGACCATGGCCCGCACCCTCGAAGGCGTGCCGCCGAACACGCGCCTCAACGTGGCGATGGACGGCCTGCAACACGTCGACCAGGCCTCGCTGGAACTCCTGCGCGAATGGGGGCGGAACGCCTCGAAACGCGGCTGCGAACTGGTCGTGGACTGGCAGGAGCTGGATCGCCGGGTGGAAGGCAACCGCCAGGCCGCCTAGCGACTTTGTAGGAGCGCGCCTGCGCGCGAATGGGTTCGCGGCACCACCCATTCGCGCGCAGGCGCGCTCCTACATTTCTGCCTTGGTTTTGTGTTTGTACTTGCACAGGTCGGCAATCGCGCAGGTCGGGCATTCCGGCTTGCGTGCCTTGCACACGTAGCGGCCGTGCAGGATCAGCCAGTGGTGGGCGTCCTGGATGAATTCCTTCGGGATGACCTTTTCCAGCTTGTCTTCGACCTTGCGGACGTCGGCGCCGGGGGCGAGGCCGGTGCGGTTGGCGACGCGGAAAATGTGCGTGTCCACGGCGATCGTGGGCTGGCCGAAGGCGGTGTTGAGCACGACGTTCGCCGTCTTGCGACCGACGCCCGGCAGCGACTCCAGCGCTTCGCGTGACTCGGGCACCTCGCCGCCGTACTGGTCGACGAGGATCTGGCTCATGGCGATGAGGTTCTTCGCCTTGTTGTTATAAAGACCGATGGTGCTGATGTAGGTCTTCAGCTTCTCAAGGCCCAGGTCGAGGATCTTCCGCGGCGTGTTCGCCACCGGGAACAGCTTGCGCGTGGCCTTGTTCACGCCGACGTCGGTCGACTGCGCGGACAGCGCCACCGCCGCGAGCAGTTCGAACGGCGTGGTGTATTCCAGTTCGGTCTTCGGGTGCGGGTTGAGCTCGCGCAGCCGCGTGAACAGGTCGACGATGTCGGCCTTCTTCATGGCCCATCCTTTTTCTTGGCCCTGGCCCGCGCCAGTGCGTCGAGCACGGCATTGCGTGCCTTGGGCGTGGCGACATCGCGCTTGCTGGCGGCCAGCTGTTCTTCGCGCACGCTGCGTTCGCGCGCCAGCCGCGCTTCGCGACGCTGGAAGCGCAGCCGCGCGCTGTCGGCATGCGCGCGGTCGTCGGCCTGGGCGAGCGGCATCGGATCCAGCGTGATGCAGTCCACCGGGCACGCCGGCACGCACAGCTCGCAACCGGTGCACAGGTCGCTCAGCACGGTATGCATGACCTTGGCGGCACCGAGGATCGCGTCCACAGGGCAGGCCTGGATGCACTTGGTGCAGCCGATGCAGTCGGCCTCGATGACTCGGGCCAGCGTGCGTGGCTTTTCCACGCCGCGCGAGGTATCCAGCGGAACGACCGGCTGGTCGAGCAGCGCGGCCAGCCGTTCGATGCCCAGCGCGCCGCCGGGCGGGCAGCGATTGATGGGGGCATCACCACCGGCGATGGCCACCGCGTACGGGCGGCAGCCATGGAATCCGCACTGCTCGCATTGGGTCTGCGGCAGCAGGTCGTCGATGCGGTCGGCAAGCGTTGGCGTCATGGCTGGCGCAAGGCCGAGGCGGTTTAGCGGACGGTGGCGCCCGGCGCCGCGCCCTGGTCGGCGTCCAGCAGGAACAGGTCCGCGCCACCGTCACCGGCGGAGAGGATCATTCCCTCGGACAGGCCAAAGCGCATCTTGCGCGGGGCGAGGTTGGCGATGAACACCACGTTGCGACCGACCAGCGTCTCCGGCTCGGCGTAGGCCGCGCGGATGCCGGAGAAGATCTGGCGCTTGCCCAGCGGACCGGCGTCCAGTTCGAAGCGCAGCAGCTTGTCCGAACCCTCGACGAACTCGCAGGCCAGCACCTTGCCCACGCGCAGGTCGAGTTTGGCGAAGTCGTCGATGCCGATCGTCGGGGTGGCCGTCGTGGCGGATTCGGTCGGGGCGTTGGCGTCGGTCATGGCTTTGGGTGCTTCTTTGGGCTTGGTTTTCTTGCCTTCCGCCACGGCCGCTTCGCGGGCCTGCTCGGCGGGGCTCAGGGATTCCTTCGACGCGTCGACCATGGCCTCGATTTTCTTCGGATCCAGGCGGCTGAACAGCGGCGAGAAGGCATTGACGGTGTGGCCGAACAGCTCGCGACGGGCGTCGGCGAACGTGGCGATCGGCGCGCCAAGGAACGCTTCGGCGGCGGCGACGGTCACCGGGATGATCGGCTTGAGCAGGCCCGAGAGCAGGCGGAACGCGTTCAGCGCGAAGGTGCAGACCTGCTGCAGCTCGTCGCGGCGCGCGTCGTCCTTCGCGATGACCCACGGCGCCTTCGCCGCGATGTAGCCGTTCACGCTGTCGGACATGGCGACGAAGCGACGGGTCGCCTCGGCGTATTCGTCGGCTTCGTAGAGGCCTTCGATGCCTTCGTACTGGGCGAGCAGGCCCTGCCACAGCGCGGTGGCCTCGTCGTCGAAACGATCGGCCAGCTTGCCGGCGAAATGGGTGTGCACGAAGCCCGCGGTGCGGCTGGCGATGTTCGCCCACTTGCCGACCAGGTGCGAGTTGACCCGCTCCTCGAACGACTTCAGGTCGAGGTCCACGTCCACCGGCGTCGGGCCGAGCATGGTCGCGAAGTAATAACGAAGCGCTTCCGGATCCAGCCCGGCATCGAGGAACGTGCGCGCCTGGATGAAGGTGCCGCGCGACTTGGACATCTTCGCGCCGTTCACCGTCAGGTAGCCGTTGACGTGCAGGGCAGTCGGCACGCGCAGGTTCGCGCCATGCAGCATCGCCGGCCAGAACAGACCGTGGAAGTTGATGATGTCCTTGCCGATGAAGTGGTGCATCTCGGCCGTGCTGTCGGCACCGAGGAAATCATCGAAGGCCAGGCCCTTGCGCTCGCACAACGCCTTGAACGAGGCGAGGTAGCCCACGGGCGCGTCCAGCCACACGTAGAAGAACTTGCCCGGCGCATCGGGGATCGGGAAGCCGAAGTAGGGCGCGTCGCGGGAGATATCCCAGTCGCGCAGCCCGCCATCGATCCACTCCGCGAGCTTGGCCGCGACGCTGCTGTCGGCGACCAGCTTGCCGTCGGTGAGCTTGCCGGCGAACCAGTCGCGCAGCAGCTGTTCGAACTTGCCCAGCTCGAAGAAGTAATGCTCGGAGTCACGCAGGATCGGCGTGGCACCCGACATTACCGAGTAGGGGGTCAGCAGCTCGGTCGGCGCGTAGGTCGCGCCGCAGTTCTCGCAGTTGTCGCCGTACTGGTCGGGCGTGCCGCACACCGGGCAGGTGCCCTTGATGTAACGGTCCGGCAGGAACATGTCGCGCGTGGGGTCGTACAGCTGCTGGATGTCGCGCCGGGCGATGTAGCCGCCGTCGCGCAGCTTCAGGTAAATCGCAGTGGCGATTTCCTGGTTCTCGGGAGAATGCGTGGTGTGGTACTGGTCGTAGCTGAAGTGGAAATCGGTGAAGTCCGCTTCGTGGCTCGCGCGGATGCCGTCGATGTATTCCTCGGCGGATTTCCCGACCTTCTCGGCGGCGAGCATGATCGGCGTGCCGTGGGCGTCTTCACCCGCGACGTACCAGACCTCGTTGCCCTGCATGCGCTGCGCCCGGGCCCAGATGTCGGCTTCGATATAGCCCAGCATATGGCCAAGATGGAGCGGGCCATTGGCGTAGGGGAGGGCGTTGGTAACGAGGATGCGGCGGGCCATGGTCAGCACGGTCGGCGGTAGGACCGGCGATTATGGCATGGCGGTGAGTCGCCCGCTTTCGCGGACGACTCGTGGCATTACTCGGCGCGGAGCCATTCCTGGCTGCGGCCGATCAGCGAAAAGCCGATATAGCCGTGGACGTCGAGCTTCTTGCCGCCGTCGACCAGTTTCAGGGTCACCTTGTAGATCTTGCCCTTGGCCGGGTCGAGGATCTGGCCGCCGGACCACTCGTCGTCGTCCTTCTTCAGGCCCCACATGATGGTCATGCCTTCGATGGGCTTGTTCTTGCGCTCACCGTCGCACTCGTCACAGACCGGGTGCGGACCCTTGTCGGACTTCAGCACCTCGAGCACCTTGCCCTCGAGCAAGCCGTTGTGTTCGGTGATCTCCACGATGGACTTCACTTCGTGGGTCTTGTCGTCGATGGTCTTCCACTTGCCCACCGGCGTATCGGTGGCCGCGAAGGCGGGAACGGCGGCCAGGGCGAAGGCGAGGGCGGTGGCGGTGCGGATCAGGTGCTTCATGGACTGGTTGACTCCCCATACGGTCAGGTACGGCCCGAGCCTGACGAAACCGGCATCCGCACGTCAAGCTGCAACGCGCCACCCGGCGCGCGCCCATGCGGGGGTGGGGGTGTCATAATTGGCCATCTTAAGGATCTCCTCATCCCCATGTCCCAGCCCACCGAAACCCTCGTACGCGGCGTGCTCGACCGCGTCGTCGATCCCCATTCCGGCCAGCCGCTGGGCGCCTCCGTGCGCGCCGTGGGCGTGGACGGCGACCGTGTGTCGGTCGATATCCAGCTCGGCTACCCGGCCGAAGGCTACGTGGCCCAGGCCGCGGCCGACGCGAAGGCCGCCCTCGAAGCCGAGCCGGGCATCGCCGCGGCTGCCGTCTCGGTGACCTGGCGCGTGCATGCGCACAAGGTCCAGGGCCAGCTGGCGCCGATGCCGGGGGTGAAGAACATCATCGCCGTGGCCTCGGGCAAGGGCGGCGTGGGCAAGTCCACGGTGTCGGTGAACCTGGCCCTGGCGCTGGTCGCCGAGGGCGCCAGGGTAGGCATCCTGGATGCCGACATCTACGGTCCCAGCCAGCCGCGCATGCTCGGCCTCACCGGCAAGCCGGTGTCGCCCGACGGCAAGAGCATCGAGCCCATGCGCGCCCACGGCCTGCAGGCCATGTCCATCGGCGTGCTGATCGAGGAAGACACCCCGATGATCTGGCGCGGTCCGATGGTCACCCAGGCCCTGATGCAGCTACTCAACGACACCCGCTGGGAAGAGCTCGATTACCTGATCATCGACCTGCCGCCGGGCACGGGCGACATCCAGCTGACCCTGTCGCAGAAGGTGCCGGTCTCCGGCGCGGTGATCGTCACCACGCCGCAGGACATCGCCTTGCTGGACGCCCGCAAGGCCTTGGGCATGTTCCGCAAGGTGGAAGTGCCGGTGCTGGGCGTGATCGAGAACATGGCCACCCACGTCTGCACGAACTGCGGCCACGAGGAGCACATCTTCGGCCACGGCGGCGGTGCGCGCATGGCCGAAGAGGCCGGGATCGCCTTCCTGGGCGAGCTGCCGCTGGATATCCGCATCCGCCAGCAGGCCGACGAGGGCAAGCCCACCGTGGCCGCCATCCCGGATTCCGACCTGGCCCAGCGCTATCGGGCCATCGCCCGTTCCACGGCCGCGAAGCTGTCGCTGCAGGCCCGGAACAAGGCCATCACGTTCCCGAAGATCGTTATCCAGAACACCTGATTGGTGGCGTGTTCGCCGCCGTTCCGATACCTTTCCCGCTTCAGCGAGGGAGACCGTTAGTGAGCATCAAGTCCGACAAGTGGATCCGCCGCATGGCCGAGCAGCACGGCATGATCGAGCCGTACGAACCCGGCCAGGTCAGGGAGCGCGACGGCCACCGCCTCGTGTCGTATGGCACGTCCAGCTATGGCTACGACGTTCGCTGCGCCGACGAGTTCAAGGTGTTCACCAACATCAACTCCACCATCGTCGACCCCAAGGCCTTCGACAAGGGCAGCTTCGTCGACATCAAGTCGGACGTCTGCATCATCCCGCCCAATTCGTTCGCGCTGGCCCGCACCGTTGAGTACTTCCGCATCCCGCGCAACGTGCTCACCATCTGCCTGGGCAAGAGCACCTACGCGCGCTGCGGCATCATCGTGAACGTCACCCCGCTCGAGCCCGAGTGGGAAGGCCATGTCACGCTGGAATTTTCGAACACCACGCCGCTGCCCGCGAAAATCTACGCCAACGAAGGCGTGGCGCAGATGCTGTTCCTGGAGTCCGACGAGGTCTGCGAAGTGTCCTACGCCGACCGGGGTGGCAAGTACCAGGGCCAGCGTGGCGTGACCCTGCCGAGCACCTGAACGCTTTTTCGTGTCGCATCCGCGCCCGACACGACGGCGCGGTAGACTTTCCTTTTCCGCCGTTCCACCGATCCACGGAGACACGCATGATCCGAGTTCCCACCCTGATGGCCCGCGCCGCCGCGGCGATCCTCCTCGCCAGCATGCTGGTGCTTGCCGGCTGCCATCGTGGCTCCTCGAAGACGGACCACGTCAGCACCGCGCAGGGCCAGTTCGACTACACGATCGAGGCCTACAAGAGCGGCCAGTTCAAGGTCGACGGTGCCGTGCTGTCGGCATCCGACACCGGTAGCCACTTCGCCTACATGAAGGACCAGGGCAAGCTGCCGAAGACGGTGCTGCTGCTGCCCAGCGACGACTCCAAGATCCGCGACAACCACCTGGGCTTCATGGCCCGCATGGCGCTGGATTACGGCTTCGCCGTGTACTACGACAAGAAGGGCGAACTCGTCCGCCTGAACGCCGTCGAAAGCGAAGCCCGCCAGCTGGAAGACACCCCGCACAAGGCCGACCTGCCCGACCGCATGAAGGGCAAGGACGCGTCCAGCGGCGCCTACGACCCGCAGACGCAGCAGTAAGCGAAAAGGCCGGCGCAAGCCGGCCTTTTTCATTTCAGTCGATGTGCAGGGCCGCCTTCAACGTCGCGGCCACGCGATCGATATCCTCATAGGCCCCGGCCTTTCCGGACCCCCACACCGGCCCCGGCCACGCCGCATCGCCCTCGACGCGCGCCACCACGTGCACGTGCAGCTGGCGGACGATGTTCCCCAGCGCACCGATATTGAGCTTGTCGCAGGGCCCGGTCGCACGCAGCGCGGCGCCGGCGAGGTCGACCTCGCGCCACAGCGTGGCCCGGTCTGCCTCGGCCAGGTCGGCCACTTCGACCAGCCCCGCCTGGCGCGGTACCAGCACCAGCCAGGCAAACCGGCTATCGCGCATCAGCAATACGCGGCATAGCGGCAGGTCGCCGACGACGACCGTGTCGCCGGCAAGCCGTGGATCCAGTTCGAACGACGCGCTCACGCCAGTTCGCGGGCGAAGAAGGCGAGGGTGCGTTCCCAGGCGAGCGTCGCGCTGGGTTCGTCGTAGCTGCCGCGCACGTCGCAATTGAAGCCGTGGTCGGCCGGGTAGACCCAGGTGTCCATTTCCGGCTTGAGCTCGCGGTGCTTTTCCACCATCTCCGGCGGGATGGAGTGGTCGCGTTCGCCGAAGTGGAAGATCACGTTGGCCTTGGCCGGTTCGCTGAGGAACGGCACGTCGCGCGAGCCGTAGTAGCTGGACGAGGGCAGGGCCAGGCGCAGCGCGGCGAGCATGGCGACGGTGCCGCCCCAGCAGTAGCCGACGGTGCCGACCTTTACCTTGTAGGTGTCGGCGAGGTAGGCGGCGGCGATGCCGACGTCCTGCTGGGGGCGGAGCAGGCCGAGTTCGGCGACCTTTTTCACGCCCTTGGTCATGCCTTCCTGGTCGTAGCCGGTTTCGACGCCTTTCTCGACCGGGTCGAACAGGGCTGGGGCGAGGGCGACGTAGCCTTCGGCGGCGAAGCGGTCGGCGATGCTGCGGATGTGGGCGTTGACGCCGAAGATTTCCTGGATGACGACGATGGCGCCGCGCGGGGTGCCGGTGGGTTCGGCGAGGTAGGCGTCCATGCTTTCGTGCGGGCGGGAGGTGTCGAGGATCAGGGTGTGACCCATGGGGGAATCTCCGGATTGGTTGAGAGCGATCCCGCAAGCGTACCAAGCCAGACCGGTTGCCGCTTCGCGGCCGTGCCTCACGGCCTCCGGCCGAACCTCGGCCCTGTAGGAGCGCGCCTGCGCGCGATGTCGTCCCCGCGGCGCTCGAACGTGGCCGCAGGATAGCCCTCGGTGCCTACCCTCGCTGCTCAGACAGGTCCTCCGCGCTCGACAAGGGTGGCCGCAGCCGCGGCCCATGTACCTAATCAGCCTTCGGCTGCTCGCTTGTGCGGAACTCGCCTCGAGGGTAGGCACCGAGGGCTCTCCTCATCCTTGCCGCGAACGGGGTGTGACAGCCGCGGTATCGGCATCCCCGACGCAGCGGCAGCTCTCGTAGATACTCTCTTCCCGGTCAACCCTGCCTAAGGTGCTCTGGGCTAAAAAGCTTGGTGACGTCGAAGTTTTCGTTGTCGCGCAGGCAAGCCCAGAGCCCGGTGAGGTATTTGCGCATGACTGCCGCGAGGGCCTGGCGCTTGGCCTTTCCGCGACGAAGCAGCTGTTCGTAGAAGGCTTTGACCAAGGGGTCGTAGCGCACGGCAACCAGCGCAGGCATGTACATGCCTGCGCGCAGGTAGGTGTTTCCGCCCTTGCTTAGCCGCGGCCGTCCGTGGACGCTCGTGCCCGATTGGGTGTGACAAACGTCCAGGCCCGCATGGCGGCTGACCTGCGGCGCTTTCATAGTGCTGGGAAGCATGGCCAGTTCAGCGAGTACCGCCATCGCCGAGACCTCGGCGATGCCCGGGGCTGCGGTCATGTGGCGAAGCTGGGCTTGGCGCACCGGATCGGTGTCGATCTGCTGGCGCATCGCACCGCGCAGGCGTTCGATGCGCCGATCGAGGGTGGCGACGGCCTCGGTTTCGTCCTCGAGCAGCAGCACATGCGTGCCCTTCTTGGCAGTCAGGGCGTGCAGGCGGTTCTTCGCGCGGACCCGCTCCCCCAACAGCCGGTTCACCTGCCGTCCCAGGTCCCGCAGGGCCAGGTCCGCCTGCTCCGGTGCGATCCAGCGTGCCGGCTTGAGCGCCTCGCCATACTCGGCAAGCAACCCCGCATCGATCGTGTCGGTCTTGGTGCCCTTGAGCTTGAGCTGGGCGAACCGCTTGGCACTGCGCGGGTTGATGACCGAGACCGGCAATCCAGCCCGATCCAGCGCGATGGCCAGGTCCAGGTGATAGATCCCGGTCGCTTCCATCACCACCCAGGAAGGCCGTAAATCCAGAAGCTTCCTGGCCAGCCGTGCATGTCCTGCCGGGGTTTGCTCGAACTTCCCCAGCGCAACACCCTTGCCGTTGTCATACGAGGCCACGGCGCAGTCGCGCGCGCTGACGTCCAATCCGATCGACATGACCATCCCTTACATCCTCCGCGAGTTAGCGTGAGAATGGATCCGGCTCCCCGACCCCGCATTTTTTGCCCCTGCAACCTTGTATGCGAAGTCCCTCGCGGGCTTCTGGATACTCTCCGCAGTTGGCAATGGGGCGGGGGCCACTCTACAGGCGAAGTCAGGAACATCCTGCTTCAAGGAGCGCGCGGCCTCCCCGGAATCCTTCGCACACCCCCCGGATGGGAGGCACCGCCAAGATACAAGGAGCGCGCCTGCGCGCGAACAGCCGACGGAGCGGTTTAGCCGGAATGTTTGTAACTGACTCGCCGGAGCGTTCTGAACTTCAGTCGAAACGATGGTTTTGGCTTCACAGTCGAATGCTACCGAATCCGCGTTCGCGCGCAGGCGCGCTCCTACAAAGCCGTCGGGTCGCCAGGCAGGGCCACGGTGCGCCACTCCACCCGTCGCGGCAGGCGCGCTCCTGCAGACAAGGCTTGCGGCGGGCTGCAAGAACAGACCTTGGCGCCCACCCTCGAGGCGAGTTCCGCACAAGTGAGCGGCCGCAGGCCGATAGATGCATGGGCCGCGGCTGCGGCCACCCTTATCGAGCGCGGAGGACCTGTCTGAGCAGCGAGGGTGGGCGCCGAGGGCTGGTCCTGCGACCACGCCCGAGCGCCGCGGGTCCTGCGACCACGCCCGAGCGCCGCGGGTCCCGCGACCACGCCCGAGCGAGGAGGGGCTATAATGTTGGGTTTCCCCTCTCGGTACCCAGGCAATGGCTCAGGCCGCACAGACCCAGAAGATCGGATTCGTCAGCCTTGGCTGCCCGAAGGCGCTCGTCGATTCCGAACGCATCCTCACCCAGCTCAAGGTCGAGGGCTACGAAATCGTACCCAGCTACGACGCGGCCGACGCCGTGGTCGTCAACACCTGTGGTTTCATCGACTCGGCGGTGCAGGAGTCGCTCGATGCCATCGGCGAGGCGCTGCATGAGAACGGCAAGGTCATCGTCACCGGTTGCCTGGGCAAGCGTTCGGAGCTGATTCGCGATAGCTATCCGGAAGTGCTGTCGATCAGTGGCCCGGCGGACTATGCCTCGGTGATGAGCGCGGTGCACACGGCGCTGCCGCCGGCGCGTAACAAGTTCCTCGACCTGGTGCCGGATACCGGCATCAAGCTCACCCCGAAGCACTACGCGTACCTGAAGATTTCCGAGGGCTGCAACCATCGTTGCAGCTTCTGCATCATCCCGTCGATGCGTGGCGACCTCGTCAGCCGTCCGGTTGACCAGGTGCTGATGGAAGCGGAGAAGCTGGTCCGCGGTGGCGTGAAGGAATTGCTCGTCATCTCGCAGGACACCAGTGCCTACGGTGTCGACATGCGTTACGCCGAGCGTGAGTGGCGTGGCAAGTCGTACCGCACGCGCATGACCGAACTGTGCGAAGGGCTTTCCGAGCTTGGCGTGTGGACGCGCCTGCACTACGTGTACCCGTACCCGCACGTCGACGAAGTCATGCCGCTGATGGCGGAGGGCAAGATCCTTCCGTACCTCGACATCCCGTTCCAGCACGCCAGCCCGCGCCTGCTGAAGCTGATGAAGCGTCCGGGCAACGTGGACAAGACCCTCGAGCGCATCCAGAACTGGCGTCGCCAGGTGCCGGACCTGACCCTGCGCAGCACCTTCATCGTGGGCTTCCCGGGCGAGACCGACGCCGAGTTCAACGAGCTGCTCGACTTCCTGCGTGCCGCCGAACTCGATCGCGTGGGTGCGTTTGCCTACTCGCCGGTCGACGGTGCGAAGGCCAACGAGCTGCCGGGCCAGGTCGACGAAGAGCTCAAGGAAGATCGCCTGGAGCAGTTCATGGCGGTGCAGGCCGAGATTTCCGCGGCGAAGCTGCAGCGCAAGGTCGGTAAGACCGTGAAGGTGCTGGTCGATGAAATCGACGCCGATGGTGCGTGGGGCCGTTCCAGCGCGGATGCGCCGGAGATCGACGGTGCCGTGCGCATCGACGACGGCCAGCTGCTCAAGCCGGGCCAGTTCGTCGACGTGATCGTCGAAGAAGCCGACGCCCACGACCTCTACGGTCGCCTGGCGTAACGTCCATGCGGTACGTGGCGCCCACGCGCGACGCGTTCGATCGTCGCGTGCTCGCGGCGCCACCGTTGTCGCACTGGGGCGAGTTCTCAAGCTATATCGACGGTGATGCGTGGCCGGATGCGGCCGCGCTGAATGCGCTGTGGCCGGCCGATGCCGGCGTGCGCTTCGCCACCCAGGACAAGGCGTTGCTCGACGATGGTCTGCACTACGAAGAGCGCATCGCCCGTGGTGCCATCGCCACGCGTCCGGAGAACTGGCACGACCTGTTCAATGCGTTTGCCTGGTTGCGCTATCCGACCTTGAAGCGCGCGTTGAATGCGCGGCAGGTCGCGGAGATCGGACGGATGGGTCCGCGCGAGCGTTCGCGCGCGCAGTGTGCGCTGACCCACTTCGACGAAGCCGGCATCCTGGTCACGCTGCGCGATGCGGCGATGGTCGCGGCCTGGGATCGGCACGACTGGCATGCGCTGTTCTGGACACATCGCGAGGCCTGGCTACGTGGCGAGGCACGCGTTGAGATCTTTGGTCATGCCTTGCTGGAACACGCCCTTACGCCCGACAAGCTGCTGGTTGGCAAGGCGCTGGTGGTGCTCGACGAGGGCGATGGCGTCGGCGTTGACGTCGGCGTCGGTGGTGGTGGCACTGGTACTGGCAGTCGCGGGCACGCAGACATCGTGACGATATGCGCCGAGGCGATCGCGAGCGGCGCCATTCTCAACGACCCGCAGGAATTGCGTCCGCTACCCGTATCGGGCGTGCCGGGCTGGCACGAGGGCACCGGTGATGCCTCGTTCTATCTCAGCGCCCCGTGCTTCCAGCCGGTAAGGGAAGGGCGGGTTTACCCGCCCGCCCTGGTGGCTTGTCAGAGCAAGCCGTGATCGCGCACGTAGTCGCCTAGCAGGCTGTCGTGGTCGACGCCGAGCTTGCGCATCGCATCACGCTTCTGCCGGCTGATGGTCTTCACCGACTTGCCTTCGCGGTCGGCGATCTGCTGGAGCGACATACCGGCGACGAAGGCCTTGATGACTTCCTTCTCACGCGGCGACAGCGGTGCGCCCGGCATCGCGACGGAGTTGTCGTCGGCTTCGTTGAGAATATCCAGCAGGGTTTCGCTGAGATAAGTCTCACCGTCGCGCACCGCTTTCGCGGCGACCGCCAGTTCGTCCATCGGCGCGCGTTTGTCGACGATGCCGCGTGCCCCGCGGGCCAACATCGACTGTAGGGCCGCGGGCCGGTTGATCATCGTGAGGACGATGACGGCGAGGTGCGGATATTTCTCAGCAATGGTGTCGAGCAGGGCGAATCCGTCGTCCTGTCGATCGCTCGGCATGAGAAAATCCGTAATCACCACGTCGCAGGGACGGTCCGCCAGCATGGCGAGCAGTTCGTCCGCGGCTTTCGCCTCACCCACGACATCGATGTGTGCGTTACGCAGCGCGAGGGCGCCGCCTACGAGCACCAGTGGATGATCGTCTGCCAGAATCACGTTCAGTGGCATGCCTTGTGTTCTCCTTCGTTCTGAGCGACGCCCGTGCGTTTCGATCCGATTATGCCCATGATGGTTCCCCCGACGAAGCCCGCCTGTGACCCGATACCTGCTTCCGTTAATCCTTCTCTTCCTGTCGGCGTTCGCCTACGCCACGCCGGAGACGCCTTTGGGCAAGGAAGACGAGGCCTGGCTTCGGCACCATCCGGTCCTGACAGTGGGAGCCTACCGCGAAGGCTACCCGCCGTTCGAAGAGGTCCGTGACGGCGAACTGGAGGGCCTGGGCCCGGATTACCTGCGCCAGATCGCCGGCGAGCTGGGCCTCACCCTGCAAACCCGGGTGTTCGACACCTGGCCGCAGCTGCTGGCGGCCCTGTCCCGGGGCGAGATCGACGTCGCCACCAGCGTGACCCCGCTGGAGCAGGGGATGCCGGGCATCCGCGTGGGCGCGACCTACTTCGAATCGCTCCCCGCGCTGGTCCAGCGGATCGACACACCGATCATCCATCGCCCGGGTGAGCTGGCCGGCAAGCGCCTGGCCGTGCATGCCGGCTATTTCGACACCGTGGCCCTGCGCCGGGAGCTTCCGAAGACCACCCTGGTCGAGGTCGCTTCCACCGCCGACGCGCTGCAGCGCGTCCGCACGGGCGATGCCGCGGCTTACATCGACAATCCGTATTCCGCCCGCGAGTTCGTCGGCCGGCTGGGCGAGGAGCACGCCCTGCGCGTCGGCGACCCGCTGGCCCTGCCGATCAGCGCGCTGGCCTTCGCCGTGCCGGCCAGCGAGGCGCCGCTGGGCCGGGCGATCGACCACGCCCTGGGCGAGCTCACCGCCGCCGACCACGGCCGCCTGCGTGCGCCCTGGGTGGGCCGGGACATCGCCCCGCGGCCGCGCCAGTTCGCCATTCCCATCAGCGAGCGCGAAAAAGCCTGGCTGCGTGGCCTGCCGCCCCTGCGCCTCGGGGTCGACCCCAGCTACGCGCCTTTCAGCCTGATCACCGAGAAGGGCCAGGCCGAAGGGCTCGCCCTGGATTACGTCCGCGAGATTGCCGCCGAGCTCGGCCTGCGGGTGACCCAGGTGCCCAGCGCCAACTGGACCGGCACCGTGGAAGACGTGAAGCGCGGCGACGTCGACCTGGTCGCCGCGATCAATCCGCAGAGCGCCACCTGGCCGTGGCTGGAGCCGAGCACCGCCTACCTCGACTTCCCGATCATGATCGTGACGCGCGAAGGCGCGCCGACCATCGCCGGTCGCGACGACCTCGCCGGCAAGCGCGTGCTGGCCAATACCACCCGCGAACCGATCCGCCGCCTGCTCGCGCGCGTGCCCGGCGCGCTGGTCGTGCCGGTGGATACCGAGGTCGAGGGCTTGCGACGGCTGGCGGCGGGAGAGGGCGATGCCTTCGTCGGCAACCTCGCCTCGGTCGATTACCTCATCCGCGAGCAGTTCCTCGGCCAGCTGAAGGTGGCCGCGCCGACCGGCGACAGCGAAGCGATCGCCATCGGTGTCCGCCGCGAACTGGCGCCGCTGCTGCCGCTGATCAATCGCGTACTGGTCAACCTGCCGACGCATCGCCAGCAGGAAATCCGCAACACGTGGTTCGCCTCGCATTACGTGGTCGGGCCGACCTGGCGCGAGATCGCCAGCCGCGTGCTCCCCTTCGTCGCCGTGCTGCTCGGCTCGCTGATCGCGATCAGCTACGCCTACCTCAACCTGCGTCGCGAAACGCGGCGGCGCGAACGCACCGAGCGACGGCTGGCCGAAGTCACGGCCCACGTGCCGGCGGTGGTCTACGAAGCCGTGCGCGACACCGCGGGCGAATACAGCCTCGCCTACGTCGGCGGCGATCCGCAGACCCTGCTCGGCATGCAGCCCAACGAGCTGCTGGCCGGTGGCGACAGCCTGCTCGCGCCGGTGGCGCCGGAAGATCGCGAAGCCCTGCGCCAGGCCTTCGAGCGTTCCGCGCGTGACACCTCGCCGCTGCACGTCACCGTGCGCGCACAGGTCGGTGAGCGGGTGCGTTACCTCAGCTCCGACGCGGTACCGCTGGCGGCCGCCGACGGCAGCGTGCGCTGGAACGGCTACTGGGTGGACGTCACCACCCAGGAACTCGCGTCGCGCAACCTGTCGCGCGCACGCGACGACGCCGAAGCCGCGACGCGTGCGAAGAGCGATTTCCTGGCCACGATCAGCCACGAGATCCGCACGCCGATGAATGGCGTGATCGGCCTGCTCGACGTGCTCGAACGCACGCCGCTGGATGGCGAGCAGCGCAAGATGGTGTCGACCATCGAACACTCTGCCGAAGCGCTGCTGCACATCCTCGACGACGTGCTCGACTTCTCCAAGATCGAGGCAGGCCATCTCGCCCTGGATCCGCGACCGACCGATCCGCGTGCGATCGTCGAAGAAGCCGTGGCGATCATGTCCGCGCAGGCGGAGGCGAAGGGGCTGCGCATCGACGTGCACATCGACGAGGCGATCGCCGCGGCGGTGCTGGTCGACGACGGCCGCCTGCGCCAGGTGCTGCTGAACCTGCTCGGCAACGCGATCAAGTTCACCGCCAGCGGCGGGGTGCGGGTCGATGTCCACGTGGACCAGGAGCACGCCGGTCGCCAGCGCCTGCGCTTCGTCGTCACTGACACCGGCATCGGCATCCATGCGGCGAAGCTGCGCCATGTGTTCGCGCCCTTCAGCCAGGCCGAGTCGTCGACGACGCGTCGCTTCGGCGGCACCGGGCTGGGCCTGAGCATCTCGCGACGCCTGATCGAACGCATGGGCGGGCACATCGTCATCCAGAGCGAGCCCGGCAACGGCACCGTGGTGACGGCGACGGTGGAATTGCCCATGGTCGACCCGGCGACGGTCGTTCGCGGCGAGGATGGCGGTGTCCACGCGGCCGCGTTGCCGCACCGCCGCGCCGTGCGCATCCTCGTCGCCGAAGACCATCCGGTGAACCAGCAACTGGTCCGCGCCCAGCTCGCGCTGCATGGCCTGGATTGCGACATCGTCGACGATGGCGAAGCCGCGATGGCCGCACTCGAACGGGTCGACTACGACCTGCTGCTGGTCGACTGCCACATGCCGCGGAAGGACGGCTATGCCGTCGCCCGCGAGGTGCGCCGGCGCGAGGCGGGCAGCGACCGGCACCTGCCGATCGTCGCGATGACCGCCGACGCACGCGCCGACCAGCGCGAGCGCTGCCTGGACGCCGGGATGGACGACCTGTTGCGCAAGCCGATCCGGCTCGAGGCGTTCCACGCGGCCGTGTCGAACTGGCTGGGCCGGGCCGGCGACCTCGAAGGCGCTGGAGGTGACGAGCCGGGCTCCGGTAGTGATTCGGACACCGGCACCGATACCGACACCGACTCCGACTCCGGCACCGGCACGGAAGCAGGCGCGGGCATCGACATCGAGCGCCTGCGCCGCGCCTTCGGTTCCGACGACAACGTCGCGACCGTTATCCGCGCAGGCGTCGATGCCACGCGCGACGCGCTGGCCCGATTCGACGGCGTCTTGGCCACCGGCGACACCGAGCGCGTGGCAGGCTGGATCCACCACGTGCTGGGCGGGGTCAACGTGTTTGGTGAATCGGCCGTCGCCCGCGAGGGCGAGTCACTGGAGCGGGCGTTGCGCGAAGGCGCGCCGCTGGAGGAAGGCGCCGTGCGCGCGTTCGCGGCGAACGTCGATGCGTTCACAACGAACCTCGCGCGACTGGCTCACGCGTAGCTGACGGCGACCACCGCGAAGCGGGTCGGTCCACCCGGCAACACGGCTTCGAACTCGTCGTCCACGCGTTTCTTCAGCACCGCGCGGGCCAGTGGCGAATCGATGCTGATCCAGCCCAGCTTCGCATCGGTCTCGTCGGGGCCGACGATGCGGTAACGAAGCATGTCGCCGCTGTCGACGTTCTCCAGCTCGATCGTCGCGCCGAAGAACACCGCATCGGCGTTCGACGGCGTGGCCTCGACCACCTTCAGCACGGGGATCCGCTTGCTGAGGTAACGCACGCGGCGATCGATCTCGCCGAGTTGCTTCTTGCGGTAGGTGTATTCCGCGTTTTCCGAGCGATCGCCTTCGGCGGCGGCCGCGGCGAGGGCCTTCACCACTTCCGGGCGCACCGTATGCCACAGGTGGTCGAGCTCGGTCTTCAGCCGTTCGAAACCCTCGCGGGTGATGATCGCGGTGGACGAGGGCGCCGGTGGACGCCAGCGGCTCATGGCGCCACCTTGCGCGCCGGATCCAGCGTGTCGAGCAGGGCGTTGATGTCCTGGGTCAGCG
This sequence comes from Bacillus sp. NP157, assembly GCA_018889975.1. Lineage (NCBI taxonomy): Bacteria > Bacillati > Bacillota > Bacilli > Caryophanales > Bacillaceae > Bacillus > Bacillus sp. NP157. The sequence goes on from CP076546.1 coordinate 818,674, forward strand.
GATGCCCCTCGTAGGACGCCAGCAACGAACGGGCGAGATGTGCCGCCTTGTCGCGCTCTTCCAGCTGCAGGTGCATGCGTACGGCGAGCAGGCCGTAGTGCGGCGCGCCCATGTCGCCCGGCCACAGGCGCAGGTAACCGAGGGCGAGCTGCAGGGCCAGCCGCGGCATGCCGGCGTGGGCGGCGGTATCGGCGAGCGGTCCGCAGGTGTTCGACGCGTCCGGCACGAAGGCCGGGTCCACGCCAAGGCAGTCCTGCACCACGCCCAGCGCGCGGCGGGTTTCGCCGCCGGCGACCAGCGCAGCGATCCAGATCTGCCCGTGCACGAGCAGCTCGGGCAGGCGGCCCTGCGCACGCAGCAGTTCCCGGTAGCGGGTGTGCATCGGTGCTGGCGTGATGCCTTCGCGGATGCGTTCGGTAAGGATGTCGGTCGCCGCGGGCACGTCGTCGCGCGCGATCTGGTTCACGTGGTCGAGCAGGGCGACGTCGTCCGCCGGGTTGGCCATCTCCGCCAGCACCTCGGCCTCGGGGCGATAGCCGAGCTTTTCATGGTGGTGGTGGATCAGCGCGCCCATCAGGTGGAAGTTATAGATCGCGAGGTAGTTGGCCACGAGGTAGTACGCCGCGGTGCCGAGGAACAGCGGGCCGCGTTGCTGCATCGCGTACTGCGCGCCGGTCTGCAACAGGCTGGTGGCCAGCATCACGCCGAACAGCTTGAAATAATCGCCACCGATGCGGCCGATCGCTGCCACCCAGGTCAACGGGTTCAACGCCGCGCCGACGCCGTCGAAGGTCAGCGACATCGTCACCACCGGCAGCACGAGGGCCACTGCGACCGAGACCAGCAGGCCCGGCACGCCGAAGAACAGCGGCGCAAGCAAGGCCATCGCATTGCCGAACAGCTGGATGATGATCAGCGCCCGTGCCGCCTGGTCTTCCGAGTTCATCGCCATCTCGGGCGGGTTCTCGAAGCCGTCGGCGGTATGCCGCAGGCAGGCAAAGGCGTAGGTGTACAGCGCGACCCAGCCGAGGCCGATCACCAGCAGGCGCAAACCCATCATCGGGATATAGGCGAGCAGGTCGAACGCGGCGACGGCGAGGATGGTGATCGGCGCCGAACCGCGCATCGGGTAGCGAAAGCCACTGACGATGCGCTGGTTGAACGGGATCGATGCATCGGCGAGGGCGACACGCGGCATGCTCAGCGCTTCCCGCCGAAGATGCTGCCGAGGATGCCGCGGACGATCTGCTGGCCCGCGCGCGATCCGGCGGTGCGCACCATCGACTTGGCCATCGTTTCCAGCATGCCCTGGCGGCGGCTGGTGCCGAGCACGGCGTCGCGCACCGTGTTGCCCCAGCCCGAACCCTGGTCGTCGCCCTTGCGCGCGTCCTTCACCGGCGGCGCATCGTCGGCGTTTTTCGCCGTCGCACGTGCGGCCAGCATTTCCTCGGCCGATTCGCGATTCACCGCGGCGTCGTACTTCGCACCCACCGGCGAGCGCGAACGGATGGTCGTGCGCTCGTCCAGCGTGAGCGCGCCGATGCGGCAGGTCGGTGTCGACACCAGGATCTTCTGCACCGGGCTGGGCACGCCGCCATCGCCGAGCGTGGACGCCAGCGCTTCACCGGTACCCAGCGTGCCGATCGTTTCCACGACGTCGAGCTTCGGGTTCTTCGCGAAGGTTTCCGCCGCGGCCTTCACCGCCTTCTGGTCGCGCGGGGTGAACGCACGCAGCGCATGCTGCACGCGGTTGCCGAGCTGGCCGAGGATTTCGCCGGGCACGTCGTCGGGATTCTGCGAGCAGAAATACACGCCCACGCCCTTGGAGCGGACCAGTCGCACCACTTGTTCCACCCGCTGGCGCAAGGCGGCCGGGGCGTCGTCGAACAGCAGGTGCGCCTCGTCGAAGAAGAACACCATCTTCGGCACGTCCAGGTCGCCGACTTCCGGCAACTGCTCGAACAGCTCGGAGAGCAGCCAGAGCAGGAAGGTGGAATACAGGCGTGGCTTCAGGATCAGCGTGTCGGCGGCCAGCACGTTGATGACGCCGCGGCCGCTCATGTCCTGGCGGATCAGGTCGCTGAGTTCGAGCGCGGGTTCGCCGAAGAAATGGTCGGCGCCGTCCTGCTCCAGCTTCAGCAGCGCGCGCTGGATCGCCGCGACGCTCTGCGCGCTGATCAGCCCGTAGCGTGCCGAAATGTCCTTGGCATGTTCGGCGGCGAAGCCGAGCATCGCGCGCAGGTCGGGAAGGTCGAGCAGCAGCAGGCCTTCGTCGTCGGCGACGCGGAAGACCACCTCGAGCACGCCTTCCTGGGTGTCGTTGAGTTCGAGGATGCGGGCGAGCAGGGTGGGTCCCATCTCCGACACGGTGGCGCGCACGGGGTGGCCGAGCTTGTCGTAGATGTCCCAGAACACCACCGGGTTGGCCTGCGGCGCCCAGCCGGTCAGCCCGAGCCTGGCCAGGCGATCCTTCAGCTTGTCCGAGGGCGCGGCGGCCGCCTGCGCGAGGCCGGCGAGGTCGCCCTTGGCGTCGGCGAGGAAACACGGCACCCCGAGCCGGGAAAACCCTTCGGCCAGCAGCATCAGGGTCACCGACTTACCGGTGCCGGTGGCGCCGGCGATCATGCCGTGGCGATTGCCATAGCGCGGATCCAGTTCAACGGCGGTGTCGTCGCTGCGGCCGATCAAGATGCCTGGCATGGGTCTGTCCTTAAGGATGTCCTGAACAAGTTTACGCAAGGATGCGCCACTACGGAGATTTTTCCGCGGGAGCGCTTGAGTCACGTAGGCTTACGGCGTAATGTCGCCGGCATTGCCTGATCTGGTCCACTGCATGTCGCTGCGCGTTTCCCACGCCCTTTTCCTGCTTCCCCTCGCGGTCCTCGCCGGCTGCGCTTCCGGTGGTTCCACCCGTCCCGGCAAGGCATCACCGCAAGTGAATGCGTTGTACGACCGGATGAACCAGGCGAGCAAGGGGTATGAGTCGGCGATCGACCAGGCCCGTCGCGGCGATACCGCCCAGGCCGCGAAGACCCGCAAGCAGTCACTGGACCAGCTCAAGGACGCCTCGGCGCGCTGTGGGCTGACCCCCGGCTGCGACCCGCAGCGTTTCGCCGCCGTGTTCGACCGCCTGCTGCGTCTTAAGGATGGCAGCTTCATCGAAGGCGAAGATGCCGACGATACCGAGCAGACCGCCGAAGTGGGCGCCCAGCCCGGCGATGCCGCCGGCTCGGTCGTGGTCAATGCGCTTCCGCAGGCCCAGCGCAGCGTCACGCTGCTGAAGGGCCAGCAGTTTTCCGACCTGATGGTGATGAACGGCCCGGTCAAGGCCGCGCTGGAGATGTGGCTGACCCAGCTGCGCCCGAACCTGATGGATGCGTACGTCAATTACCAGATGATGCGCTACAAGATGTGGCCGGCGTACCAGAAGGGCGACCTGCCCGAGGCGCTGCTTTTCGGCATCATGGCCAAGGAATCCGGCGGCAAGGTGCATGCCGTGTCGCGTTCGGGTGCCTCCGGCCCCTTGCAGTTCATGTACGCCACCGGCCTGCGCTTCGGCCTGTCCAGCGACAGCGGCTTCGACCAGCGCTTCGACCCGACCATGGCTGCCCAGGCCAACGCCGAATACATCAACGAACAGCTGGGCGCCTTCAACAACAACCTCGAGATGACCCTGGCCGCCTATAACGGTGGCGAAGGGCGCATGCGCCGCATCGCCGCGGCAAGCCCGGGCGCCGGCTTCTACGATCCGGCCATTTACGGGCAGATGTCCGCCGAAACGCGCGACTACGTGCCGATGGTGCTTGCCGCCGCATGGCTGTTCCTGCATCCGGACAGCTACCACCTGAAGTTTCCGAAGGTGGATGGCGTGCCCGGTTCGATCACGCTGACCCGCCCGGCGTCGCTCAGCGAACTGACGGTGTGCCTTGGCTCGGTCGACGAGATGCCGCAAGGCTGGTTCCGTACCTTGCGCAACCTCAACCCGCGGCTCGATCCGCAGGTAAGCCAGCCGGCGGGAACCCGCCTTGACGTACCCAAGCAGCTTGAAAAAGCCTACATGGCCAGCTGCGCGGATGGTCCCTGGCCGATCCTCGCCAGCGACCTGCACAACGCGGTGAAGATCATCGCCCCGCCGCCGCCGGCTGCGACCTCGGCCGCACTGGCCAGTGGTGGTGGCAGTGGTGGCGGTGCGAACGGACCGAACGGCCCGGGCCCGCAGTACAGCTACGGCAGCGGCGGTGGTTCGTCGTCGTCGTCGTCGAAGGGCTCGTCCGGCGCGAAGAGCTACACCGTGCGCAAGGGCGACACGCTGGTCAGCATCGCGCGCAAGAGCAGCTGCGCCGACGTGGAAGACATTGCAAAGATGAATGGCCTCAAGGGCCATGCCCTCAAGGTGGGGCAGTCGCTGAAGGTGCCGGTCTGCCGCTGAGGCAGGGGCTCAGGCGAGGGCGGAGGGTTCCATCCAGTCGGTGGTGCCCAGCTCGCGGCGATCGGGAGCGGAAAGCTCCTTGATCTGGCGCATCAGGCGCAGCACCTGGCGGTGCAGTTCTTCCATGCCCGGGCGACGCGAATCCAGCGTCTCGTGGTACACGGCGGCGATCCACAGGGCGACGCCACGGGTGGCGATCAGCGGATTTTCCGAGCGCGCCTTGCCCAGGCCCAGGTCGGGGCCGTGGCCATACGTGCTGTAACGCTCTTCGGGGGGCGTGCCGTAGAGGTGCGGGAAATCACATGCGGCGGCCTGTTCCATCTCACGGCGAACCAGTTGCTGCAGGTCCGCATGGGTGCGAACGGGCAGCGCAAGCACCACGCGCTCGATGTCGGCCAGCTGGCGACGGAGGCGGATCTCGCGGTTGACGGCGATGAGATGTGTGACCAGACGCATGACGGCTCCCCTATACGACGACTGCGTACGACGACTGCGTGTCGGACGTGGCCATGAGCCCCCTTGCGTCCGAGGAAGGGAGCATACGCCGGCGATGCGTCAAATGTAAGACGTTTTCGTCACAAAGTGACGCGTAAGGTCATGCGGCCGTGCCGCCCCGCGCCCAGCGCCCGATCCGCTGTCCAACCGTAACTTGTTGTTGCGACTGGAGATCGTCGAATTCGTAGCCTTCGGGGAGCAGTAGAATTACGGTAGAGCCCATGTTGAAACGGGCCATTTCGGCAAAGCGCTCGAGCGTGAGACCGCGGCCGCGACAATCGCTGCGAATGATCTCAGATGCGTAAGGCGGAATCGCCAGGCCGTCCCACACAGTGGCGACGCTGGAGACCAGGATCGCGCCGACCATCACCGACACGAACGGACCGTGCTCGCCATCGAAATGGCAGACCAGGCGTTCATTGCGGGCGAACAGGCGCGGGATCGCCTCGACCGCGAACGGCGCGACGCTGAAGATGCGACCGGGCACATGGGTGGTGCCGGTCAGGGTGCCGGCCAGCGGCATGTGCACGCGGTGGTAATCGCGCGGCGACAGGTAGATGGTCGCGAAGCTGCCGTTGCGGAACGGCACGGCGGCTTCTTCGCTGCCCAGCAGTTCGGCCGCGGTGTACTCCTGGCCCTTGGCCTGGAAGATCCGGCCGTCGCGGATCGGCCCTAGCTGGCTGATCCGGCCGTCGGCGGGCGAGAGGATCGCCTGCGGGTCGGGATCGGCCACGCGCGCGCCCGGCTTCAGCTTTCGGGTGAAGAACGCATTGAAATGCGGGTAGGCCAGCGGGTCCGGTTGCGCGGCCTGGGCCATGTCCACGTGGTAGCGCTGGACGATCTCCCGGATCAGGAAGTTCTTCCACGGGACCCACTCCCAGCGCGTCGCCTGGTAGACGATCCGCGACAGGAAGCGGTGCGGGAGGATGTACTGCAACAGGACGCTGGGTTTCATCGGCGGGAGTATAGGGGAGTCGCGCCGATCGGCCACCATCCGGCAAACGCTTGCATCCGGCCCGGTGAATGCACGTTTTCTTCATCCCGGCCCTCCTATAGACCGTAGCCGGAGACGAAGCGCAGGCAAAACCTGCGCTTCGTCGCTCTGCACGGAAGGCCCTGGCGCCGGGAGTGGGAGCGAAGGAGGGGGCCTTTCGCCGTACCCGGGCAGTGATTGCCAACTGTGTGCCTAGCCGCTCCGGACGGCGGCGCCAGCGGGGATATGGATCATGAAAACCTGTGCTGCGCTCCACCGTCGCCCGGTCATGGGTGGCTGCCGCCACGCCGTGCTCTTCGCCTGCATCGCCGCCGTGCTGGCCCCCTGGCCCGCCGCCCATGCGCAGGCCGTGCTCGCTCCCTATAACCCGGTGGACAACGATGCCGAGGTCGGCCGCCTCGACGTGCCCGCCGGCACCACGCTCACGCTGACCGGGCCGCAGCAGTTCGCCGCGGGGCAGACCGGGGCCCAGGACACCACGCTGCAACAGCTCAGCGACGAAGGCCGGCTGGTCTCCGGCCAGCAGTGGATCGGCGCCGGGCGGCTCAATCCGGGAAGCCAGAACCTGGGGATCACGGTGAAGGATCCGATCACCGGGACCAACCGGGTGGTCTCGGTCTATAACAACAACAACCTGTTCGCGCTGCCGCCAGTGGCTTACTCGACGGTCGTGCCCGACCTGGTCAACGTCGGCGACAACCAGTACATCGACGCGCGCGTGGGCCAGGTCGGCCCGGGTGGCGGCACGCTGGACGTGGCCATCGGCACGGGCGCGAACAGCCAGGCGCCGACCAACGCGTGGACCATGGCGGCCAAGCAGACCGACCTGTTCTATGCCGACGGCACCGGCACGGCGGCAAGCAACCTCAACTGGCAGGGACAGAACCGGATCACCTTCAACGGCGAAGTCGCCGACCCGACCCAGCCACGCAGTTTCGGCGTGAGCTTCGTGGCGCACTACGGCGGGACGTTCAATGTCACCACCGCAGATGGCACGGCCGCGCACACCGTGACCAACGATGCGCAGCTGCGCGACTACAACAGCTTCCTGATCGCCCAGATCCAGGCCGGCAAGCTCGACCCGGCACAGTACGTGACGCTGTTTGCGCTGGCCTATACGTCGACCACCGAGCAGATCGTCTACGGGATCACGGCGGACAGCCCACCCGACGATGTCGCCCAGCCGATCGGCGATCGCATCGCGATGCGCCTGGTCGGGCCGAACGCGCACGGCAGCATCGCCCAAGGCGCCGTGCTCGAGGTGGTCAACGCCAATGGCGGCGCCGTGCGTGCCGACGGCGGTGCGACCTTCATCAACCAGGGGTCGCTCGGCAGCCAGCGCAGCAGCGGCGACGGATCGGCACTGGTCCTTACCGGTGCGAGCAGTGGCAGCAACGCCGGGGTGATCAACGGCAACTTCTTCCCGAACGCCGGTGGCGGCATCAGCAGCGGTTCGCTGGGCGCGAACATCGTCGACGTGCAGTCGGGCAGCCGTTTCGACAACGCGGCGAACGGCATCATCAACCTGTCGCTCGGCATCACCAACGGCGCGGGCAAGTCCACGGGGATCCGCGTCGGCGCGGGCGCGGTCGCGACGAACGAGGGCACGGTGAATGTCGGCGTCACCGGCTCGCGTTCGAACGGTTCGGCCGACGGCGTCTACCTCAACGATGCCACGGCGAGCTTCACCAACGGCGCGGATGGCATGATCTATATCGGCCGCGGCCCGCAGTACACGCCCGGCGCGGTAGCCGCCGACGTGGCGCTCAACCAGGGCACGATCACCACGGGCATCAACGTGCCCACCGCGGCGACCGTGCTCAACCAGGGCACCATCACCATCGGCACGCTGACGCAGAACGCGGCTGCGATCCTGGTGACGGCACCGGCCGCGAATGTCACCAACGCCGGCACGATCAACATCACCGGGCGCGCGGCGGCGGTGCCGCGCGAGAACATCGGCATCTCCGTGATGAACGCGGGCGCGACCGGCCCGGGCATCCGCAACACCGGCACGATCAACGTCACCGGTGTGAATGGCACCGGCATCAAGGCGGTGTCCACCGCGGGGACGCCGTCGCTGGTCCATTCCACCGGCACGATCAACGTGGCCGGCGGTGCGGATCCGGCGAGCGGCACGCGCAATTATGGCGTATGGGTCGAGGGGCAGGGCAGCGCCACCGCCACGGGCGATATCCAGGGCGCGGTGAACCTGCAGGGCGACGGTGCCATCGGCATCCACGCCCGCGGCCGGGCGACGGTGAATGTCGCCGCGGGCGCGGCGCCGAGTTTCCAGGCCGGCAGCAAGCAGATCGGCTTCTTCGCGTTCGGCGACAACGCGAAGATCAACGTCGCAGCGGGCTCCGTGCTCGACGTGTCGACCGCGCAATCCACGCTGTTCCGGCTCGATAGCGGCGCCGACTTCGACGGTACCGGCCTCACGCTCGGCGTCTCCGGTGCCGGGGCCACGGGCGTGCTCGGCTCGGGCACGGGCTCGGTGCTGAGCACCCGCAACGCGAACATCGCCGTCACCGGTGCCGGTGCGCAAGGCGTCGTGGCCGAAGGTGGGGCGAAGGGAACGATCGATGCCGCCACCACGATGTCGCTGACCGGCGCCGGTGCGGTGGCAGGCGTCGCGGACGGACAGAAGCACGACCTCACCGGTGCCGCGACGGGTGCGGTGTCCACCGCGACCTCGTTGAACAGCCTGGCGACGTTGAGCTCGTCGTCCGATGGTGTGATCGGACTGATCGGCCGCAATCGCGCGACACTGGTCAATGCCGGGACCCTGGATTTCAGCGGCGCGAACACCACCGGCCTGATCGTCGAGAGCAATGCGATCGCGACGAACAGTGGCGTCGTCAACCTTGGCGGACCCGAGGCCACCGGTGCGATCCTGCGCACGGGCGGCACGCTGGCGAACACCGGCAGCATCCACGTCGCGAACGGCACCGGCGTGCGCATCGAAGGCACCGGCACGCAGCGACTGAATCCCGCCGGGACGATCGACGTCGACGACGGACATGCCGGCGTGTTGCTCACGGCCGGTGCGGGCCTGGTGCTCGGTAGCGGCGATTCGGCGATCACGACCCGGGGCAGTGCACACGGTATCCTGCTCGACGTGGGCGCGACGTCGCTGGCTGCGACGGGCACGACGATCACCACGCTGGGCACGGGCAACGCCATCGAAAACACCGCGGAAATCGGCGCGATCACGTTGTCCGGCGTCACCCTGCATTCCGGTGACGGCGCAGGCCTGCGCACGGCCACCGCGATCGACCCCGCGTCGACGGCGACCTTCGAGGTGGATGGCGCGGGGGTGGGCTACGCCTTCCGTCGCGCCGACGGATCGGCGACCAACGGCGACCTGCTCATCGGCAGTGGTTACACGATCCACGGCAATGCGGCGGGTAGCACGGGGATCCAGGCGCTGACCACCGGCGCGGTCAGTGTCGGTGCCAGCGTCGACATCCTCGATCCCGCCGGTGGATCGGCGTTGATTGCCGGTACGGCATCCTCCGTGGCGAACACCGGCACGCTCACGTCGGCAAGCACGGTCGCACCCGTCGTCGACCTCGCCGACGGCACGGGTACCACGCTGGTCAACAACGGCAGCATCACCGCGGCCTCGCCGGGCGCGATCGCCGTGCGCGGCAGCGCGGGCAGCGATGCGCTGACGCTCGCCTCGGGCAGTGTCCGTGGGGAGATCGCGTCGGGTGAAGGCGGCGATACCTTCGACTGGACCGGCGGATCGCTCGACGGCGGCCTGGTCATGGGAAGTGCGAACAACACCGCCACGCTGGGCGCGGTCGATACCTCGACGACGTACCACCTGCTGGCCGGCAGCGGCGGCAACAATACGCTGACCTTCGATGGCACCGAGGCCCGCGGTGGCACGTTCGCCGTCGACGACCTCGGTAAAGGCATTAACGTGCAGGGCTGGAACAGCTTCAACCTCGTGCATGGCGCGGCCTTCACCCTGACCGACAACCTGCTCCTGGCCGGTAGCGACGTCAACATCGATCCCGCGTCGACGCTGTTCGCCGGCGATGGCGTGCATCCGGTCATTTCGGCGGCGACACCGGGTGGCGCCAGCGTGACCAACGCCGGCACGATCGACCTGACCAACGGCAGCGGCTCGCCAGGCAACACGCTGACGGTGGATGGCGACTACACGGGCAACAACGGCACGGTGAAACTGGTCACCACGCTCAACGCCGGTGGCGCGCTCGCGGTGCAGGCGACCGACCGCCTGCTGGTGCAGGGCAATGCCAGCGGCCAGACCGTGCTCGACATCACGCCGTCTTCGCTCAGCACGGGCGCGCTGACCGACCTCAATCGCAATGGCTATGTCGGCCCGGACGAGGGCATCTCGGTGGTCCAGGTCGCGGGCAGTTCCAGCGGCGATGCGTTCCGCGTCAACGGTGGTTACGTCGCGTTCGGTCCCTTTCAGTACGGGCTGTACGCGTTCCAGCCGGGCTCGAGCAACGCGGCGCAGCGCGTCGTCGGCGGGACCACGACGGGGAACACCTTCTGGGATTACCGGCTGGCCAACGTGCTGGTGTGCAACGGGCCATGCCCGGCACCGACGACCGACACGCCCGCGCCGACCCCGCCGCCGGGCGAACCCTATGTGCCGCCACCGCCGCCGGCCACGCCATCCACGGGCGGCGACCTGCCGGTGGCGAGCGTGCCCGCGGCCGAAGCACGCCCGGCCGTCGTGCCGCAGGTACCCGCATCGATCGTGTCGCCCTCGGCGATCGCGTTCTTTGGCTATCGGTCGCTGGACAACCTGCATCGCCGGCTGGGCGAGGTGCGCGACATGGATGACCTCGGCGAGGGCCTCGGCGGCGAACCGTTCGTCCGTTACTTCGGCGGCGACTACCACTATTCGACGAACCGGTCGTTCCAGGATTATGGCTACGACTACGACGTGGAAACGCGCGCCGTGCAGGTCGGCGTGAACCTGTTCGCACTGGACGCCGACCGGTCGACGCTACGCGCCGGTGTCGCCTATACGCACGGCACCACCCGGCTGGATCCGAAGGCGGCCGACGGCTACAGCCACGTGAAGCTGGACAGCAACAGCATCGCGATGTTCGTGACCTGGCAGCACGTGAGCGGCTTCTATGTCGACCTGATCGCCTCGGGCGACCGGCATGCCGGCGACATCGACACACTGCGCGAGCGCGGTACGGCGCGCGTGCGGGGGTCGGGTTGGGAGGGTTCGGTGGAGGCGGGTTATCCGTTCCGTTTCGACGGTGGCTGGGAGCTCGAGCCGCAGTTGCAGCTGGTCCGCCAGCATGTCGCGTTGCGCGACCAGGTCGACGTGGATGCGGTGACGACGCATTACGAGCCGCTGGAGCAGACGGTCGGTCGCGCGGGCCTGCGTTTCGATCGCACGTGGACGACGGCGGCGGGGAGCAGGTTCACGCCGTATGCGCGGGCGAATTACATCAAGGGCTGGGGTGGGGTGTCGAAGGTGGACGTGGGGGCGGAGGGTTTCGATGTGTCGCAGCAGTTTGCGGGTGGGAAGTTTGGGCAGATGGTGGAGCTGGGCCTGGGTGGGACGTGGGCGTGGCGGAATAAGGTGTCGATTTACGGCGAGGGTGACTGGCAAAACAGCGTAGGCTCCGCTGGCGCCCGCGGCTGGTCGGCGAACGTCGGCCTCCGCTGGGACTTCTGAACCGGTTCGCCGCAGCTGCGGCGCGTGCCTCACTCACGGCCTCCGGCCGAACCTCGGCCCTGTAGGAGCGCGCCTGCGCGCGATTGGGTCGACGCGGCGCTCATGCGTGGTCGCAGAAGAGCCCTCGCTGCCCACCCTCGCTGCTCAGACAGGTCCTCCGCGCTCGATAAGGTTGGCCGCAGCCGCGGCCCATGTACTTATTGGCCTGCGGCCGCTCGCTTGTGCGGAACTCGCCTCGAGGGTGGGCACCGAGGGCTCTCTTCATTGTCGTCGCGATCGGGTCGGAGCACCGCTGTAGGAATGCGCCTACAAGTGTTGGGGGATTGGTGACGTGCTTCGTCGGGTTTTCTGCGTGCACCGCTCAGCGTGGGGACGCGTTCGTGCTGCGAGCCGGGTTTGGGCTAGCGCGACACAATGATTTCGAGGAGTGGCGATGGTGTTCTTGCTGGTCGCGTTCGTTGTGTTTCTGATCCTGGGAATGACGTGCTGGTTCGCCGTGGTTGTGTCGCTGATCGGCGTTTTTCCGCAATTTCGAAAATAACTCCGATCGCTTCTCCGCCCGCACGATGTGGAATCCACTGAATGCGCTTTTGAATCCGGTGCTTCTCACCGAGCGAGGATTGCTATGGCGGCAGCGTGCCATTCGAGGCGCGATTGGTTTCGTCATCTTCTGTGGAATGGGGGCGCTTATGGGGCTTTGCGCGAAGCTCTTGTACGCGAGATGAAGCCACAAGTTGCGAGGGATGGAAACGAGTAGCCGCGATGAAGGACCCGATGCAGCGGAAGGCAATGTCGATATGGAAAGTGGCGGAGCTTTCGGCGGTTCGGTTGCAGGGGAAGGTCCGGAACGTGTGAGGTTGCGCGGGGGGGCGTTGAACGCAGTCGGGTTCGGCGGTGCGGTCTGATTTTTCTGGAATGCCGCGGTTGTGGTTGCGTTGCCGTGGTTTCCGGTCGCGCGCAGGCGCGCTCCTACAGGAGCTGTGCGGCGTGCAAGAACAGCCCTGGGCGCCCACCCTCGAGGCGAGTTCCGCACAAGCGAGCGGCCGAAGGCCGATTAGGTACACGGGCCGCGGCTGCGGCCAACCTTATCGAGCGCGGAGGACCTGTCTGAGCAGCGAGGGTGGGCGCCCAGGGCTGGTCCTGCGACCACGCCCGAGCGCCGCGCAGAGCAGCGAGGGTGGGCGCCCAGGGCTGGTCCTGCGACCACGCGCGAGCGCCGAGCGTGTCCGCGACCACGCCCGAGCGCCGCGCAGAGGTTCAGGGTGCAGAAGTGACCGGCAACTCCAGGTACGTGCCGTTGGTGCCGTCACGGAGGATGGACTGGGTTGCCTTCACGTAATCGGCGGGCTTGGCGTTGAAGATGTTCGGTACGAACGTCTGCGGATTACGGTCGTAGAGCGGGAACCAGCTCGACTGGATCTGCACCATCACCCGGTGGCCCGGCTGGAACACATGGTTCACCGTCGGCAACGGAAAGCTGTACGCCAACGCCTTGCCCGCCTCGATCGCCTTCGGCTTGTCGTAGCCCTCGCGATAGCGGCCGCGGAAAATCTCCATCGCCACCGGCAACTGGTAACCGCCCATCGACGGCTTCTCCTCCACCTCGTCCGGATACACGTCGATCAGCTTCACCACCCAATCGCTATCCGTACCCGTGGTCGACGCCAGCAAGTGCGCCAGCGGCTCGCCGGCCACGCCCATCGGCTTGTCCAGCACCGGCGACACATAGGTCAGCACGTCGGTGCGGGTCGCGAACTGGCGCTGGTCGTCGACCAGCCATTCCGGCCACGAATCCTCGCGATCGGCGACGCCGTGCGACCACGACTGGATCGGGCGCACGCGGTACGGCACCGGCTTGGCGGGGTCGGACACGTAGTCATCCGCGCCCTGCGTCGGCACGGTCGTGCCGAAGCGGCCGTCGGCTTCGGCGTACCAGCGCTGCGTGGTCGGCGTGCAGCCGTTCGTGCACGACGACGGCCAGGTATCGAGCTTGCGCCAGGTGTTCTCGCCGGTGACGAAGGCGTTGACCGGGGCGATGTTCGCCTTCGGTGCGTCGTCCTTCAGGTACTGGGCGAGGAACGGGCGCAGCATGGTCTGGCGGAAGGTGGTGCCGGTGTTGCTGCCCAGGTCGATCGCGCCGATGGTGTTGCCGGCTTCCCAGGTCTTCGCGTGGCGCCACGGGCCGAGCACGAGCCACAGCTTTTCGTGGGATGGGTCGCGTGGGGCGAGGGCGCGGTACACGGCCATGTCGCCGTAGTTGTCTTCCTGGTCCCACAGGCTGTGCACGAGCATGGTCGGCACGGTCATCGGTTCCTTCGCCGCGATCCGGTCCAGCGCCTGGTCGGACCAGAAGCTGTCGTAGGCGGGGTGGGCGAGCAGCTTCTGCCAGAAACCGAGTGCTTCCATGCCGTAGGCACGGCCGATGTCGCCGGCCGAGCCGCCGTGCAGGTAAAGGTCGTAGTCGTCGCGGTAGCCGGAGGTCCAGCCGATGTTGCTCTGGCGCGAGTTCACCATGCCGTAGATGTAGGGGATCATCTGCTGGCGGAAGGCGCCGCGGTGGAACCAGTCGTCGCCCATCCAGCCGTCGATCATCGGGTTGATCGGCACGGCGACCTTGAGCGCAGGATGCGGATGGATCGTGGCGATCATCGCTTCGAAGCCGTCGTACGAGATGCCGATGATGCCGACCTTGCCGTTGGATTCGGGGACGTGCTTCACCAGCCAGTCGATGCTGTCGTAGATATCGCTGGATTCGTCGATCTTCGTGGGATTGCCGTGGCCGATCGGTGGGCGGTTCATCACGAAGTCGCCTTCGGAGCCGTTCTTGCCGCGGATGTCCTGGATGACCCGGATATAGCCGTCCTGGACGACGATGTCGGCGGGGTTGTCGTAGCCGCGCAGGGTGGGCCCGAGGTGCGGGCTGTCGGCGCGGTGGCCCATCCCGTCGGCGCCGTAGGGCGTGCGGGTGAGCAGGATGCCGGCGTGCGTGGCGCCCCTGGGCACCAGGATCACGGTGTGCAGCTTCACGCCGTCACGCATCGGGATGTCGACGGTGCGGCGCTCGTAATCGAAGCCCTGGTTGGCCGGCGTGAACTTCGCCGGGATTTCCGTGGGCAGGTCTTTGTAGGTCTTCTCGCCGCCGACCGCCGGGGTCGCGAGGACCCCGGCGGCGAGCGCGACGATACCCAGTCGCAGGAGTGGATGCATGGACGCTCCGATCAGAAGTCGTAGGTGATGCCGAAGCGGGCGTAGCGCGGCTGGGTGTAGCTGATCACCTGCTGGTAGCCATCGTTCACCGAGTTGGTGCTACCCGAGACCGGGTTGGTCCGCTGCGAACGCTGCTGGTTGAGGATGTTGAACACCGACACGCTGAAGGCCAGCTTCTTGTCGGCCCAGAGCGGACGGTACTCCGTGCTCACGTCGACCAGCTCTTCCCACGGTTCGCGGCCCTTGGCGCCATACGCCGACGGGACGCCGAAGCAGAAGTGGTAGTAGCTGCCGTAACCGGACGGATCGCCCTCGTCGGCGCCGTAACGGCCCAGGCACGACTTCGGCAGGCCCGACTGGATCAGGATGTTGGCCGAGACCAGCCATTCCGGGGCGACCTGGTAGGAGCCGTAGATCTTCAGCTGGTGCTTGCGGTCGTTGCCGAGGTCGCCGTTGGCGTAGTTCATCAGCGTGGCGTAATCCCAGTCACGCGATGCCGCGACCGAGCCCTGGCCCACGTCCGAACGGACCTGGCCTTCGGTGTTGCCGTAGCTACGCGAGTAGAGGTAATCCACCTTGCCCGACCACTTGCCGTCGAACGGATGCGACAGGTACATGTCGAGGCCGTAGTAGTTGCGCTTGAGGTGCGGGAAGCCGAAGTCGGCGTTGGTCACGGTCACGTTGGTGTAGCCACCGTTCGCGTTGGCCAGCTGGTAGACGTTGGCGCGGCCCGGGTTGGACAGGTAGCAGCTGCCCACCGTCACCGCGTCGATGTCGGCGCCCTGGGCGATCGCGGCGCGGGTGATCGCACCGTTGTCGCAGACGTCGTCCAGCGCGTTGCGCAGGTGGCGGACCGTGGCCTTCGCACCGGCCACCCAGTCGGCGTTGATCTGCTTGTCCGCGCCCAGGATGTACTCGTCCTGGTACTCCGACTTGATGTTTTTCGCGCTGACGGTCTTCGGATCGGGCGGCTGGCCGTATTCACCGTTGGGTGATACGGCGCCACCGGTGGCGGAGTTGACGAAGGTCACGCCGGTCGGCATGCCGCTACCGTCGATGCCGGTGTAGGTGAAGTACTGGTTGGTGGCGAGCGAGCCGGCCGAGGTACGCAATGCCACGGAGGCCGGCATGGCGAGGAAGTAGCGGCCGGCGTTGCCGTAGATCTTCAGCGACGAGTCGCCTGCGACGTCCCAGCTGAAGGCCAGGCGCGGTGCCCACTGCGGGGTGGTGAGCCGCAGGTACGGCTGGCCCGAGGGGTTGTAGTTGGTGAACTGGTCGTTGCGGATGCCCAGCGACAGCAACAGGCGGTCGGAGACCTGCCAGTCGTCCATCACGTACTGGGCGCGCTGCTTCACGCGCACCGAGGCCAGCGTGTTGTAGTGGCGGTAGTAGCCGTAATAGCCGGTCTGGCCGCCCGGGTAGTTCGCCGGCTTGTCGACGAACGGGCTGTCGCTGATGTTGAGGTTCGGATCCTGCTTGCCGTACCAAAGCTCGTAACCGACGCCGCCGATGGTGGTGCCGTCCTGGATGTCATGCGAATCCTGGTTATCGATACCGGCGGTGATCGAGTGGTTGCCGATCTTGTAGTTCAGGTCGACGCGCAGGTTGCGGTTGGTCGACTCGTGGTCCGGGTTGTCCACGGTGTCCAGCGTCTGGCCGTTGCTGATCGGCGTGCCGCCGTTGAGCGCCGGGTTCTGCCCGCTCAGGTTGCCGATGAACGGGCCGACGATGCCGGTGTCCGGGGCTTCGTTGTAATAGGTGAGCTTGGACTTGCCGTACAGCGCCGTGAGGGTGAGGTCGTCGGTGATGTAGCTGGTGTACTTGGCCACGTAGACCATCGCCTTGGTCTTGTACGTGGTGTCCTGGCTGGTGTAATCGCCGACGCTGTCGGTGTCGTAATCGTAGGCGTACTTGTTGCCGTTGGAACGGTGGGTCTGGTTGACCCCGGTCAGCTCGAGGATGTTGCTGTCATTGATGTTCCAGTCGAGCTTGCCGTACCACTTCGGATCCTTGTACGTGTACTTGGTGTCGTAGGCGTGGTTCACGTCGCCGATGCTGTTGCCCTGGCTGCGTTCCATCTCCACCGCGGCGAAGGCATAGAGCTTGTCCTTGATCAGCGGGCCGCCGGCGTAGGCGCTGATCGTCGAGGTCCACTCGTGGTTCTCGTCGTTGCGCTGGTTGATCGAGCCCGGGGGCGCCGGGTTGTCGTGGCCGTAGGTGATGTTGCGCGCGCTGGCGCGGGCGAAGTCCGGCTCCCACAGCACCTGCGCACCGAAGTGCCATTCATTGGTGCCGCGCTTGCCGACCTGGCTGATCACACCGCCATCGGAACGGCCGTACATCGCGGAGTAACCGCCGCTCAGGATTTCCTGCTGGTCGATCGCGCCGTAGGGCAGGGTCACGCCGCCGAAGCCGCTGAGCGGGTCGGTCGTGTTCATGCCGTTGATGTAGTACGCGTTCTCGGTGACCGCGGAGCCGGCGAAGCTGACCGTGCTGCCGCCGAAGGCGTTCTTGAAACCGGTGTAGCCCGGCGACGCGCCCGGGGCGAGCAGCGCGACCGCTTCGGCGGAGCGCTGCAGCGGCAGGCGGGCGAGGTCGGCCGAGGTGATCACGGTGCTGGAGGCGACCGTGGCCACGTCGATCTTCGGCAGCTGGTTGGCCGATACGGTGACCTGGCCGAGGTCCTGCGCATCCGCGCTGGAGGCGGCGGCACTGCCGGCGAACGATACGTCGGTGGCGGCACCCACGCGCAGGGTGATGTTGTCGCGCGACTCGACGGCGGCGCCGTTGGCCTTCAGCGTGACCTTGTAGGTGGCGAGCGGCAGCGACTCGGCGCTGTAGCGGCCACGCGAATCGACGGCGACTTCGCGGGTCAGGCCGTTGCTGCCTTCGATCAGGACTGTTTCGCCGGCCGTGGCGGGGGCGCTACCGGCGATGCGGCCGGTGGTGGCCTGGCCAAAGGCCACCCCACTGAAGGTCGCCGCGACGGCGGCGCACAGCAGGGTACGGCGGAGGATGGGAAGCGAACTCATGGTGATGCTCCGGAAAGGCTCTGTCTGTGTTTGGGAGGTTTTGATCGATTTAAGCAACAGGCGAAAAGCGGCCTTCCTGGCGCGTTCTTGTGTGTGGATCAGGCCAGCGCGACCTCGCCGACGGCCTTGCGGACCGCGGCGAACGCGCGTGATTTTTCAGATTTGCGATCGGTGACGAGCACGTCGATGCGATCGGGGTCGCACCAGTTCACGCGGCTGCGTACGCCGATCTTCGAGTGGTCGGCGGCGATGACGATGCGACGGGCGTTCGCACACATCGCGCGTGCCACCTCCACTTCGTCGAGTTCAAAGCTGCTCGCGCCGGCCTTCGCGTCCACGCCGACTGGCGAGAGGATGGCGACGTGGGCCTGGTAGCGATGGATCTCGGCGATCGTGCCCGCGCCGTTGGTGCAGCCGATCTGCGCGTTGAAGCGTCCGCCGAGCAGGTGGACCTCGTTGTCCGGGCGCGCGGCAAAACGCGCGGCGACGTCAACGGCGTTGGTGACGATGGTGAGCCCGCTGCGCGTGGCCAGCGCTTCGGCCACGAGGTTCATCGTGCTGCCGGCGTCCATGAAGATGGTCTGGCCGCTTTCGACCAGGCTGGCGACGACCTTGGCGATCGCCCGCTTTTCGCGGACGCGGGTGGCGTGGCGCACGTCGATCGGCGGTTCGTCCGAGGTCAGCACGGCGCCGCCGTGCACGCGGCGGATCTCGCCGCGCTCGGCCAGTTCGACCAGGTCGCGGCGGATGGTCTCGCGCGATACACCCAGTTCGGTGACGATCCGTTCCACGGACACCTGGCCGCTGGTGCGCAGCAGGTCGCGGATGCGGGTGTGTCGTTCTTCATGCCACATGGCGTCGTTCCTTGATGATGTGCAGGAGCAGGCGCATCGCGCCCAGGGCGAGGGCACCAGCGACCACGACGCACATGGCGTATGCGGCGGCCTGGGCCAGGAATCCGTTTTCGTCCAGGCGCATCACGGTGACCGAGGCCAGGCCCGTGTCGGCGGTGACCAGGAAGATCACGCCGGACAGCGTCACCATCGAGCGCATGAACAGGTAGAAGAAGGTGGCGATGGCGGCGGGTGCCACGAACGGCAGCACCGCGTCGCGGAGCACGTGGCGCGTGCTGCCACCGAAGGCGGCGACCGCGTCGTCCAGCGCATCGGGCACGTCACGCATGCCGGTCTGCATCGTGAGGAAGGCCTGTGCGTGGTAGTGGTAGAGGCTGCACGCGGCGATCACCCACAGGCTGCCGTGCAACCAGCCCGACCACGGGCCATGGTTGAAGGCCAGCACATAGCCCAGGCCAATGACCATGCCGGGCACGGCGGCCGGCAGCGTGGCGATGAATTGCAGCGGCCTGGCCAGCAGGGGCGGGGCCTTGCGCAGCGCCGCGGCCAGCGCGAACACCAGTACGGTGCCGGCCACGGCGGCCATCAACGACATGCCGAGCGAGGCCAGCACCGGGCGGAAGCCTTCGGTCATGCCAGTGTAGTTATCGAGGGTCAGCGCGGTCTGGTACGGCCACAGCTTCACCAGTGAGACGTAGGCGACGGTGCCGACCACGGCGAGCATCGGCAACAGCGCGAGCCATGTGACGATGCCGAGGCAGGCGTCGCGCACGGCGTTCGGCGTGGCGACCAGTCCACGGCCGGGGCTGGCGTCGCCGCTGTCCTGGCGACGGCGTGCCATCCGCGCGACCCAGACCGAGAGGATGGCGGGCAGCAGCAACACCATGCCGAGCGTCGCGCCCATGGCGAAGTCGAGCTGGCCGACCACTTCGCTGTAGATCTCCATCGCTAGCACGCGGTAGTTGCCGCCGACGATCACCGCGCTGCCGAAGTCGGTGAGCGTTTCGGTGAAGACCAGGAAGGCCGCGGCCAGCAAGGCGAAGCGCAGCCGGGGCAGGGTGACGTCGACGAACTGCCGCCACGAGGTCGCGCCCATCGATGCGGCGGCGTCGTAATGGCGGGCCGGCGTGCGGGCCAGCGCGGCCGACACGATCAGCACCACCTGCGGCAGGCCGTAGAGCGTGTTGGCGATCACCAGCCCGGGGAACCCGTAGATATCGGTGGGCAGGCCGGTCAGGCGATGGACCAGGCCGTTGCGGCCGAGCAGCAGGACCAGGCCAAGGCCGAGCACCAGCGACGGTGCCAGCATCGGCAGCAACAGCGTGGCGCGGATCAGTGCCTTGCCCGGCAGGCGTGAGCGGTGCAATGCCATCGCGATGCACAGGCCGAGCGAGACCGTCGCCAGCGTGGTGGCGATGCCGGTCACGATGCTGTGCCACGCGGCGCGCGGCAGGCCGGGATCGTCCAGCAGCCGCGCGTAGTTGCCGAGCGTGGGCACGCCCGAGGCGTCGCTCAGGCTGCGCCATGCCACGGTGAGCAGCGGGAACAGGAAGAACACCGCCAGACCCACGCAGGGCACCGCCGCCAGCAGCCACGCGGCGTAGCGCGTCCGTGGCCGTGCGCGTGGGATGGCGATGCTGTTCACGCGCTCACCCAGGCGCCGTGCGTGGCGTCGATCGCGACTGTCTCGCCCGGCAGCAGCGTGCTGCGCCCGTGCAGCTCGGCGACGACCCGCTGGCCACGCCAGTCGATCGCCGCGCGGGTCAGGTTGCCGAGGAAGGTGGTGTCGGTGACCACGCCGTGGCCGCGCGGATCCGGCTGCACCACCAGGTCTTCCGGGCGCAGGCACAGGTCCCACGTCGCGTCGGCACCGGGTGGGCGGCGTTCGAGGAAGCCGGGCATCGCGTCGCGCACGAAGGCGGTCGGCAACAGGTTGGCGCGGCCGATGAATTCGGCGACGAAGCGCGACGCGGGCCGTTCGTAGAGGTCACGCGGGGAGCCGATCTGTTCGATCCGGCCCGCGCGCATGCAGACGATGGTGTCGGCCAGCGCGAGCGCTTCGTCCTGGTCGTGGGTGACCATGATGGTGGGGATCGCCAGCGAACGCTGCAGCGAGCGGATCTCGCCGCGCAGTTGCGCGCGGATGGCCGGGTCCAGCGCCGACAGCGGTTCGTCCAGCAACAACAAGGCGGGTTCGGCGGCGAGGGCGCGGGCCAGCGCGACACGCTGCTGCTGGCCACCGGACAGCTCGTCGGGAAAGCGTGCGCCGAGCGAACCCAGGCCGACCCGGGCCAGCAACTCGGTGCTGCGCGCGGCCATCGTGGCCGAGGGCACGCCGCGCAGGCGCATGGGGTAACCGATGTTTGCCGCGGCGGTGAGGTCGGGGAACAGCGAGTACGACTGGAACACGATGCCCATGCCGCGTTCGCGCGCGGGCAGGCGGGTGATGTCGCGGCCGTCCAGCACGATGCGTCCGGCGTCGGGCGTGGTCAGGCCGGCCACCGTGCGCAACAGCGTGGTCTTGCCGCAGCCGCTGGGGCCGAGCAGGCAGACGAAGTCGCTGGCGCCGGCATGGAACGACACACGGTCAAGCACCGTATGCCCGTTCCAGGCCTTGCTGATCTCTTCGATGCGAAGATGCATGTACCCCGTTACTCCCCAACGACGCGCGCGTCAGCGCGTCATTCGCTTGAATCGTGCGATGAGCGCGGCGCGTTCGCGCGCCGCCGCGTCGAAGTCGCGGGCGGGAAGGCCTGCGACCACGTTGGCTGGCAAGCCAGCGCGTCGTTGTTCGTCGGTCGGCACGCTGCCGGGCGCGGCGACGATTTCCTTGTAGCCGCGATACAGCGCGGCGGCGGCCGGCGAGGCCGTCCAGTCGAGGAAACGCTTCGCGTCGGCGCTGTTGGTCGCGCCCTTCATCAGTGCCGAGCCTTCCAGTTCGTAGCCGGTGCCGTCGCTGGGCAGGACCATCGTCACCGGGTAGCCCTGGCGGATCGATTGCATCGCCGAGAAGGCGAACGACACGCCGATCGGGAATTCGCCGATCCGGGCCAGCTTGCACGGCGCCGAACCCGACAGGGTTTCCTGGCCGACGTTGGCGGCGATCGCGGCGACCAGCTGCATGCCTTGCGCGCTGCGCCCGGCGTCGCTGAGCGAGGACAGCACCATGTAGCCGGTGCCGGACGAGGCCGGGTCGGGCATCGCCAGCTGGCCGCGATACTTCGGCGAGGCCAGGTCGCGCCACGTCCGCGGCATCGGGAGCCCCCGTTCGGCGAGAGCTTCGCGGTTCACGCACAGCGCGGCGAGGTAGCCGGTCGGCGCGAACCAGCGGCCGTCGCGGCCACGGAAGCGCGCGGGCAGGGCATCGATGGCCGGGCTGTGCACGGGCTGGAGCAGGGCGGCGATCCGAGCGTCGAGCAGGTCGGTGGCGGCCATGCCCCAGACCACGTCGTTGCGCGGCTCGGCCGATTCGGCGATCAGGCGCGCGGCGAGGTCGCCGCTGGACAGCCGCAGCACATGGATGTCGACCCCCGGCAAGGCCTGGCGCGCGCCTTCCAGGTACGTCGCGATCTCGTCGCTTTCCAGCGCCGAATACACCGTGAGCGTGCCGGCCTGTGCACTGGTGCACACGGCGAGCAACGCGATGACGCTGGCGATGTGTCGTTCTGGACGCACGGGCTGCCCTGGGTTATCACGGTGCGGAACACGAGGGGACAGTACACCCATTCGTGTGGCGATTTGGGTATATTTGCAAACGTGTGGCGTCTTCGTCCACAGGAATATTTGCGTTTTTGTCATTAATCCGAAACGTGCGAACGCTAGTCAGCGCGCGTTTCCGCCGGAGTTCCCAGTGACCCTCAGTGCCACGTTGTCCGCCGCCGAGCGGATCGAATTCGAAGCGTTTGCCGTCGGCATCGCCAACAATGCCCGCGCTTTGTCACTGCCACGTTTCCGTCGGCCGGTGGACGTGCTGCTCAAGGGCGACATGAGCCCGGTGACCGCGGTCGACCGCGGGGTGGAGTCGATGCTGCGCGAGCGGATCGGCCTGGCCTGGCCCGGCCACGGGCTGCTCGGCGAGGAATACGGCGCCACCGACGTGGATGCGGAGTTCGTCTGGTCGATCGACCCGATCGACGGCACCCGCAGCTTCATTTCCGGCTGGCCCCTGTGGGGCACGCTGATCGCGCTGCTGCGCAACGGTCGCCCGGTGCTGGGCGTGCTCGACATGCCGGTGCTGGATGAGCGCTGGATCGCCCATGCCGGCGTGGAAACCCGCATGAACGGCATCCCGTGCAGCACCAGCGGTTGCACCCGCCTGGCCGAGGCGACCCTCTACACGACCACGCCGGACATGTTCACGCCCGACGAGTGGACCCGTTTCGACCGCACCAGCCGTGCCGCGCACGCGCGCCGCTTCGGCGGGGACTGCTACGGTTACGGCATGCTGGCGTCCGGTCACATCGATGCGGTGATCGAGTCCAACCTCATGCCCTACGATTACCTCGCCATCGCACCCGTGGTGGAGGCCGCCGGTGGCGTGATGACCGACTGGGAAGGCCGCGCGCTTGGCCTGGACAGCGGTGGCCGGGTCGTCGCCGCGGCCACGCCCGCCCTGCATGCCGAACTGATTGCTTCGCTGAAGGACTGAACGCCATGTTTTCCCGCGATCGCCGTCGCTTCCTGCAAGGTGCCGGCGGCACCGTCGCCGCTTCGCTGATCGCGCAGGGCTTCCCGGCGTCGATCGCGCGGGCCCTGGCCACGGCGCCGGACCGGCGCACGGGCAGCATCGCCGACGTCGGCCACGTGGTGATCCTCATGCAGGAAAACCGTTCGTTCGACCACTATTTCGGCAGCCTGCGCGGCGTGCGTGGGTTCAACGATCCGCGCGTGCTGGAACTCGGCAACGGCGACCCGGTGTGGAAGCAGCCAACGACCGCGGCGCATACCAAATTCTGGAAGCCGCGTGGCACCGGCGCCGACACGGCGTGGGTCTACCCGTTCCACCTGGATACGCGGACGAGCGGCGACCACCACGAAGGCACCGACCACGGCTGGAGCACCGGCCACGGCGCATGGAACCTCGGCCGCAACGATCGCTGGATCGAGCAGAAGCAGGACGTGCTCACCATGGCCTACCTGCGTCGCGACGACGCGGCGTTCCACTACGCGCTGGCCGATGCGTTCACCGTGTGCGACGCGTACCACGCCTCCGCCCTCGCCGATACCGCGATCAACCGCATCTATCTGTGGAGCGGCACGTCCGATCCGTCCGGCCGCCTCGGCACGAAGCCGAACGGCCCGGGTAGCGAGGAGCGTGCGAATACCAATGGCTATACGTGGACGACGTACCCGGAGCGGCTGGAACAGGCCGGCGTCAGCTGGCGTGTGTACCAGGGTGGCACCGGCGAGCCTGGCTCGCCGACCGACAACTACACCGACAATTCGCTGGAATTCTTCGCCGCCTACCAGGTGAAGGAAGGCGCCGACCCGGCAAGCGCGCTGGTGCGCAACGGCGTATCCACGCACACGCTGCGCGACCTGCACGACGACGTCGTGCACGACCGCCTGCCGCAGGTCAGCTGGATCGTCGCGCCGTACAAATACAGCGAACATCCGACCTCGTCGCCTGCCGATGGCGCCTTCTATATCCGTGCCGTGCTCGATGCACTCACGGCGAACAGCAAGGTCTGGAGCCGCACCGTGCTGTTCCTCAATTACGACGAGAACGACGGTTTCTTCGACCACGTCGTGCCACCCGCGCCGCCACTGGCGAACGGGGAGGGCGGAAAAGTCTCCGACGCACTCGTGGCGAGCCTGCGCGACGAAGTGATGGACCTGGACGCACATCCGCGCATCTCCAGCCCGCTGGTGCCCGGCAGCGATCCGAAGGGGCTGCAGCCGGTCGGCCTCGGCAACCGGGTACCGATGATCGTGGTCTCGCCGTGGACCCGCGGCGGCTGGCTCTGCTCGGAAACCTTCGACCACACTTCGGTGCTGCGCTTTCTCGAAACCCGCTTCGGCGTGCATGAGCCGAACATCAGCGACTGGCGCCGCGCCATCTGTGGCGACCTCACCAGCTGCTTCGACTTCGCCGGTCGCCACGACGACCACGTGCCCACCATCGCCGTACCACGCGGCTCGGACGGCAAGGCGCCGATCGCGGTGCCCGCCGCGCAGGCGATGCCGACGCAGGAACCCGGCCAGCGTCCCGCGCGTGCGCTCGGCTACGGCTTCAGCGTCGAGCATCGACTGGAAGGCGGCGCAAGCCACCTGGCCTTCGCCAACACCGGCACGCTCGGCACCGCCTTCATGGTCTACGACGGCCTCGACCGCGACGCACCGCCACGCCGCTATGCCGTAGCGGCCGGCGATCGGCTGGAGGATGCGTGGAAGGTGCGGGAGAAGGGCGACGGCTATAGCCGGCGTATCCACGGGCCGAATGGCTACTTCGCCGCGCTGCGAGGATTCGCCGACGACACCCTGGAAGTCGTGGTCCGCGGCGTGCCCGGCGAGCGACGGGTCGAAGTCGCTATCACCAGCACGGCGGCCGTCCGCACCGCATGTCGCGTGGCGCAGGCCTATGCCGAGCCCAGCGCCGAACCCAACGCCGAACCGCAACACGTCAACGTCGACCCCGGCAGCACGGCGAAGGTCACGTTCGACCTTACCCAGGCAGCGGGTTGGTACGACATCACGGTCACTACGCCGGAAGCACCGCGCTATCTGCGTCGCTTTGCCGGGCACCATGAGGATGGCCGGCCTTCGATGAGCGATCCGGGGTGAAAGCGGTTTGCGATTCGTGTCCCGGCATTCCAGTCTACAGCCGGGCCGACACTCACATGGTATTCACGGGCTGGCGCGCTCAGGTTCGACCGATGCCGAGAAATAGCTGACCACATCCTTGCTGAGATACAGGTAGCCAGCAATAGCCGCAGTCAACAAGGCTACGAATAGAGATGTGGGTACGGACAGCGGCACGTCGATGTGTAGCAGTCGGGGCCCTACGTAAACGGCGGTAGCCATGAGCACCCATCCCGCGACATGGACGGAGCGCCCGTTGCGGGATCGCAGCAAGAACTGGACGGAAGACACGCCAAGGGCGATGGCGCTCGGGATAAGGATTGCGGCGAGACCACTCTGCCAGAGGATGCCTGGACGAATCGTCTGGCCAAAAACGTCTACGCCGCCCGACAACATCTGGCTCAAGGGGATCAGGCAACCTGCCAGGCCGCCAAGGGTCAGCAGTCGAAGGATTCGGGGCATCGAGGAAAAGCGATCCATCATTTCCAGCTCCTGAATGGGCTTGATGCCCCAGCAATTCAGCTTTCACCGACCGGGTCAACGGCAGTCACTGAAGCAAGTGCCGGTATTAGAGATCCCGGCAGTGCTAATTTCAACGATGCGCCACCTGCGCCTCCGCCGCCGAAACACCCCGTAGCGCCCCTGCGCGCCCCGGCGCCTGTTCCAGCGATGCACGGAACGCCACCAACGCAAGCGCGGGCTGCTTCTGTTCCAGCAAGAGCTCGCCCAGCTGCTCGCGTGCCGGCACGATCGGCCCCGGCGTGACCGGACGCTTTTCCACGGCATCTTCGGCATCCGCGGCGCGCGTCAACATCGCCTTCGCCGCCGAAGCGTTCCCCGCGGCCTGGTCAGTCCAGGCGGTAACTTCCATGCCCAGAACCCGTGTCTGGGTCGCCCAGTAGTCATCCCCGGCGGCCGTGAGTTGAGCCGCGATCGCGTCGAGCTTCGCGGCCTGAGCACGCGCGTCGTCCGCGTGGCCGCCCCGTGCCAGGCCCAGGCCTTTCGACCACACGGCAATCGCGACCACCGAGGAAGGCGCGCCCGCGAGCGGCTCGATGGACGCTGCCGCCGACCAGTCCTGCTGCTCGACCGCGACCCGGATCGGCATGGCCATCGCCGCGTACGCGATGGCGAAGTTGTCCATATCCAGGTTGGGCAGCGCTTTAGCCGCCGTGACGACACCACGCGCCTCGGCGACATGGCCCGTCTGCAGGTAGGCATAGACGAGGTAGTCCATAGCATGCAGCTCGCCCATCGCGTCGCCGTGCGTCTGCGCCGCCTTCTCCGACGCGAGGTTCGAGCGGATCGAGTCATCCCACAGCCCCAGCCGCGTGAAGATATGCGAAGGCATGTGCAGCGCATGCGGCGCCGACGGCGCGATGCTCGCGTACTTCCGCGCCGCGGGCAGTCCCCGCTGGGCCAGCTCCGCGCTGTCGCACGCGTGGATCAGGTAATGGGCGATACCCGGATGATCGGGCCAGCGCGCGAACAGCGGCTCCAGGATCGCCACCGCCTGCTTCTGCCGCGCATGGGTCTTATCCGACATCGGCGCATCCGCCAACAACGCCACCGTGTAAAACACCTGCGCCTCGACATCCTGCGGATAAGCCTTCGCCACCTGCGCCATCGCCTGCTCGTAAGCCAGCGTCCGCTGCCCCGGCTTCAACGCCGGATCCACCTTGAACAATTGCGACAACGCCTGGATATAACCCCGCTCCCGTGCATCGCCCCCTGCAAGCCGCAGGGCCTCCTGCATCTCCTTCTGCCCCTCCGCAAACGTCTCCGGCGGCAACGCCGGCTGCCACACCGGATGGAAATACGTCATCGCGACCCCCCAATGCGCCATCGCACAGGACGGATCCTTCGCCGCCACCTCCCTGAACGCCTGCGTCGCCGGCCCATAGGCAAACGAATGCAACAACGCCACCGCCCGATCAAACGACGCCTGCGAGCCCGCCGCACACGAAATCGGAAACGACACCTTCCCCAGCTTCTCCGGCACCCCATGGTCATGCATATCCATGTCCATCCCCCGCGCAGGACACGAATTGGCAGCACCCACGAGACAGGCAGCGAGCAACAGGGGGCGAAGGCGATAGGGCATGTCTGGATCCTTCAGGTGGGCAGGCTTGCGGGCCGTAGAACCTTACGCCGGGGTGGAGGGGGTGGGTATTTGTCTTATGGCTATGGGTGCGGGATGAAGTTCGATGGGATGGAATTGGATGGGTCGCGTGGCTTGGACGCGGTTCGGCGGGCGGCTGCGTTCCGGTGTCGCCCGTTCGCGCGCAGGCGCGCTCCTACATGGGCTGGGCGGGGTGCGAGAGCAGGCCTCGGGGGCCACCCTCGAGGCGAGTTCCGCACAAGCGAGCGCCCGTAGGGCAATAAGTACATGGGCCGCGGCTGCGGCCACCCTTATCGAGCGCGGAGGACCTGTCTGAGCAGCGAGGGTGGCCGCCGAGGCCTGATCCTGCGACCACGCCCGCGCGCCGCGCAGAGGTCGTCCCCCGAAGCCCCAGCAGATCGCAGGCGGTAACGGGTAAGCGAGGCTATACTCCACGGTCAGTCCTAGAAAAGCACCGCGCCGTGACCAGCGAACTCACCTCCATCATCGATTTCATCCGATACGGCGCCAGCCGCTTCTCGGCCGCCGGGCTCACCTTCGGGCACAGCCACGACAATCCGATCGACGAGGCCACCCACCTGGTCCTGGCCGTACTACACCTCCCGCCCGACCTGCCGCCCGCCTACGGCGCCGGCAAACTGGTCGCCGAAGAACGCGAAAAAGTCCTCGCGCTCATCGAAAAACGCATCGTCGAACGCGTCCCGGTCGCCTACCTCGTCGGCGAAACCTGGTTCGCCGGACTCAAGTTCAAGAGCGACCGCCGCGCCCTCGTGCCGCGCTCGCCCATCGCCGAACTGATCGAAAGCGGCTTCAACCCCTGGCTCGACGACCGCCACGTCGAACGCGCCCTCGACCTGTGCACCGGCTCCGGCTGCATCGGCATCGCCATGGCCGAGTACAACCCGCACTGGCAGGTCGACATCGTCGACATCAGCGACGACGCCCTGGCCCTCGCCAACGAAAACATCGCCTACCAGCACGTCGAAGAGCGCGTCCGCGCCGTCAAGTCCGACCTGTTCTCCGGCGTCAAGGGCGAGGTCTACGACCTCATCGTGTCCAACCCGCCGTACGTCACCAACGACGAATACGCCGCGATGCCGGCCGAATATAGCCATGAACCGGTCCTCGGCCTGACATCCGGCGATGATGGACTGGACATCACGCTGCGCATCCTGGACGAAGCCGCCGACCACCTCAGCGAAGATGGCTTGCTGATCGTCGAGGTGGGCGACAGCGAACATGCCCTGGTCAACCTGCTGCCGCGCCTGCCGTTCGTGTGGCTGGAATTCAAGGTCGGCCAGATGGGCATCTTCGCCCTCGAACGCCGCGACCTGGTCGAGCACGCAGCGGACATCGCCGCCGCGCGCGCCGCGAGAAACTAAAACCCAACGGAAGTACCGTGTCCTCCAATACGTTCGGCAAGCTTCTCTCCGTCACAACCTTCGGCGAAAGCCACGGCCCCGCGATCGGGTGCGTGGTCGACGGTTGTCCCCCCGGCCTGCCGCTGGACGCGGACGAGTTCCGCGCCGACCTCGAGCGGCGCGCCACCGGCCGCTCGCGACACACCTCGCAGCGCCGCGAGGCGGACGAGATCGAGATCCTCTCGGGCGTGTACGAGGGTGTCACCACCGGTACGCCCATCGCGTTGCTGATCCGCAACACCGATGCGCGGTCGAAGGACTACGGCAACATCCTCGACACGTTCCGCCCCGGCCACGCCGACTACACCTACTGGCAGAAGTACGGCGTGCGCGACCCCCGCGGTGGCGGCCGCTCGTCGGCCCGCGAAACCACCATGCGCGTGGCCGCCGGCGTGATCGCCAAGAAGTGGCTGGCCCAGCGCCACGGCGTCACCGTGCAGGGCCACGTCAGCCAGATCGGCGAGGTCACCCCGCGTGGCTTCGACCCCGGCGCCATCGAAACCAGCCCGTTCTTCTGGCCGGATGCCGCCCAGGTGCCCGAGCTCGAGGCCTACATGGATGCCCTGCGCAAGTCGGGCGATTCGGTGGGCGCGAAGGTCACCGTGGTCGCCGACGGCGTGCCGGCAGGGTGGGGCGAGCCGATCTACGGCAAGCTCGACGGCGAACTGGCCGCGGCGATGATGTCGATCAACGCGGTCAAGGGCGTCGAGATCGGCGACGGCTTCGCCGCCGTGGCCCAGCGCGGCACCCAGCACCGCGACGAGATCACCGCGCAGGGTTTCCTTTCCAACCACGCCGGCGGCATCCTCGGTGGCATCGCCACGGGCCAGCCCGTCGTCGTCTCCATGGCCTTCAAGCCCACCTCCAGCGTGCTGATCCCCGGTCGCAGCGTCGACCGCGCGGGCCAGGCCACCGAAGTGGTCACGAAAGGCCGGCATGATCCGTGTGTCGGGATCCGCGCCGTGCCCATCGCCGAGGCCATGCTGGCCATCGTGCTGATGGACCAGGCCCTGCGCCACCAGGCCCAGTGCGGCGACGTGGGGCCGGTCGCCCCGCGCATCCCCGGCACGGTCCAGGAGTAAATGATGAGCAAGCCGAAGGTCTGGGTCTCCCGGCCATTCTTCCCCGACATCGTCGACCGCCTGCGCGAGCATTTCGACGTCAGCGCCGAAGCGACCGAGCGGCCGTTCTCGGCCGAGGAACTGAGCGCCCGCCTGGCCGATGCCGACGCCGCGATCGTCGGCCTGGCCGACCGGATCGACGCCAGCGTGCTGGCGAAGGCGCCGAAGCTGCGCTTCGTGGCCAACCTCGGGGTGGGCTACAACAACCTCGACCTCGATGCCCTCACCGAAGCCGGTGTCGGCGCGTCGAACACCCCGGACGTCCTCAACGAAACCGTCGCCGACTACGCCTGGGCGCTGATGCTGGCCGCCGCGCGCCGGGTCGGCGAAGCCGAGCGCTGGCTGCGCGACGGGCAGTGGAAGGGCTCGCGCTTCGAAGGCTGGCTGGGCGCCGACGTGCACGGCAAGACCATCGGCATCCTCGGCATGGGCCGGATCGGCCAGGCCATCGCCCGGCGTGCGCTGGGCTTCCGCGCGACCGTGATCTACCACAACCGTTCGCGGCTGGACGCGGCGATCGAACGGGAATGCGGTGCCAGCTACGTCGACAAGGCCACGCTGCTCGCCCAGTCCGACCACCTGGTGCTGGTGCTGCCGTTCACCCCGGCCAACCGCCACGCGATCGGCGAAGCCGAACTCGCGGCGATGAAGCGGACGGCCACGCTGACCAATATCGCCCGCGGTGGCATCGTCGACGACGCGGCCCTGGCCCGCGCCCTGGCCGCCGGGACCATCGCGTCCGCGGCGCTGGATGTGTTCGAAGGCGAGCCGCAGGTGCACCCGGCCCTGCTCGAACTCGAAAATATCGTGCTCAGTCCGCACATCGCAAGCGCAAGTCGCGACACACGTCGCGATATGGCGGCGCTGGCTGTGGACAATGTGCTGGCGGCGTTCGGGCATGGTCCTCACGCCGGCCAGCCACCCTCGATCCTCAATCCGGGTGTGCTGGCCGACGCCAGCTGACCCTCTACCCACGTCAACAAGAGCGAAGATGAGCAAGAAGACGAGTTACAAGGTGGCCATGGTGGGTGCGACCGGCGCGGTCGGCGAAACCCTCCTTTCGATCCTGGCCGAGCGGGACTTCCCCGTCAGCGAACTGATTCCCCTGGCGAGCGAGCGCTCGGCGGGCGGCACGGTCGACTTCGCCGGAAAACCTTGTGTCGTCAAAGACCTGGCCAAATTCGACTTTGACGGCGTCGACATCGCGTTCTTCTCCGCCGGCGGTTCGGTCAGCCGCGAGCACGCCCCGCGCGCCGCCGCGGCCGGTGCCGTGGTCATCGATAACACCTCGGAATTCCGCTACCAGGACGACATCCCGCTGGTGGTGTCCGAGGTCAATCCGCACGCCATCGCCGACTACACCGTGCGCGGCATCATCGCCAACCCGAACTGCTCGACGATGGGCATGCTGGTGGCGCTGGCGCCGATCTACCGCGAAGTGGGCATCGAGCGGATCAACGTCGCCACCTACCAGTCGGTGTCCGGTGCCGGCCGCAGCGGCCTGGAAGAACTGGGCAAGCAGACCGCGCAGATGCTGAACTTCCAGGACGTCGAGACGGCCAAGTTCCCGAAACAGATCGCCTTCAACGTCATCCCGCACATCGACGACTTCCAGGCCAACGGCTACACCAAGGAAGAAATGAAGATGGTCTGGGAGACCCGGAAGATCCTCGAGGATCCATCGATCCAGGTGAACCCGACGGCCGTGCGCGTGCCGGTGTTCTACGGCCATTCCGAGGCCGTGCACATCGAGACCCGCGACAAGATCACCGCCGAGCGTGCCCGCGAACTGCTGGAGCAGGCCGAAGGCGTGGTGGTGATCGACGAGCGCGCCGCGGGCGGCTACCCGACCCCGGTGAGCGACGCCGCGGGCAAGGACCCGGTGTTCGTCGGCCGCATCCGCGAGGACATCTCTCACGAGCACGGCCTCGACCTCTGGGTGGTCTCGGACAATATCCGCAAGGGCGCGGCGCTGAATGCCGTGCAGATCGCGGAGATCCTGATCCGGGACTACCTGTAATGAACCGCCGCGCCGTCCTCGCTTGGCTGTGCCTGCTGCTGTCGCCCCTGGCGTCGGCGGCGGGGCAGGTCGGTGCGAAGGCGGCGCGGGCCGATACACCCGAGGTGGCCCGCGCGAAGCTCGACGCGACGCAAGGGCAGGCCCAGGCCGAAGGCCGCAACGTGCAGGACCTGAAAAAACGGGTCGACACGCTGGAGACCCATTCGAAGGCCTCGAAGAAAGCCCTCGAGGAACGCGACCGGAAGATCGCGGAGCTGGAACGGCAGCTGGAAGCCGAGCAACACCCGTAGCGGCCCCTGGCCTCTATGGAACATGTAAGGGGGGCGTGTACAGGCCTCGCGACGGAATCAAGCTTGTCGCGTAAATGCCCGTAGGCGCTATTGTTAGTTGTTGCTGGGGTGCTTTACAGTGGCGCCTTCGCGGCTGACCGTCC
Organism: Bacillus sp. NP157; assembly: GCA_018889975.1. Lineage (NCBI taxonomy): Bacteria > Bacillati > Bacillota > Bacilli > Caryophanales > Bacillaceae > Bacillus > Bacillus sp. NP157. Next base: position 851,289 of record CP076546.1, read on the forward strand.
GGCAGAGGCGGGCCGCCAGCATGATTTGTTCGGGGGATGCCACTGATGAACCGTACTTTGAAGTTGTCGATCATGCTGGCGCTCACGATGGGGGGCAGCCAGGTCCTCGCCCAGAGCCTGGGTGCCGTGCAGGTCCACTCCACCATGGACCAGCCGCTCTCGGCCGACATCCCGCTCACGGGCGTGTCAGGCAACCCGAACGATATCCATGTCGCGCTGGCCTCCGATGAAGCCTTCTCGCGCGCCGGGCTGAACAAGTCCGGCATGCCGGTCCCGCTGTCTTTCAGCGTGGGCAAGAACGCCAGCGGCCAGCCGGTGATCCACGTTTCCAGCAGCGCGCCGATCCGCGATACCTACCTCGACTTCCTGGTCGAAGTCGGTGCCAGCGGCCAGACCGCGATCCGCGAAGTGACCATGCTGCTCGACCCGCCGGGCACCCCGGCCAGCGCGCCTGCCGTGCCGGCCGCCCGTCCGTCGCGCACGTCCGACGTGCCCTCGCGCGTGCCCGCCAAGGCGGAAAGCCGCGCCGAGCGGACCGAGCGCGCGCCGCCGGCCAAGCCCGCACGCAGCACGGCCGCCGCCGCACCGGCACCGTCGGGCGGCAGCAACATCGGCCCCGTGCAGCGTGGCCAGACGCTGTCGACCATCGCCCGCGAAAACGCCGGCAGCAACGATTTCAACCAGGTGCTGGTGGCCTTGCACAAGGCCAACCCGGACGCCTTCTACCGCGACAACATCAATGCGCTGAAGACCGGCGCGGTGTTGCGCATGCCCTCGCAGGACGACATCCAGGCGCAGACGGCCGCGGCCGCGCTGGCCGAAGTCCGTCGCCAGAACGAAGCCTGGCGCACCGGTGCCGCCCGCACGCCGGCCACCGTCGCCGACGGCGCCGCCACCAGTACATCGTCGTCCACGCCGGGCAAGGCCGCGGCCGCGAAGAGCGACCGGCTTGCCCTCGTCCCGGCGAAGGAAGGTGGCGATGCCGCGTCAACCCGCGCCGGCGTCAAGGGCGGCACGGGCGATGCCCAGGTCGCCGGCCTGAAGCAGGAACTGGCCACTTCGCAGGAGTCGGTCGCCTCGCTCAAGCAGCAGGGCGCCGAACTGAAGTCGCGCGTGGGCGACCTCGAAGCGATCAACACCAAGAACGAGCGCTTGCTGAGCCTGAAGGACAGCGAGATCGCCGAGCTGCAGCACAAGCTCGCCGAGGCACGCAAGGCGAAGGGTCAGCCGGCCGCGTCGTCCAGCGCACCGGGCGCCGCCGCGGCGGCAACGCCGACGCCGGCCGCTTCGACGCCGGTCGCCGCCGCACCGGTGGCTGCACCGGCCGCCGCCGCTTCGGTAGCCACGCCGGCTCCGGCACCCGCCGCCAGCGTCGCGGCCGTGCATGCGGCCAGCGCATCGACCGCCGCGGCACCGGCATCCTCGGCCACCGTGGCGACCACGCCGCTGGCGAGCCCGGCCAGCACGCCGGCGCAGGCGGCCTCGACGCCGCACGCGAAGCCGGCCACGCCGCATGCCGCGCCGACCCCGGCCAGCACCGAGGAAGATCCCTGGTTCATGCAGCCGTGGGCGTGGGGTGGCGGCGCGGTCGTCATCCTGCTGCTCGTCGCCGCCGTGTTCGGTCGTCGCAAGAAGGCCACGGCCGCCGTGCCGCCGAGCTCGCTGGCCGATCGCTTCGGCCAGGAACCGACCTTCGGCAACTTCGATCCGGACCATCTGGACCATACCGAAAGCATGGACCAGGACCAGCGCGAGATCATCGACGCGCTGTCCGAGCACCCGGACGACATCGGCCTGCACCTGGAGCTGGTGAGCCTGTATTACGGCCGCCGCGACGTCGATCATTTCGAAGCCGCCGCGGAAGCCATGTTCGCCCACGTCGCCGATCCGGACCAGCCGGAGTGGCGCGAGGTGGTGATGATGGGCGAAGACCTCGCCCCGACCCATCCGCTGTTCGGCGGCCAGCCGGGCGACGTGTTCGACGAACCGTACGAAGGCGATACCTATCATCCTGCGCATGGCGAGCCGGTCCACGGCGATGCGCTGGAAGAGTTCGACCTCGGCACCTACGTGACCAGCCCGGACGACGAGGTCAAGCCGGCGCCGCAGAAGCACAGCGAATACCACTTCAATTTCGACCTGACCCCGTCGCAGCGCAGCGAAGCCGAGCATCGCCCGCACGCGCCGGAAGTGTTCGACGTGGACGCGCCGGAATCGCCGTACACCGAAGCCCGCGCCAGCGACGAGCCGCTCGCCTTCGGCGATATCCTCGCCGGGGAAAAGGCGCCGACCGAAGAGCGTTCCACCTGGTCGTTCGACGACGAAGACGAGCACGCCACGCCGGCGACCCCGGCCGAGCCGCCGCACTTCGACGAACCGCCGCGCTTCGATGAGCCGCCGCGTTTCGACGAAGTCCCGCGCTTCGACGAACCGACGTTCCCGGATGAAGAGCCGGCGATCGACCACACCGGCCCGGAAAGCTTCAGCGACGACCCGGTCGACACCAAGCTGGACCTGGCCCGCGCCTACCTCGACATGGGCGACGCCGAAGGCGCCCGCCTGATGCTCGACGAGGTGATCAGCGAAGGCACCCAGATGCAGAAGGACACCGCGCGGCGGATCCTCGACGGCATCGTCTGACCCGGCGGGAGCGGGTTGGCGCGTGGGGCCCGGGAGACCGGGCCGGCATGTGCGAACTCGCTCCCACGGTCGTTACGGGGTAACCTTCCCGGTTTCCCCCGCCCAGATTCCCCATGCGCATCGCCCTAGGCGTCGAATACGACGGCACCGACTTCTTTGGCTGGCAGAAGCTCAGCCATGCGAAGACCGTGCAGGGTGCGCTGGAACAGGCGCTGTCCTTCGTCGCGCACACCCCGATCGAAGTCACCGCGGCCGGTCGCACCGACGCCGGCGTGCATGGCCGTGGCCAGGTGGTGCATTTCGACACCGACGTGGTCCGCGACATGCGCGGCTGGATCCTCGGCGCCTGTTCGAACCTGCCGCGCAGCGTCGCGGTGACCTGGGCGCAGCCCGTGTCCGAGGAATTCCACGCGCGCTTCTCCGCCCGTATGCGCCGCTACCGCTACCGGTTGCTGCCGCGTTTCGTACGGCCGGCGCTGGATGCGCGCTTCGTGGCCTGGGAAAAGAAGGCGCTGGATGCCAGCCGCATGCATGCGGGGGCGCAGGCGATCGTCGGCGAGCATGATTTCTCCGCGTTCCGCGCGATCTCCTGCCAGGCCGCGCATGCGCGGCGCAACGTGCGTGCCATCCGCGTGTTCCAGGACGACATCCACGTCGTCGTCGAGATCGAAGCGAACGCCTTCCTCCACCACATGGTGCGCAACATCGTCGGCTCGCTGATCCCGATCGGCCGCGGCGAGCAGCCGGTCGAATGGATGGCTGAACTGCTGGAAGGCCGTGACCGCGACGTGGCGGGCGCGACCGCGCCGGCCGAGGGCCTGACCTTCCTCGGTCCGCTGTACGAAGCCCACTGGGGCCTGCCGCCGGAGGTGACGTTGTGACCCGCGTGAAATTCTGCGGCTTCACCCGGGTGGACGACATGCTGGCCGCCGCGCGGATGGGCGTCGATGCGGTGGGTTTCGTCATGACCCGCAAGAGCAAGCGCTTCGTCGACATCGGGCAGGCCGTGGCGCTGCGCGATGCCGTGCCGCCCTTCGTCAGCAGCGTGGTGCTGGTGATGGATGACGATCCGGCGTATGTCGACGAGATCGTCCGTCGCGTACGCCCGGACATGCTCCAGTTCCACGGCAACGAGACCGACGAGGCCTGCGCCGCGCACGGCGTGCGCTACCTGAAGGCCATCGCGATGGGCGAAGGGGAGGGTGCCTTGCCGCGCCTGCGTGCCTACCCGCGAGCGGCTGGCCTCTTGCTCGACGGCCACGGCCTGGGTGAGACCGGCGGCAGTGGCCAGCGTTTCGACTGGTCGCGGATGCCGCGCGACCTGGCGCAACCGCTGGTGCTCGCCGGCGGACTCACCGCCGATAACGTCGCCGAGGCCATCGCCACGGCACGGCCCTGGGGCGTAGACCTCTCCAGCGGCATCGAGACATCGCCCGGCATCAAGGATCGGGCTAAGATGGAACGCTTCCTCGCCGCCGTGCGCGCTATCCCCAGCGCCTGAGCGGCCTTTCGCACCTACCGGTACCGCAATGACCCAGATCACGGATTTCCACGCCTTCCCCGACGCCCACGGGCGCTTCGGCGACTACGGCGGCATCTACGTGGCCGAAACGCTCATGGAGCCGCTGGCCGAACTCACCGCCGCCTACGAGCGCCTGCGCCAGGATCCGGCCTTCATCGCCGAGCTCGACCGCGACCTCAAGCATTACGTGGGCCGGCCCAGCCCGGTCTACCTCGCCGAGCGCCTGACGAAGCATGTCGGCGGCGCACGCATCGTGCTCAAGCGCGAAGACCTGAACCATACGGGCGCGCACAAGATCAACAACACCGTGGGCCAGGCGCTGGTCGCCCGGCACATGGGCAAGTCGCGGATCATCGCCGAGACCGGCGCCGGCCAGCACGGCGTGGCCAGCGCCACCGTCGCGGCGCGCATGGGCCTGAAGTGCGTCGTCTACATGGGCGCCGTCGACATCGAGCGGCAGAAGATCAACGTCTACCGCATGCGCCTGCTCGGTGCCGAGGTCATCCCGGTGACCTCCGGTTCGAAGACCCTGAAGGACGCGCTGAACGAAGCGATGCGCGACTGGGTCACCAACGTCAACGACACCTTCTACATCATCGGCACCGTGGCCGGCCCGCACCCGTATCCGCAGATGGTGCGTGACTTCAACGCCATCGTCGGCCGCGAAGCACGCGAGCAGACGCTGGAGCAGTTCGGTCGCCTGCCCGACGTGATCACCGCCTGCGTCGGCGGCGGTTCCAACGCCATCGGCCTGTTCCATGCCTTCCTCAACGACCGCGACGTGCGCATCGTCGGTGCGGAAGCCGCGGGCGACGGCATCGAGACCGGCCGCCACGCGGCGTCGCTGGCCGCCGGCAAGCCGGGCGTGCTGCACGGCAACCGCACCTACGTGCTGTCCGACGCGAACGGTCAGATCATCGAGACCCACTCGGTGTCGGCCGGCCTGGATTACCCGGGCGTCGGTCCCGAGCACGCGTTCCTGAAGGACGCGCGCCGTGCCGAGTACGTCGGCGTCACCGACGACGAAGCCCTCGAAGCCTTCCACCTGCTGGCGCGCACCGAGGGCATCCTCGCCGCGCTGGAGTCGAGCCATGCGATCGCCCAGGCGATCAAGCTGGCCCGCGAGCTGCCGAAGGACGGCCTGGTCCTGGCCAACCTGTCCGGCCGCGGCGACAAGGACGTGCACACCATTGCTGCCCGCGAAGGGATCGAACTCTGATGAGCCGCATCGAAAGCCGCTTCGCGGCCCTGAAGTCCGCCGGCCGTACCGGGCTCGTCACCTTCATCACCGCGGGCGACCCGTCGCCGGAAGACGTGGTCTCCCTGCTGCACGGCCTGGTCGCCGCCGGCGCCGACGTCATCGAGCTGGGCGTGCCGTTTTCCGATCCGATGGCCGACGGCCCGGTGATCCAGCATGCGTCCGAGCGGGCGATCGCCAAAGGCGTGGGCCTGGCCAACGTGCTGGCCTGGGTCGCGGCCTTCCGTGAGACGGACAACGAGACGCCGATCGTCCTGATGGGTTACCTCAACCCCGTCGAGATGTACGGTTACGCGTCGTTCGCCGAAGATGCGGTCGAAGCCGGGGTCGATGGCGTCCTGATGGTGGATTGCCCGCTGGAGGAATCGCATGTCCTGCAGCCGCTGCGCGACGCCGGCATCGACCAGATCCTGCTCGCCTCGCCGACCACGGCCGACGCCCGCCTGGGCAAGCTGTGCGAGGCCGCATCGGGCTTCCTGTATTATGTGTCGTTCGCTGGCATCACCGGCGCGGCCCAGCTGAGCACCGGCCAGATCGCCGAGCGCGTCGCCGGGATCCGCGCCCGCTCGAAGGCACCGGTCGCAGTCGGCTTCGGCGTCCGCGATGCCGCCTCGGCCCGGGCCATCGGCGAATTCGCCGACGCCGTGGTCATTGGCAGCGCGCTGGTCGAGACGCTGTCCGCAGCCACCTCGGCCGACGACGCCGTGGCCAGGGCACATGCTTTCCTGGCCCCGATCCGCGCAGCCCTCGACGCCGCCTGATCGAACCAGCTGTTACATGTAGGAGCGCGCCCGCGCGCGACCGCACCACCATCCGTAGCAACGCGCCCACGCGCGACCAGCACCACCATCGGGAGACACACATGAACTGGCTGCAAAAAATCATGACGCCGAAGACCCGCGCACCTGCCGCGGCCGGTGGCAAGGGCAAGGTCCCCGAGGGTGTGTGGGAGAAGTGCGCTGGCTGCGGCACCGTGCTGTACAAGCCGGAGCTCGAGAAGTCGCTGATGGTCTGCCCCAAGTGCGGCCATCACCACGCGATCCGTGCCCGTGCGCGCCTCGATGCGTTCTTCGACCAGGGCACCACGACCGAGCTGTGGGCGAAGATGGAAGCCGTCGACGCCCTGAAGTTCAAGGACCAGAAGAAGTACAAGGACCGCGTCGCGGCCGCGCAGAAGTCGACCGGCGAGAAGGACGCACTGATCGCGATGTCCGGCAAGCTGCTGGGTCGTCCGCTGGTGTCGGTGGCCTTCGAGTTCTCGTTCATGGGCGGCTCGATGGGCTCGGTGGTGGGCGAGAAGTTCACCCGTGCCGCGGAAAAGGCGCTGGCGGAGAAGAGCGCGCTGGTGTGCTTCTCGGCGACCGGTGGCGCGCGCATGCAGGAAGGCCTGTTTTCGCTGATGCAGATGGCGAAGACGTCGGCGGCGCTGGCGCGCATGCGCGATGCGGGCGTGCCGTACATTTCGGTGCTGACCCATCCGACCACGGGTGGCGTGTCGGCGTCGCTGGGCATGCTGGGCGATCTGAACGTGGCGGAGCCGAAGGCGTTGATCGGCTTTGCCGGTCCGCGCGTGATCGAGCAGACGGTGCGTGAGACGTTGCCGGAGGGTTTCCAGCGTCCGGATTTCCTGGTCGATCACGGTGCGATCGATATGATCGTGGACCGTCGCGAGATGCGCGACAAGCTGGGCGCGATGCTCGGCATCCTCGAAAAGATGCCCCGCGTCGACGCAGCATGATCGGAGGGCCGCCCAAGGGCGGCCTTCTTCTTTACGGCCTCCGGCCGAACCGCCGCCCTGTAGGAGCGCGCCTGCGCGCGAATGCCGTCCGCGCGGCGCCCGGGCGTGGTCGCAGGACCAGCCCTCGGCGCCCACCCTCGCTGCTCAGACAGCGTTCTGGCGTGCGACAGGGAGGGGCTGCTCCGCAGCCCGTTTTCTTATGGGCCTACGGCCGCGCACCGGGTGCCGGGCGGCGGTTTCTGACTCGACTCCTGTCTCGGCAGAAACGGCCGGCCATCGTGGCCGGCCCCCTTCGGGCTTTTCCCGCCCGGCCCCCTCGCCGCCACGAACTCGCCTCGAGGGTGGGCGCCGAGGCCTGTTCTTGCAGCCCGCACAGCTCGTGTAGGAGCGCGCCTGCGCGCGATGGCCAACAACGCGGCGATGCAGCTAACCCGAATGCCCTCAATTCGCATCGAATGAAGGTCCAGGCATCATCGCTTCGTGGCCTCGTAGGCGATGATTTCGATCAACGTCGAGGGTGCTGGCAATGACGAATGAACAACCGTGTCGTTGCGTGAACCGCTGGCCTGCATCAACGCATAGCCTCATTCGCCCGAATCGAGGTTGACGGTTCGCGCGCAGGCGCGCTCCTACGCCTGATGCCGATGCCAGCCCATGCCAGTGTGCTGGCGTTTGGCCGTCCGCCCACGTCGCGGCAAGGATGAAGAGAGCCCTCGGTGCCTACCCTCGAGGCGAGTTCCGCACAAGCGAGCGGCCGAAGGCTAATCGAATACACGGGCCGCGGCTGCGGCCAACCTTATCGAGCGCGGAGGACCTGTCTGAGCAGCGAGGGTAGGCACCGAGGGCTGTCCTGCGACCAAGCCCGAGCGCCGCGCACAGCCCGATGACGCCGAACCCCGGATCAGCGCGCAGCAGCGACGACGGTCGACGGCAGCTGCGGTGCGCTGGTGGTCACGAAGGCACCCATCGTCAGGACACAGGTGAACACGACGACGGCGAAGAGGGACTTCAGCAGGATGGTTTCAGCTTTCATGGTGGTTCTCCTCGTTTTGGCGGGTGGGCCTCAGGGCCCTTCGCTTGAGAGGTTGCATCGGGCGTGCCAACGTCGTTGGAGCGCCTGGAATGGCGGTTTTGGGCCATTTCTTGGGGTGCGGGATGTGCTTTGAATCGTGTCCGCGGACAGGGGGTGTCCGAGGCGGTGTGCGGGCGTGCGGACACAAAGTATCGGACGGTATCGCGGGGTGGGGTCGCGCGCGGGCGCGCTCCTACAGGGGCGGGGCTGTGCGTCGGGGTCTGGAGTGGGGCGGGGTTAGAAGATGATGCGTTCGATCCAGAGCGACAGGGTGCCGAGCAGGCCGCCGATGGCGGTGGCGGCGAGGACGTCGCTGGGGTAGTGCAGGCCGAGGATGACGCGCGATGCGCCGATCAGTGCGGCGAAGCCGATCAGGAACGGGGCGAGCACCGGGTAGTGGGCGACGGCGACGACGGTGAAGGCGACGGCCTGCAGGGTGTGGCCGGAGGGGAAGCTGAATTCATCCAGCGGCGGCACGTGGGCGATCACGCCGGGGCATGAGCGGAATGGGCGCGGGCGCTTCGTCCAGCGCTTCAGCACGCGGTACAGCATCAAGGCGGTCAGGCCGGTGAGGGCCATCTGCACCGCGACGGCCAGGCCATGCAGGCCGCCGACCAGTGCCATCACCGTCATCAACGCATACCAGAACACGCCGTCGCCGAGCCGGCTGACCAGGCCGAAGAAGATGCCGATGGCGCGGCGTGCGCCCCAGCGGTTGGCGGCGACGCACATGCGGCGGTCGAGGTTAGCCCTACGCGGCGATCGCGGTGCTGCGTTCATGGAGCTTCTCCTCGGCGAGCGAGTGCATGATGGATTCGAATTCCGACACGACCGACTCCGGCGACAGGCCGGCGACGGAAGCGCGGGCGGCACGGCCCATGGCGACGAGCGCCGTGGGATCCGCGCCGAGGGTGGCGGCGCGTTCGACGAGGCCTCCTTCGTTGCCCGGTGCGACGCGGATGCCGTTCTGGCCGTTGCGGATGAACTCGCGTGCGGCGGCTTCGGCGTAGGCGACCACGGGGATGCCCGAGGACATCGCTTCGAGCACCACGTTGCCGAAGGTTTCGGTGAGGCTGGGGAACACGAAGAGGTCGGCGCTGGCGTAGAACGCGGCGAGGTCGTCGCCGCGGCGGGTGCCGGCGAAGATCACGTCCGGGTGCGCGGCTTCCAGCGCGGCGCGGCCGGGGCCGTCGCCGACGATGACGCAGCGTGCGCCGGGGACGCGGCGTTCGAGCGCGCGCCAGGCGTCGATGACGACGTCGAGGTTCTTTTCCGGGGCGACGCGACCGACGCTCAGCACCACCGGCGTATCCGCATCGACGCCCCACGAGGCGCGCAGTTCGTCGCTGCGGCGTTCCGGATGGAAACGCTGCGTGTCGACGGCACGGCGCAGCACGCGCACGTCGTGCACGCCGAGGTCGTTCAGTTCGCCGGCGAGCTGGCCGGTCGGCACCAGGGTGGTGTGGGCGCGGCGGTGGAAGCGGGCAAGGTAACGGCGGACCAGCGGCGTGAGTGCGCCGAAGCCGTAATGGCCAACGTAGAAATCGAAGCGCGTATGGAAGCCGGTCGCGACCGGGATGCCGAGGCGGCGGGCGGCGCTCACCGCGCTCCAGCCCAGCGGGCCTTCGGTCGCCACGTAGATCGCATCCGGCCGCTCGGCTCGCCAGCGGCGTTCGATGCGGAAGCGGGCGGGCAGGCCGAAGCGCAGGCCGGCGTAGCGGGGGACGGAAGCGCCTTCCACCTCGAGGACATCCATGCCCGCATCGGCCAGCGGCGGCGTGGCGCCATGGATCGGACGAATGAGGTCGACGGCGTGGCCGCGACGGACAAGGCCGCGAGCGAGGGACTGGACGGTCAGCGCAACCCCGTTCACGTCCGGTGCGTAGGTCTCGGTGACGATGCCGACTCGCATGGCGGTGCCCCTTCTGGCCTCTTTGACGCATGGTTGCGCGCGGGCGTGTCGGGCGGGTTATTCGGGGATGACAGGGGCATGACACGGAGGTGGGGGATGGGAAGTGGGGGCGCACGATTGGCGGCGCCGGGGGGCCTTCAGTGCTTATCCGGCAACGTCGCACGGCGATGCGACGTCTCGTGCTAGCGCCCCCACTTCCCATCCCCCACCTCCCGCACCGCCCCTTACGCTAAAATCCCCCTCTTGCCCCAACCCGCGATCACTCCCCATGCCCGTCCGCACCCGTTTCGCCCCCAGCCCCACCGGCTACCTCCACATCGGCGGTGCCCGCACCGCGTTGTATTGCTGGCTGGAGGCGCGTCGCCGTGGTGGCGAGTTCATCCTGCGGATCGAGGACACGGATCGCGAGCGTTCGACCCAGGAAGCCGTGCAGGCGATCCTCGACGGCATGAACTGGCTGGGCCTGACCCATGACGAGGGTCCGTATTACCAGACCCTGCGCATGGACCGGTACCGCGAGGTGGCGGACCAGCTGCTGCGCGAGGGCAAGGCGTATTACGCCTACGAGACGAAGGAAGAGATCGAGGCCATGCGCAACGCCGCGATGGCCGCCGGTGAGAAGCCGCGTTACAACGGCTATTACCGCGATCGCAACGAGCCGTTGCGCGACGATCCGAACCGGGTGATCCGCTTCAAGAACCCGACCTCGGGCAGCGTCGTGTTCGACGACAAGGTGAAGGGCCGCATCGAGTGGGCGAACACCGAGCTCGACGACCTGGTGATCTTCCGTTCGGACGGGTTCCCGACCTACAACTTCGCGGTCGTGGTCGACGATATCGACATGGGCATCACCGAGGTGATCCGCGGCGACGACCACGTCAACAACACCCCGCGCCAGATCAACATCTACAAGGCGCTGGGCGCGCCGGTGCCGGAATTCGCGCACCTGCCGATGATCCTCGGCCCGGACGGCCAGAAGCTGTCCAAGCGGCATGGCGCGGTCAGCGTGATGCAGTACCGCGAAGACGGCTTCCTGCCGCACGCGCTGCTCAACTACCTCGTCCGCCTGGGCTGGTCGCACGGCGACCAGGAGATCTTCTCCGTGGGCGAGATGATCGAGCTGTTCGACGCGGCCGACGTGAACAAGGCGGCGTCGCGTTTCGACGTCACCAAGCTGTCGTGGCTGAACCAGCATTACCTGAAGACCGACGATCCGGCCACGCTCGGCAACGAGCTGGCGTATCACCTGCAGCGCATCGGCATCGACCCGGCGACCGGCCCGAACCCGGCTGACGTCGTCGTCGCGCTGCGCGATCGCGTGCAGACCTTCGTCGAGATGGCCCAGCGCGCGGCGCTCTGGTACGGCCCGATCGTCGAATGGGATCCGAAGGCGATCGACAAGCACCTGCGCACCGAAACGGCCCCGGCCGTGCTCGCCCGTGCGAAGGAAGAGCTTGCCGCGCTGCCGGAGTGGACCCCGGAAGCCGTGCACGGTGCCGTCGAGCGCACCGCCGCCGCGCTGGAGCTGGGCATGGGCAAGGTCGCCGCGCCGCTGCGCGTGGCGATGACCGGCACCCAGGTCTCGCCGTCGATCGAACACACCATCTACCTGTGCGGCCGCGACGTCGCCCTGGCCCGCATCGACGACGCCGTCGCCAAAGCCGCCTAAGCACCCTTGGACGAACTGCTCGCCAAAGCCACCGCCGGCGTCGACCCCCAGGCGCCGGGCGCGTTCATGGTGATCTTCATGAACCTGATGCGGCTCGTCCCGTGGGGCGAGCTGATCCTCTGGCAGGTGGTTTTCATCGTGGTCGGCGCCCTGCTGGGCTGGTGGCGCGGGCGTTTCACCGCCACCGTGGTGGCCTCGCTGGTCCTTGGGCCGTTCGGCTGGGTCGTGCCGTTCCTGCCGCGGAAGCCAGCCGGGCCACCGCCCTTGCCGCCGCCGTTGCCGGGCTCGAAAAAACGCTGACGGGCCCTCATGTTAGAATGATGACCATGAGCTCCCACGCCGGCCACCTTCATCCGCACAACCACCAAAACGATGCCCGTGGCTTCGTCGAAGCGGTTGAGCACGCCTCCAACGAGCGTGGCCTGCGGCTGACGCCGCTGCGTCGCGAAGTGCTCGAGCTGGTCGCCGACGCCGGCAAGCCGGTCAAGGCCTACGACCTGCTGGACCGCCTGCGCGAAAAGCACGGCAACGCCGCGCCGCCGACGGTGTATCGCGCCCTGGATTTCCTGCTCGAGAACGGCTTCATCCACAAGCTGGAATCGATCAACGCCTACGTCTCCTGCCACCATCCGGCGGAGTTCCACCAGGTGCCGTTCCTCATCTGCGACAAGTGCCAGTGCGCGCAGGAAGTCTGCGATGTGCGGGTCGCCGAGCTGATCGAGGCACAGGCGCAGGCGCTGGGCTTCCGGCCGCAGGCGCAGACGCTGGAAGTGCACGGGATCTGCAAGAACTGCCGCGAGTCCTGAGGTCGGCGGCATCGCGCTGCTGCTAGGGCCTGATCGGGCCGGTCGATATCTTCACCTAAAAAAACGGGGCACCGCATCACTGCGGTGCCCCGTGCTGTTTCCGGCACCTGCCGGGGAGGGAGGCGGGGGCTCAGGGGCCGGGAACGGGGGTAGGAGCATCGCGGTTGGGCGTGGTCCTGGTGGGTGTTGTAAGGGCATCGCGCGCAGGCGCGCTCCTACGTGGGGTGGGAAGGGGTTAGAAGTAGGCGCGGATGCCTACGGAGACGTTGCGGCCGGGCATGGGGGCGACGTCCTTGAATAGCGACGTGGCGGGCCGGGCGGTCTGGTTGGTGAGGTTGTTGCCGTCGACGAAGGCTTCCCACTGGCTGCGGTCGTCGTTGACGAACTGCCAGGCGAAGTGGGCGTTGACCAGCGTGTAGCCGGCGGTGTCGGTTTCGAAGGCGGCGATCTTGTCCTGTTTCATGTAGCGCACGGCACCCAGGCTGGCGCGCAGGCTGTCGGCGCTCCAGCTGAGCGTCGAGCCGACGCGGCCGGCGGGGATGCGCGGCACGTTGCCGCCACCGTCGGAGAGCGTCGCGCGCACCGTGTCGCCGAACACGCGCAGGTCCCAGTGGCCCGACGGTGCTTCGGAGAGATGGAAGGTCGCTTCGGCTTCCGCGCCGCGGAACGTCGCGTCGTTCTGCGACCAGGTACGCACGGGCAGGTCGTCTTCGATCTCGCCGGTGTCGGCGAGGTAAATGAAGTTCTTGTACTTGTTGTAGTACACGGCGACATTGCCCTCGACGACATCGCCGTGGAAGTGCAGGCCGAGTTCGGCCTGGTTGGACTTTTCCTTGCCCAGGTCGCTGCCGATTTCAAAGGTGTTCGAGGCTTCGTGCGGGCCGTTGGCGAAGAGTTCTTCTTCGGACGGTGCGCGTTCGGCGTGGTCGAGGTTCAACGACACATGCCACTGGTCGGCGAAGCGGTAGGCGAAGCCGGCGGAGAAGCTGTTCGGAGAGTAATTGCGCTTCGCGCCATCGATCGGCTGCACGCTCTGCTTGTCGTGGCGCGCACCGAGTTCGACCTTGAGCGGACCGAAGTCGCGGGTTTCGGTGAGGAATGCGCCGACGCCCTTGGTGGTCGTCGCCGGCACGAAGGTTTCCTCACCGACGGCGGCGAACTGGCGATGCTGGGTCTGCACGCCGAACGCACCGACCCATCCGGCCAGTTCGTCGTGGGTCACCACCATGCGACCCTGGTTGCTCTGCGTGGTGAAGGTCGTGCCGGGTTCGTCGCCTTCGTATTCCACGTGCTGGTAATCGCCGTGGCCGAGGCTGAATTCGACCTTGCTGATGCCGTCGATCGGCTGCACCAGGCCACCCTTCAGGGTGTAGTTGGTCTGCGCCATCTTGATGTGCACCGGCGCTTCGCCTTCGGCCGGGTCACCCGGTTCGGCGGGGCTGCCGTACAGGTCCATGAAGCGCGAGATCGACAGGCCGACGTAACCCCACGAACCGAGCACGGAGGCACCGACGGCGCCGGAGGTGGTCTTCACCGCGCTGTTGGCGAGCGTGCCGCCGGGGATGTCGTAGTCCTTGTTGTCGCGGTGCATGCCGTCGACGTGGATGGCGAACTGGTCGTTGCCGGCGTCCATGCGCAGCAGGCCGGTCTTGCCGTCGGAGACGGAGTCGGTGCGCACTTCGGCGCGGCCGTCGAAGCCATTGGTCGGCGCCTTCTCCGGCACGCGGCCATCGACGACGTTGACCACGCCGCCGATCGCGCCGGAGCCGTAGAGCAGGGTCGCCGGGCCCTTGAGGACTTCGATCTGATCGGCGAGGAACGGCTCGAGCGTGACGGCGTGGTCCTGGCTGACGTTGGAGACGTCCTGCGAGGACAGGCCATTCTCGAGCACGGCCACGCGCGGGCCGTCGAGGCCGCGGATTACCGGGCGGCCGACGGCGGTGCCGAGGGCCGAGGTCTGCACGCCGGGGATCGAGGAGACGGTTTCGCCCAGCGACTCGCCCTTGGCGTCGTCGAGGGCCGAGCCGGCCAGCACGGCCACCGGGGCGACGATCTGGTCGGCGTTGCGGCCGCCGGGCACGGCGCTGACGACGATGCCTTCCAGCTTGTCGACATGCTTGCCGCGGGCCTTGCCCTTGGCGTCGGGGGCGTTCCCTTCAGGGGCCGTGGCGTCCTGGGGCGCGTCGTCGGCCATGGCGGGCATGGCGTTGCCGAACGTCGCGGCAAGGGTCAGGGCGAAAAGGGTTCTACGCATCGGGTGGAGCTCCATCGGTTGGACTTTGCAATGTTATAAAGTATCATCACTTGCCTCGACCTGTGCAAAAAGTCACGCTATGCACTCCATGACCGACACATCGCTTCCGCCTGAAACCCGCCGCCGCTGGTGGCACGTCGCCGACAGGCTGGGAGCGACCGCTTCCTTCCTCTGCGCCGTGCACTGCGCGGTGCTGCCGTTCGTGCTGGCGCTGCTGCCGTTCATCGGCCTCGGCTTCCTCGCCTCGCATGCGTTCGAAGGCGTGTTCGTGAGCTGTGCGACCGTGCTGGCGAGCTTCGCGCTGGTCTCCGGGTATCGCCGGCACCACCACGTGCTGCCGCTGCTGCTGGCGGGTCCCGGCCTGGTCCTGCTGATCCTGGGTGTCACCGTGCTGCACGATCGCTCGTTGTTCGTCCACGCCCTGGTCGTCACCTGCGGCGGCCTGCTGGTCGCCACCTCGCATTTCATCAACCTGCGCGTCGACCGCAGCGGCCACGCCGGGCATATCCACGGCCCCACCTGTGCCCACCCGTGATTGTGTAACCGCACGCGCTGCACCTAGCCTTCGCCCCATGGCACACGACCACGCACACGCGCACGGCCACTCCCACGGCCACGCGCACGATCATCCGCACGACCATGCGCACTTCGAAGGAAGCAGCGAGCGGAAGCTTTTGTTCGCCTTCGTCCTGACCCTGGTCATGCTGCTGGTGGAAGCCGCGGGGGGCCTTGTTTCAGGCTCGCTGGCGCTGCTGGCGGATGCGGGCCACATGCTGGTGGATGCGCTGGCGTTGCTGCTGGCCTTCCTCGGTGCGCGTTTCGCTGCGCGTCCGGCGGATGCGCAGCGTACGTACGGCTATGGCCGCATCGAGGTGTTGGCCGGCTTCGTCAATGCGCTGACCCAGTTCGCGCTGGTGGCTTTCATCGTCTACGAGGCAGCCCAGCGACTGTTCCATCCGGAGCCGATCCTGTCGGGGATCATGTTCGTCGTGGCGCTGGTGGGCCTGGTGGCGAACGTGGTGGTGTTGCGCACGCTGCATGGGCACGACCCGGACGACGTGAACATCGCTGGCGCGAGCCTGCATGTGCTGGGTGACCTGCTGGGCTCGGTGGCGGCCGTGCTGGCGGCGCTGGCGGTGCGCTGGATGGGCTGGCTGTGGGCCGATCCGGTGTTGTCGATCCTGGTGTCGCTGTTGATCCTGCGCAGCGCGTGGTCGCTGCTGCGGCGGTCGGGGCACATCCTGCTGGAGGGCACGCCGGATGGGGTGCACCTGGATGAGGTGACCCGGACGCTGCGTGAGTGCGATCCGGCGATCGTGGATATCCACCATGTGCATGTCTGGCAGGTGACGGCGGGGTCGCGGATGGCGACGTTGCATGCGGGCCTGGCGGAGGGGGCGGACCAGGGTCGCGTTCTCACGGCGATCAAGACGGTGCTGAGCGAGCGCTGGCAGGTGGGTCACGCGACGATCCAATTTGATCCGGGTCCGTGTCCGGATGAGCTGGAGGGTTGTGCCCAGGATGGCCGGCATGGCCATTGATGGGGCTTCCTGAACGGGGAGGCTTGCCATTTGCGCGGCCGCTGATACGATGATCGGCCGTTTCCCTCTACTTTTTTCAGAATCAAGGAGTTTCCCATGGGCAAGGGCGATCGTCGCACCCGTCGCGGCAAGATCTACCGTTCCAGCTATGGCAATGCCCGTCCGCACGTCGACGTCGTCACTGGCGCCGCTGTTGCCAAGTCGGCTGCCGCCAAGCCGGCTGCTGCCAAGAAGGCTGCCGCTCCGCGCAAGAAGGCCTAAAGCCTCCGCTGCGTGAGATGAAGAGCCCCGCATCCGCGGGGCTTTTTGTTATGTGGGTCGCCGCTTTGCGGCGCATGTCTCTCGGCCTCCGGCCGAACCGCCGCCCTGTAGGAGCGCGCCTGCGCGCGAATGCCGTCCCCGCGGCGCTCGGACCCGCCCGCAGGACAGCCCTCGGTGCCTACCCTCGCTGCTCAGACAGGTCCTCCGCGCTCGATAAGGTTGGCCGCAGCCGCGGCCCATGTATTTGATTGCCCTACGGGCGCTCGCTTGTGCGGAACTCGCCTCGAGGGTAGGCACCGAGGGCTCTCCTCATCCGTGTCGCGAACTGGGTAGGACAGCCGCGCCACCGGCATCCCCGACGCAACGGGGCTCTTGTAGGAGCGCGCCTGCGCGCGAAAAGCCAACGAAGCGGTTTAGCGGAAGGATCTGTAACCGACTCGTCCGAACGCCCTCTACTTACATCGAAGCGCACTGTCCCCTGCCAGCCCATGGCGGCCACTGCCAAAGACCTCTTAAGATGACTGGCTCCCCCTCGACAAGGAACGATGAGTGGTGAATGACCTGATCGATGCGCTTCTTGCGTATCCGTGGATCGCGCTGGATCCGCCACCGACTCCGGCCGAGCGTTCGTTGCTGGAAAGGCGCGTCCCCGTTCCTTTGCCTGCCGATGTCGACGCGTTGCTTGCCGTGGCGAGGGGGTTTTCGTCGCCGTCGCTGGGGCGGATCGACGTTGCTGGCGCTTCGCACGATTTCGAGTTCCTTGATGTCTTTCCGCATGGCGTGCCTGTCGCCGCCTGTGATGGGAATTTCTGGGTCGTTGACGTGCGCGATGACGGTAGCTGGGGGCAGGTATTTTTTGTTTGCCATGACCCCGCGGTTGTCGTGGTGCAGTGTCTTTCGCTGCGCGATTTCCTGTTGCGCTTGCTGGATGGCGATGCGCTGGGCGACGAGGCCCTGGCACTGGCCATGGCCGTGTGGGACCGCGATCCGGTGTCGTTTTCGGGAACCGATGCGCTTGCTTCGGGCGATGTCGAACTTGCGGCATTCGCCGGGTCGCTCGATGAGTCGTTCGACATCGTGGATTTGCGTGCGGCTGGCGTGGGCGATGGATTTGCCTGGGGTCGGGCTGGGCCGACGACCTCCTGCAGGCGTCATGCGTCGAACATGCTGTTCGGCGTGGAGCGGCCCCGTGCGCGTACCGGTTGGCTCAGTCGGCTGCGCGGAAGGTTTCGCCTCAGGGACTCGGCATGAGCGGTCGTCGGATCGCTTTCGGCTTGTATGGCGTGGTGAGTGCGCTGGTTTGTGCCTATTTCATTTACGTCTGGAAGCCGCTCTGGATCCTGTTCGGCGGCATGGCGGCGTACTTCGTGTTTCGTGCGTTTCGACCCAGTCCAGCGCAGGGGCGTCGGGTGGTAGAGGCGGGAGAGCCTGCGGTAGTGGCGTTCGGGCGGCTGGGCATGTACGCGGTCGATGGCGACCGGGAGCAAGCGCTCGGCATGTACATTCGTCTTGGTGGCCGAGCCGTGTTCATTGATATCGCGCAGGACGGCTTGTTGGATGGGCGGATCGCGTATGCGCATCGCTTGTATGCGGCGACCGATGTGCTGGAAGCGGGGCTCGGCGCATTCGTGCAAGCGAACCGCGAGTTCGCAGGCCGGCGGGTGGGGACAATCGGTTTGCATTCGCGCAAGGATGCGGAGCAGGGCGAAGTGTTCTGGGATCCGGATGGGTATACGTTGCTGAAGGGTACGACCTTCGTCAGCTAGCTTTACCGATGTTGTTTGTAGGAGCGCGCCTGCGCGCGAAATGGCGGAGCCTGTATTTTCGATTTGTGTGGATGTCCTCTGTTTGGAACGAGGGCATATCTTTGTTTTTTAGTTCAAAGCCTCATTCGCCCGATGCGATGTTGAGGGTTCGCGCACAGGTGCGCTCCTACACGGGAACGAACACGGGTGCTGTTGCGGGTTAGGGGGCGTAGGTGAGGCGGACGATGCCTTCGCAGATGTCTTCGCTGCCGAGGAATCGGAGTGGGGGTACGGGGCCGGCGAAGTAGGGTTTGCCGCTGCCTAGCACGACGGGGTGTAGGTACATGCGGTAGGTGTCGATGAGGCCGCTGGTGGCTAGGCTTTGCGCGAGGACGGTGCCGCCGAGTTCGAGTTCGCCGGTGAGGCCGGCTTTGAGTTGGCGCAGGGTGGCTTCGATATCGTCGCGCAGCAGGGTGGCGTTGGGGCCGACCGACGTGAGCGTTCGCGATACGACCCATTTCGGTTTGCTGCGCCAGGCCTCGGCATAGGCGCGTTCGGGCTCGCCCCAGTCGGGCTGGTCGTCGTCCCAGTAGCGCATGATCTCGTAGAGGGTCCGGCCGTAGACCATGCCCGCGGCGCAGCGTACTTCGTCGATGAAATGCTGGAAGAGCGCGGGTGGCGGGGCGAAGCGGTCGTGGTCGACGTAGCCGTCGAGGGACTGGTTCAGGGCGTAGACGAGGCTGGCCATGGCGGGTGTCCGCTGCGGGGGCAGGCACCCATCCTATCCCTGGTGGCGGCGGTCGCGCTGCATCGCCACCGCCATCAGCTCGGTAGCCATGCCGAGAACCACGGGATGGCGACATCGAACGCGCGTTCAACGAACCATCCCGCGGCGATGGCGACGATCAGCCACGAGCCCCAGCGCACGACGCCGACCTGGTAGAAGCGTGTGCGGCGCAGCGCGAACGCGAAGGGCAGGAAGGCGAGCACGATGGCTTCCTGGCCGACCTCGACGCCGACGCTGAAGCCACCGAGCGAGGCGGCCATGGCGCCGGCGGGTAGCTGCAGGCCGGTGAGCGCGCTGGCGAAGCCGAGGCCGTGGATGAGGCCGAACGCGAAGGCGATGAGCCACACGCGGCGATGCACCAGTGGGAACACGTTGTTGAGCGCGGCGACGAGCACGGAGAGCGCGATGCCCGATTCGACCAGTCGGCTCGGCACGTGCACGATGCCGAGGACGGCCAGCGACAGCATGATGGAGTGCGAGATGCTGAAGGCCGTGACGATCTTGATGACATCCAGGCAGGCCGACCAGAAACGCGTGACCGGCACGCGGTGGCGGCCTGTCGTGACGCTGGTGGCCAGCACCGCCGGGAACAGCAGCGAAAGCAGGAACAGGATGTGGTCGATGCCCGTCCAGATGTGCCAGATGCCGTCGACGAGGAAGCTTTTGAACTCGCCCCAGCGGTCGGGCTCGCGCAGTTCGAGGCTGGCTTCCGGCTGGGTGGGGCCGAGGGCGGCGCCGGCCGTCCGGTCGCCGGCGTGGATCGTCACAATGCCGCGGTGGTAGGGGTCGATGTCGTACATCAGCGTGTAGACGACGGTGAGCTTGCTGGGGATGTTCTTGTCGCAGGTGGCGTCGAAGAGGATCACGGCGTAGCTGCCGTCGGTGTGTTCGTCGATGGCCTGGCCAGTGGCGGTGAGCTCGCAGGTCAGTCCGTCGCCTTTCACGACGAGCCGGGGCAATGCGTAGGCCTCGATGGCCTGCCGGTGGGCTTTGACTTCGCCCCACGTGATCGCGCCGTCGTGGTTGCTGTCGATGCCGATGGCGTAATCGAGGTCACGCAGGGCGATATCCCACTGGCCATGCATGCGATGATCGTCGGTCGCATCCGTGCGCAGCGTGAGATACGCGTCGCTTTCCTTGTGCGCGAGGACAGGCGATGCGACGAGCATGCCGAGCCAGCCTACGATGACGAGGACCCAGCGCTTCATGGCTGCACGCGGGGCAGTAGCGCATCGACGGCGGGGTCGCGCATCCCGCTGGCCTTGACGAAGGCCAGCACGGGAGCGGCCGCGCCTGGCTTGCCGGCGGCGATCGCGGCTTCGAGGTAGATCCGTGCATCCTTTGGTGCGCGCTGCGTTGTCCAGTTCAACGCGGCTAGGCGGAGTGCCTCGTTGGCATCGTGGTGGATGTGCAGCACGAAGGCGGCTTGTTCGCGCAGGAACAGGTGGTCGCCGCGTTGTTCCATCGCGGCAAAGCGGGCATCCATCGCCTTGATGTCAGCGTCCGCATGGGCATCGCCGAGCGCGACCTCGGCGGCGACGCGGATGAGGAACGAGGTGTCCGACTGCGTCTCCGCCGCGACCAGCGCGAGGGCGTCGGCGGGGCGTCCCGTGTCGAGCAGGAACTCGCCGTAGTCTGCGAGCAGGAAATTGTCGCCGGGCGTCCAGCGCAATGCTTCGCGGAAATGCGCGTCGGCGAGATCGGCCCGGCCGGTGCGTATCGCGGTGTCGGCCATCAGCCCCTCGATCCACGCGCGGATATCGGCGGGTGCCTTCGGGCCGGGGTCTTCGATGAGCCCGAGCAGGGCGTAGGCCTGGGTGGCGTGGCCATCGAGCGAGCGCAGCGATGACGTGCAGGCCATGCCCATGAAACCGCCACCGGCGTTGGTCAGCTGTACGCAGGCACGGTTCGCCGTGGGGTAATCGCCTTGCACCATCGCGACGCTGGCCAGCGTGAGCCATGCCTGTGCGCTGTCGGGATCGCGGCGGAGGATGGCCTCCAGTTCGCTGCGCGATGCATCGAACGCGTGCCGGCTCTGCAGGATCGTGGCGTGGGCCAGGGCGACGGGTATCGGTGGCGATGCCGTTGCCATGAACGGGCTGATCACCGCCATGGCGCGACCGAGGTAGCGTGCATCGCCGGTCGAGCGACCGTAGTTGATATAGGCCTCGGCGAGCGCGACGGCACGCGCGGGGTCCGTGGGATGCGCGGCGGCGTCGGTGCGTAGTACGTCGAACTGGCGCACCCGTGGATCGGTGTGCGGTGGTACGTGCTGCAGGACAACGTCGTCGCGGTCGGGGATGTAGGGCGTGCTGCGTTGCGCGGCGACCGGGCCGCAGGCGAACGACACGATGAAGAGGCACGACAGGACCCACCATGCCGCGGGGCCTGCCGTGCGTGGGCTAATCGGGCCGGTGGTGGGCATGTTTACCATCCGGCCTGGGCGCCCCAAGACTTACTGTGCTGCCACGGCGGGGTTCACCGAGCCGGGGACTGGTGTGTTGAGGTACGGGAAGTGGTCCAGGTAGGTATCCGCAGCCGACTCGCTTCCGGTCGCGGGTGAACTGGTCGCCGTCGCGCCTGCCGCGCGTGCGCCGTCAGTGAAGGGTGCGCCGTTGTTGGGGTCCGCGGTCTGGTCGCCACAGGTGCCGATCGCGGTGCTGCACAACGCACCTTCTTCGGCACGCAGTGCGATGTCGACCACGTCGTCGTACGGACGCCGGCCGTTCGGGAAGCCGGCCAGGTCGTTGCCGAGCACGCCCAGGTCGTTCTGTGCGGTTGGCGGCGTGGCTGCGATCGAGGTGTTGAGGCGCAGCTCCTCGGCGGGCACCACGTTGGCAGGCTGGTTGAGGCCGGCGACACCGGTGAGGAAGACGCTGACCAGATCGTTGCGTGGCGTGTGTGGCACGTTGACGCCGAACAGCGCGTTGAGCAGGACCGGCACGGTCGGCTTGGTCACGTAGCTGAGGAATTGTTTGTCGGCGGAAGGCTGGCTGCCGTTGAAGCGGTCCTTGTCCTTCAGGCCGATGACCAGTTCGTTCACGAGCGGCGAGCCCAGGCGCGAGACCTGGACGAAGTCGGCGAAGCTGTAGGGCACGTCGGCGTTGTTCAGCACGCGGTAGCGCGGCTGGCTGGCGGTGGTCCAGCCGCCCACGATGGGCTGCCTTGCGGTCGCGCCGAGACAGGATGCCGGCACTTCGAGGGCGAGCGTGGTGACGTTCTTGCGCGTGAGCGCGTTGGGCGTGCCGTCGCGTGGGCCGAGCGGATTGAGGTTGACCAGGTCGAAGATGGCGCCGAGGTCGGCGACGAAACCATCCTTGCGCTGGCCGGCGAAGACACGGCCGGTGGCGGGGCAATTGGGGATCCTGACCTCGTAGACGTAGTGGCTGGCGTAATCCTCGTAGTTAGCGATGGATTTGTTGCCGATGTTGTCGACAGGCTTGGTGAAGACGTTGCCGCCCTTGACGTTGCTGAGCGGTTGTCCGCGCCAGACCGGGCTGTCGCCCTTCATCACTTCCACGGAATAGGTTTCGAGGCGGTTGAGGTTGCTCTGGTCGGCGGCGGTCACCGGCCCGATGTTGAGCAGCGGCTGTGACTGGTTGACGCCACCGGCGGGCACGGTGAGGTTCTTGTCGTGGTTGTTAAAGCGGAAGCGGAAGGTGAGGTCGGGCTTGCCCCGGCCGCTGCTGTCGATGTGGAAATCGTAGACGGCGTTTTCGTCGAGGAAGTGGAAGTTGGGGCCGCTGTAGGCGTCCTGCAGGGGATCGTAGTTGGCGATCAGCGTCACGTAGCCGGCCCGGTTGGCCTCGTAGCTCATGAACATGTAGAAATCGCTGGCGTCGACCTGGGGCTGGGTCGCGATGAAGGGTGCTTCGCGGTGGCTGGACGCCGTGGCGAGTGCGGGCGCGAGCGCCGCCAGCACGGCAAGGCAGGTCAGGGTGATCTTCACGGTAGGTACCTCACGTCGTTACGGTGGACCGGTCCCGGTCGGGACGCGGCCGTACTGGCACGGAAGTGCTCCCGGTTATCCGTCGTGGGCAGCCAGCAAGCCGTCGTCGCCCCTGCCGGTGCGGCGGCGGCTCGTGAGCCCTGGCGTCCTGCGACCCCCCTGGTCGGTCTGCCTGTTTCCGTGGCGGACTCTGGTGGTTACGGCCCCGACTGGCCCCCGGATGCAAAAACTACCTAGGCCAAACGATATAGACCGCCTCCCTCCATACACGCCCCCCCCCCTGTAGGAGCGCGCCCGCGCGCGAAAGCCAACGAAGCGGCGGAGCCGAAAACCCGCCACCGCCCAACCTCAAACCTCCACCAACCCCTCAAACTCCACCCCACTAGCCGCACTCGCCGCAATCACATTCGACGCGACGATGCCGGGGAAGATGTTCCTCGCGGCCCCCGCATGGTTGTCGGCGTTGTAAAGCATCGGCGCATGCGACCACACGCGATAATCCAGCGCCTTCAACGCGGCCACTTCGCTTTCCGCCTCCGTGGGACCGCTCAATCGCGCATACACCAGCGGCGCATGTGTCTTGATTACCTGGCTCGCGCTGACCAGCGCATCGACCAATGCGTTCGCCAGGTTGACCTTGAGCAGGTGCAGCGCCGGTAGCGCGAGATCATCGATCGCGAGGCAGCGCACGGGCGCGCCGTCGGCTTCGATGCCGTGCTTCGCGCGTCCCGCCCACGCCTGGTGTGCATGAACGTTCGGCAGCTGGTTCAGCGCCACGTTCGCGCAAAGTTGCTGGAATCCGAGGCGGCTTGGCTCGAACGCATGCACGGCACCGCTGTCGCCGACCGCGCGTGCGAGCCATAGCGTGTGTGCGCCGTGGTCGCCGCCGATTTCGACGACGTGGTGGCCGTCGGTCACCAGCCCACTGAGCAGGTCGGTTTCGCGTTCGGCCCATTCGCCGTAAAGCGCGAGCGAGCGGGCGACGAGCGCGTTGCCGGGAGCGGGGGCGGCGATGCCGTAGCGGGTGGTGAGCAGCGGGGAAGCGGTGGCGCGGGTCATGGGGATCCTGGGGAGCGGAGGGAGTGACGGGTGTCGGCGAGTTCGCGACGCAGGGTGGCGACGATGTCGGTCGCCGGGTGTTGCCCGGGGAGTGCGTCGTGGGTGAGCTGGATGGCCAGGCGGGCTTCGAGCGAGGCGAGCCGCCAGGCGGGGTGTTGTCCGGCCGCGAACGCGTGTGCGAGGGCGAGCGAGCAGGCTTCGACTGCGGCGTCGTTGACAGTGGTGGTACCCGCGTCGCCATGTGAAGCAAGCAGCGGTGCCCGCTGGTGGGCGCAGGCGGCGATGGCGAGGGACAGCGACGGGTCGCCGTCGGCGTTTGCGGCGGTGTGGTAGGCCGCGAGTGCGCTGTCGAGATGGGCGAGCCTTGCGTCGGCCCTGGCGATCGCTGCGCGCTGCATCGCCACGTCGCCGCGGCGACGCGTGGCGCGCGTGCCGTCGCCTGCGGCGGCCAGCCGGTCGCAAAGCGCATCGGCCGTGCCGAGCCGGGCCTGGGCGGCGCCGCCGATGAGCCAGCCGGCCCAGGCGATGTGGATGTCGATCCATGCGTCGAGTGGCGCGGCGGATCGCTCCTCGGCGTCGCTGCCGAGGTCGCGCAGGGCGAGCAGGCGGGTGGCGCCGGCGAGGCGGGACAGCCGCGCGAGTTCAACGCGCAGGCGCTGCGCTCGCCAGTGTGCCTGGTCGATCGGCGCTGCCGATGCCAACGCGGCCTCGCAGCATGCGATCGCTTCGGCGAAGCAGCCATCCGCCGCTGCCTTGTCGAGATACGGCGCACGCAGGCAGAGCAACGCGGGCAGCAGCCAGCGGGCGAGCGCACCGTCGGCGTCGTCCTGCGCGTATGCGTCGCGCAGGATCGCTTCCCATGCGTTGAAGTCGTCGGCGTGCTGGCCGACATGGCGGAGAGTGGGGTGCCGTTCGTCGCCGCTCAGGAAAAGCACGCGCGGTAGCTCGGGTGCATGCAGGCGCGACACCAGCGATACCGTTTCCACGCGCACGGTTCGTGGCAGAAGGTCGACCGGCTCGAGGTTGAGCTGCAACGGGGGCGTCTCGTAGGCGCTGCTTTCGTACTTCCAGTCAGGCATGGGTGGCTCGGGTGCCTCAAGTGGCGATGGGGGAAGAGGCTGCTGAACCGGAGGAGTCGTCGGCGTCGTCGAAACCGTCGGTGCCGTCGGTGTCGTCGTAAGCGTGGGAGGTGTGGGATCGGCCTGCGTTGAAGCGTCCGCAGGGTCGGCAGCCAGCAGCTCCGGCGCTGGCTGCACTTCGACCGGTGCCTCAATGAACGCCACGTCCACATCTGCATCTGCATTCGCGTCGGCGGCGGCGTCAGGAGCCACCGCAGCGGCCGCAGCAGCCGTTGCCTCCGCAGCCGCGGATGCATCCGCCGGCGCGAAGCAGTCAGCGATCGAGACCGCAGGCTTCGCCGGGGCCGAAGCCTTCCGGCGTCGCAAGCGGCGCACGAACAGCGCGCACACCAACCCGATCGAGAGCACGCCGACTGCGATCGCCAGCGCCGTCTTCCACGCCTTAGCGAGGTAACCGCCCGGCCCGCGCGTAGCCTCGGCCTGCACCACATCCGCCGATGCGCTGCCGCCCGCTGCCGTCGACACGCTGGTCGCAGCCGCCGCGCGCGCTACTGGCGGCAACGGCAACAACGGCATCGCTGCCGCATCCGCGTCGCCCTCGGGTGCGGTTTCCATGGCATCGAGCATGCGTGAGACGTCGCGCATCTGGCGTGCGCGAGTGGCCGCTTCGGCCTTGTCGTCGGTGTCGTCGGCGCAACCGGTCGCGAAGGCGCAGGTGCTTAGCAGGGACACGATGAAGCTGGCGCGGGGCAGAGCCCTGCGATATGGCGTTGGGACGTTCAAAACCCTTCCTGGCGACGCGCGGTGGCGAAGGCGCGGCTACGTCCGGCGATGTTAGGAAGGGAACGTCGTCAAATCGATGGAAGGATTCGGAAAGTGGTTGCGATGTTTCTCAGCCGATCCGTTCTCCGCCGACCCAGGTCTCGCGTAGCAGGCCGCCACCGATCCAGTAGCAAAGCTCCGGCAGGTGCTGGATGTTCCACACCGCGAGGTCGGCGCGCTGGCCGACGGCGAGCGTGCCGCGGTCGTCGAGGCCGAGCGCCTTCGCGCCGTGCAGCGTGGCACCGCGCAGCGCTTCTTCCGGGGTCAGGCGGAACAGGGTGCAGGCCATGCCCATGGCAAGGCGCAGCGAAAGCAGCGGCGACGTCCCCGGATTGAGGTCGGTGGCGACCGCCATCGCGACGCCGTGTTCGCGGAACGAGGCGACCGGGGGCGGCCGGGTGTCGCGCAGTGCGTAGTACGCGCCGGGCAGCAGCACGGCGACCGTGCCAGCCGCCGCCATCGCCTTGACCCCTTCCTCGCTGGTCCACTCCAGGTGATCGGCGGACAGGCCGTTGAAACGAGCCACGAGTGCGGCGCCACCGAGGTCGGACAACTGCTCGGCATGCAGTTTCACTGGCAGGCCGAGCGAGGTGGCCTTCGCGAACAACCGCTCGGTTTCCGCATGCGAAAAGCCGATGCCTTCGCAGAAGGCGTCCACGGCATCGACGAGTTCTTCCTCGGCCAGCGAGGGCAGCATCGTGTCGCAGACCAGCGACACATACTCGTCGCGGCGACCGGCGTATTCCGGCGGAAGCGCGTGCATGCCGAGGAAACTGGTGCGCACGTCGATGCCCAGCTCGACGCCGATGCGCCGGGCCACGCGCAGCATGCGTCGCTCGGCGTCGGGCTCGAGGCCGTAGCCGGACTTGATTTCCAGCGTGGTCACGCCGTCGGCGAGCAGGGCGCGCGCACGTGGCAGCGACTGCCGGAACAGTTCGTCTTCCGAGGCGATGCGCGTGGCGCGCACGCTGGAGACGATGCCGCCGCCGGCACGGGCGATCTCTTCGTAGGTGGCGCCTTCCAGGCGCATCTCGAATTCCTTCGCGCGATCGCCACCGAACACCAGGTGGGTATGGCAATCGACCAGGCCCGGGGTGATCCACGTGCCCTGCAGGGATTCCACACGGTGCGCCACGCTATGCGGATCGCCGGGCAGGTCGCTGCGCGCACCGGCGAAGGCGATGCGGCCGTCCTTGATGCCCAGCGCGCCGTCGGCGATGGCCCCGTAAGGCTCGCCGTTGTCGGTGAGCGTCGCGAGACCGGCGTCGAGCAGCAGGTAGTCCCAGCGGGTGTCGGTGGTCATGGCGTGGCAGGTTCCTGCGCGGGTGCCGCCTCGCGCCTCAGGCGTTCGTCTTCGTATTGCGCCATCAGCACGTCGGCCAGCGCCTTGTAGACCGGCACGCGGCAGACCAGGCCCGAGGCGCCGCGCGCGAGCAGGCAGGCGGCCATGATCGGCAGGGCCATCTGGTGGTTGGCGGTGAGTTCGAGGGAAATCACGGCGGCGGTCAGCGGGGCCTGGGTCACGCCCGCAAGGTACGCCGCCATGCCGAGCAGGACCACGGCGGAGACATCGGCGCCGGGCAGCAGGTGGGCGATGTTGCCGCCCAGTCCCGCACCGACCGCCAGGGCCGGCGAGAAGATGCCGCCGGGGATACCGGCCCACGAGGAGGCGATGTTGCCGAGGAACTTCAGCACGCCGAACAGCGGGCCGGTGTCGGAATGGCCTTCTAGGATGGCGCGGGCCTGGGCGTAACCGGTGCCGTACAGGCCGTTCGCGCTCATCAGGCTGAGCAGCACGAGGGCGAGGCCGCAGAAGGCCGCGAACACCACCGGCTGGCGGCCGCGCAGGCGGGCCAGGGCACCACGGAAACCGACGGCGGAAGGAATGATCAAACGTGCAAACAGGCCACCGGCGAGGCCGCCGACGATGCCGGTGAGCAGCACCGCGAGCCACGCCTTGCCCAACGGCAGGGAAGCGGTGATGTCGCCGAAGTAAGCGTAGTTGCCGACGATGCCGAGCGAGACCACGCCGGCGACGATCACGGCGGTGAGCAGGGTGCCGCTCATGCGGTGTTCGAAGGTGCCGGACATTTCCTCGATGGCGAAGACCACGCCGGCGAGCGGCGTGTTGAAGGCGGCGGCGAGGCCGGCGGCGGAACCGGCGAGAATGAAGCGGCCGGCCGCGGTGGGGTCGTCGAAGCCGAAGCGTTTGCCCATCGAATACAGCAGCCCCGCGCCGACGTGCACGGTCGGTCCTTCGCGGCCGACCGATGCGCCGCCGAGCAGGGCGGCGAGGGTGAGTGCCATCTTGCCGCCGGCGACCTTCAGCGAGAGCAGGCGCGTGCGGAAGCCGTCGTCTTCGATCTTCAGCGCGGCGATCGCCTGCGGGATGCCCGAGCCGCGGGTGGCCTTCAGCGCGCCCTGGGTGAGCCAGCAGAGCAGGGCGAAGGTCGGCGGCGTGATCAGCAGCGGCACCCACCAGCCGTGGCTGGCAACGCCGTGGAACAGCTCGAACGCGTAGTCGGCCGCCTTGGCGAAGAACACCGCGGCGAGGCCGACGATGATCGCGCCGGACCAGAACAGGATCCGCCGCCGCCATTGCTGCGGCGACAGCCACTGGTGCTGGCGCAGGCGAGTGAACCGCGAGTGTGGGGCACCGTCTCCGGGAACGGCGCTCATCGGCTGTCCGGCGTCCGTGCCCAGCGCACCTGGTAGAGGTCGTAGCGACGATCCTTCAGGTTCTGCACGGCGCCCGAGTTGCGCGCCTTCGCGAGGTTTTCCAGGCGCAGGTCGGCGAACAGCACGGTTTCGATGTTCGGCGTGGAATCCGCGGCGATGCCGTCACGCGCGAACGGGAAGTCGCTCGGGGTGAGGATGCAGCTCTGGCCGTACTGGATATCGAAGTTGTTCACGCCGGGCAGGTTGCCGACGTTGCCGGAGAGCACCACGTAGCACTGGTTTTCGATGGCGCGGGCCTGCGAGCAGTAACGCACGCGCAGGTAGCCTTCGCGCACGTCGGTGCAGAACGGCACGAACAGGATCAGCGCGCCCTGGTCGGTGAGGTGGCGGGCCACTTCGGGGAATTCCGAGTCGTAGCAGATCATCACGCCGATCGGGCCGCAGTCGGTCTGGATCGTCGCCGCGCTGTCGCCGCCGGTGATGTTCCAGACGTTCTTCTCGCTCGGCGTCGGGTGCAGCTTTTCGCGCTCGTGGATCGAGCCGTCGCGCAGGCACACGTAGCAGACGTTGTGGATATCGCCGTTGGGCTGGCGGGTGGGATGCGAGCCACCGATGATGTTGATGTTGTAGTGCACGGCCAGGCGGTGGAACAGCGCCTTCACTTCGTCGGTGTACTCGGACAGTCGCCGGATCGAGTCCACCGGCGAGAGCTCGGCGTTTTCGATCGACAGCAGCTGCAGCGTGATCAGCTCGGGGAAGGCAACGAAGTCGGCGTCGTAGTCCGCGGCGATGTCGACGAAGTATTCGACCTGGGTGGCGAATTCGGCGAACGAGGTGATCCGGCGCTGCTGGTACTGCACCGAGGCGACGCGCACGGAGTCGGGCAGCCGGTGGCTGTGCGAGACGCGCGGGGTGTCGGGGTGGTTGAGCAGGTGCGGGTTGCGCCAGACCAGGTGGGCGGCGTAACCGAGCGATTCGTGGTCGGAGGGCACGTATTCGCGGAGCAGGCCGATCACTTCGAAGCCGTTGCGTAGCTGGAAGCTCAGGGTCGGGTCGCGGCGGCTGCCGTCGACCACGGCCTGCACGTAGGCTTCCGCGCTGCCGTAGCGGCTGACGGCGCGGGACAGCCCGGGCATGCGCCCGCCGAAGACGATGCCGCGCAGCTTCAGGTCGGTGCACAGGCGCTTGCGGGCCATGTACAGGCGCTGGCCGATGCGCATGCCGCGGTAATCCGGGTGGACCACCACTTCCATGCCGTAGAGCCAGTCGCCCTTGGGATCGTGCCGGGCGGCAAAGCCACCGCCGGTGATCTGCATCCACGTGTGCGGCGCGAGGGCGAGTGCTTCGTTGATGCGAAAGGTGGCGCAAAATCCGACGATATGGCCTTCGTATTCGACGACGAACTGGCCTTCGGGGAAGTTGTTCTGCTGGCCCTGCAGCATTTCAGCCGAATGACCCCATTCCGCGGTGTAGACCCGGGCGGTCAGCGCGACCAGCTCGGGGACATCGGCGGGGCGCGCCAGGCGCAGGGTCAGCTTGGGATTCTGGGCGGGGGTCGTCTCGGTCATGCCCCTTATTATGCCCGGCCAGCGTGAAGCCATTCATAAGGGCACGCTATGCTGTGTGGGCGCGCCTGTCTTTGCTGTAGGAGCGCGCCTGCGCGCGAATGGGTCTCGCCAGGCCTGATTCGCGCGCAGGCGCGCTCCTACATGGTTGTTTACCCAAGGTGCCCGTGATGACCTCGACCGATTTCACCGCCGATTTCCTCTGGTCCGATGGCGCCTGGGCCGAGGCGGGCCTCACGGTACGCGATGGCCGTTTCGGCGCACCGGGCAGTTCCGGTGGTGACCGCATCGGTCGCTTCGTGCTGCCGGGCATGCCGAACCTGCATTCGCACGCGTTCCAGCGCGCCATGGCCGGCCTGGCCGAGCGTCGCGGCCCGGGCGAGGACAGCTTCTGGACCTGGCGCGAAACCATGTATGCCTTCGCCGAGGCGATCGATCCGGATGACCTGAAGGCGATCGCCACCCAGCTCTACGTCGAGATGGTAAAGGCGGGCTACACCCAGGTCTGCGAATTCCACTACCTGCACCACGGTCCGCGCGGCGTGCACTACGACGACAAGGCGGCGATGTCGCTTGCCCTGATCGAAGCGGCGAGGGATGCAGGTATCGGCCTGACGCTGTTGCCGGTGCTGTACATGACCGGTGGCTTCGATGGCCGGCCGCTGACCGAACGCCAGCAGCGTTTCCGCCATGACGTCGGCCAGTACGTGTCGTTGCTGGAACGCCTGGTGCCGATGCAGGACGACATGCTGAAGATCGGCATCGCCCTGCATTCGTTGCGTGCGGTGCCGGAAGAGGCGATGCGTTCGGTGCTTGCCACCGGCGTCGCGCGTGACCTGCCGATCCACATCCACATCGCCGAGCAGATCGGCGAAGTGCAGGATTGCCTCGCCGTGCGGGGTGCGCGTCCGGTGGAATGGCTGCTCGACCATGCGGACGTGGACCAGCGCTGGACCTTGATCCACGCGACCCACCTGACCGGTCAGGAAACCCAGCGCATCGCGAAGAGCGGTGCCGTCGCGGGCCTCTGCCCGACGACGGAGGCGAACCTGGGCGATGGCCTGTTCCCGCTGGCCGACTTCATCGATGCCGGCGGCACGCTGGGCATCGGTTCGGACTCGCATATTTCCGTGTCGCCGGTGGAAGAACTGCGCTGGCTGGAATACGGCCAGCGCCTGGTCACCCGGCATCGCAACGTCGCTGCCCGGCAGCCCGAGGAAAGCGTCGGCACCGCGCTGTGGCAGCGCGCCCTCGACGGCGGTGCACGTGCATCCGGTGCGGATATCGCACGGCTGGGGCAGGGCGCACGTGCCGATCTCCTCGTGCTCGACGATCGCTCGCCCTTGCTCGCGGCACGCGACGAAGCGGATGTGCTGGATAGCTTCCTGTTCGCCGGCAACACGCCGCTGGTGCGGGACGTGATGGTGGGTGGTCAGTGGCGGGTGCGTGGGTTTGCCCACCATGCGGAGCAGGCGGCGGCGGATGCCTATCGGAGGGTGGTGGAGAGGCTTGCGGCCAGTTGAGGGCAAGTTGGCCCGCTGAGGACGTGTTGAAAGGTCCGGGAAAGATTCGACGGGACTAAATGCCACGGCAGACGGAGCGGCACCGACGATTCGCCGGATCGCGCACCAGTACTTGCCAGGGGGCAGAACAGGGATGTTCGATCGTAAGGGTGATATCGCAGCGCGGCACTATCATGCCGCACCTCGGAAGGTGGCACTGTTCCTCCGTCGTGCCTTCGTAAAGGCTCTTCTGCTTTCTATGCCGTTCTCCGCGACCGTCGTGGCGGGCTCGGTAACGATGCGGACAGTTACGAATCTCAATGGTCCTGTATGTGCGGCGCTCAAACGCATGATCGTCGGTGCGAATATCCAGCGTATGTCCGATCAGGACTTGTGCACGTTTCGATTCTCGAAGCTGCCGCCATCGAAAACGGAAGGTTTCGTATTTCCCCGATGGAGTGAATTTACGGTTTCGGACCCTGTCGCCACATTCACGACGTTCCTCAAGGGCGATCGATGGTCGAGCAGCGGCGAAACATCGCCAATGGACTTCACCGCCCCGAATAGATCTGTCTCGCCGTCGCAACTGGCCGTCTTACGTGGTCTTACGTTTTCCAGGACGCAGGTGAGGCTGTTGGGAGCGAAAGAGGAGATGACCCTCGTATCGGTTGATGTGCCCGGCTGTCGGAATGCTGCGATCGAAAACGACATTGCCGTGCCAGCGATCTTCGCGTTCCGCGATGATGGCCGGGTATATCAAGAGCAGACGCGGCCTACATCTCGCGAGACTGGTGGCGAAGAAATAGCTTTTTGGAAAGGTAACATTCCCGTTCGCCTGAGCATCTTCAATGCCTGGGTCCGCCCGAAAAACCTGGATACTTCGGGAGTTGTGATTGAGCTCATGGAGCTATCACGTCGAGGGGATTCCTCGCAGGGTGAATACTTATTTGCCTACCCGACCTGCGCATTCAGCTTAGAGAAGAAGGTTTGAGCCTTTCAGGCGCGCCTGCGCCTGGGTTGACGTGCAAGGACTCGCAGGGCGCGATAGGGAGGTTTGAGTCCTGCGGTATGGTGTCGGGATACCTGCCGTGTCGAATGCCCGTCACCTCGTCATCGCTGCATGGCTGATGCCATGCCGGTTCAGTGCTTCCCCGCAGGCATAACGACCGGCGCGGTAGCCGCCGGCCCCGACGCACACTTCGTCTTCCCATAGAGCCCCTCGGCCGACGGCTCGTTCCGCTTCATCGCATCCGGCGACGAGTAAATCGACACGCCGAGATCGCAGCCGTTTTCGCGCAGCGTGAAACGCACCGTATCCATCCGCGTGCGCGGCTGGTCGCCGAGGTTGCACATGCTTTGCTTCGCAAGGCGGATCACCAGCGTGTTGCCGCTGGCTTCAACGACGTCGAAATGCGCGGCCTTGCATTCGCTCCAGTCGAGCGATCCCTGCCTGGCGGTCAGCATGCCCAGGCCCTGGAAAGCATTGCTGTAGGGCTCCCAGTCGCCTGGGAACCACGTGGGCATGGGCTGCGCCGTCGACAGGAGCATGAGCGCGAGGATGGGTTGCATGGGGCGTCCTCCGGTGATCGATGGATCGGATTCTAGGGGTGTTGCATCGCAGCGCGAATCATGATCTAGTCGAGCCATGATTCGCATCGCCGCCAATAACGCCAATACCAATAATGCCCGGAACCTCGGGAGGGTCGGCGTGTAGGCGGTTGCAAGCGAAACCACCGGATACACGAAAGGCCCGCCCTCACCAGGCGGGCCTTTTTCTTTGCGCGTTTTCTCATCCAGCGATCCAGGAGCAAGGCATATGTGTTCGATCTTCGGGATGTTCGGCCTCGCCGCCGGCGACGACCTCCAGGCACTGCGCACCCACGCCATGGAACTCTCCCAGCGGCAGCGCCACCGTGGCCCGGACTGGAGCGGTGTCTACGTCGACGACGGCGCGATCCTCGTCCACGAGCGCCTGGCCATCGTCGATCCGGCCAGCGGCGCGCAACCGCTGCGCTCGAAGGAGGGCGACCTCGCCCTGGCCGTCAACGGCGAGATCTACAACCACCGCGAACTGCGTGCCGCCAGCGACTATGCCTTCACCACCGGCTCGGACTGCGAGGTGATCAACGCGCTGTACCGCGAACACGGTGCCGACTTCCTCGGCCAGCTCAACGGCATCTTCGCCTTCGCCCTGTGGGACGCCGGCCAGCGCCGCTTCCTCATCGCCCGCGATCCGGTCGGGGTCTGCCCGTTGTACTGGGGGCATGACCGGGCAGGGCGCCTGTGCGTCGCCTCGGAAATGAAATCCCTCGTCGGGGTCTGCGCGGACGTCGCGCCGTTCCCGCCCGGCCACGTCTACGACAGCGCCACGGGTGAAGCCGTGCGCTAC
Source organism: Bacillus sp. NP157 (assembly GCA_018889975.1). Lineage (NCBI taxonomy): Bacteria > Bacillati > Bacillota > Bacilli > Caryophanales > Bacillaceae > Bacillus > Bacillus sp. NP157. The sequence continues at coordinate 885,538 of CP076546.1, forward strand.
TGGACACCGGGCTGGCGCGACTACGACGCCACCGAAGGCAAGACGATCGAGCCCGCGGCACTGCGCGGGGCCTTCGAAGCCGCGGTGCACCGCCAGATGATGACCGACGTGCCCTACGGCGTCCTGCTCTCCGGCGGACTGGACTCTTCGCTGGTCGCCGCCGTCGCGGCCCAGTTCGCCCGCCGCCGCATCGAAGACGACGACCGCGACGAAGCCTGGTGGCCGCGCCTGCATTCCTTCGCCATCGGCCTGGACGGCTCGCCCGACCTGAAGGCCGCGGAAGTGGCGGCGGAAGCACTCGGCACGGTCCACCACGGCTTCGTCTACACCTTCGAAGAAGGCCTGGATGCCTTGCCCGAAGTGATCCGCCACATTGAAACCTACGACGTCACCACCATCCGCGCCTCCACGCCGATGTTCCTGCTCGCCCGCCGGATCAAGGCGATGGGCGTGAAGATGGTCCTGTCCGGCGAGGGTTCGGACGAAATCTTCGGCGGTTACCTGTATTTCCACAAAGCGCCCGACGCCCGCTCGTTCCACGAAGAAACCGTGCGCAAGCTGGATGCCTTGCACTATTACGACTGCCTGCGCGCGAACAAGTCGATGGCGGCATGGGGCGTGGAAGCCCGCGTACCCTTCCTCGACACCGAATTCCTCGATGCCGCGATGGCCTTCGACGCCGAGGCCAAGATGGTCGCCCGCAAGGGCATCGAGAAGGGCATCCTGCGCGAAGCCTTCGACGGGGCCCTCCCCGAATCGATCCTGTGGCGGCAGAAGGAGCAGTTCAGCGACGGCGTCGGCTACGGCTGGATCGACGGCCTGAAGGCCCACGCCGAGGCCATGGTCAGCGACCGCGAGTTCGCCGCCGCGGCCGCCCGCTTCCCGCACAACACCCCGGCCACCAAGGAAGCCTACTTCTACCGCACCGTCTTCGAACGCCATTTCCCCGGCGAGGCCTGCGCCGCGACCGTCCCCGGCGGCAAATCGATCGCCTGCTCCTCCCCGGCCGCCCTAGCCTGGGATCCGTCGTTCGCCGCCGCCGCCGACCCCTCCGGCCGCGCCGTGCGCGGCGTGCACCGCGAGGCCCTGGCCTGAGAGCGGAGGTGGGGGATGGGAAATGGGGGCGCTTGTGCGACCGCTTGCGGGGCCTGGATGCGTTGTGAGGGTTTCATGCAGGCACCCCCATTTCCCACCCCCCACCCCCGCTTTTGCTACACTCACCTGTTGACGCCGACGCACTCCGCCAGGCTAAGACAGGCAAAAGAATCATGATCGAGACGAATCCGATCCTTGCGCAGATCGCGGACCTCAAGGGCCGCGTCGAGTCGCTTAGGGGGTATCTTTGACTACGCCGTCAAGAAAGAACGGCTAGAGGAAGTCAACCGCGAGCTGGAAAATCCCAAGGTCTGGGATGATCCCAAGCGCGCGCAGGACCTGGGTCGCGAGCGTGCCCAGCTCGACACGATCGTCACCGGCATCGAAGAGATGACCGCGTCGCTGGACGATGCGAGGGAACTCCTCGACATGGCCGCGGCCGATGGCGACGAAGAGACCGTGATGTCCGTCGTCGACGACGTGAACAAGGTCGACGCACGCATCAGCAAGCTCGAATTCCAGCGCATGTTCTCCGGCAAGCTCGACGCCGCCCCGGCGTTCGTCGACATCCAGGCCGGCGCCGGCGGTACCGAAGCCCAGGACTGGGCCGAAATCCTGCTGCGCATGTACCTGCGCTGGGCCGAATCGCGTGGCTGGAAGGCCGAGCTGATGGAAGTCTCCGGCGGCGAAGTCGCGGGCATCAAGTCGGCCACCTTCCGCGTGGAAGGCGACTACGCCTATGGCTGGCTGAAGACCGAGATCGGCGTGCACCGCCTGGTCCGCAAGAGCCCGTTCGACTCCGACAACCGTCGCCACACCAGCTTCACCTCGGTGTTCGTGTCGCCGGAAGTCGACGACGACATCGAGATCGACATCAACCCGGCCGACCTGCGCACGGACGTTTACCGCTCCTCGGGCGCCGGTGGCCAGCACGTCAACAAGACCGAATCGGCGGTGCGTATCACGCATATCCCGACCAATACGGTCGTGGCCTGCCAGACCGAACGCAGCCAGCATGCCAACCGCGACCGCGCGATGAAGATGCTGAAAGCCAAGCTCTACGAGCTGGAAGTGCAGAAGCGCAACGCCGAAAAGGATGCCCTGGAAGCCACCAAGTCCGACATCGGCTGGGGCAGCCAGATCCGCAACTACGTGCTCGACCAGTCCCGCATCAAGGACCTGCGCACCGGCATCGAACGCTCCGACACCCAGAAGGTGCTCGACGGCGACCTCGACGAATTCGTCGAAGCCAGCCTGAAGGCCGGGCTCGAGGCCGGTTCCAAGCGCGTCGACGCGTGATGAAGTGGCGGCGTCCAGGAGGGCGCCGCCTGTTTTGTACTGAGGAATCACACGGAGGTGGGAGATGGGAAGTGGGCGCGCTGCGTTCGCGAGTTTCCGTGATCTGGAGGCTTGGCAGGAAGCTATGCAACTCGTGGTTTGCGTGTATCGGTTGGCGGATCGGTTTCCGGTCACCGAGCGATTTGGTTTGATTTCCCAGGTCAGGCGCGCTGCCGTATCCATTCCCTCGAATCTCGCGGAAGGACATGCCCGAGGTGCGACGCGGGACTTCGTGCGGTTCATCGGCATAGCGCGTGGATCGTTAGCCGAGGTTGAAACCCAGGTTCACCTTGCGGCCCGTCTGGGGTACATCGATAAGTCTGAAGAAAGCACCACCATCGCTCGCTGTGACAAACTCGGAAGAATCATGCGAGGCCTGCGCAAATCGCTGGAGCAAAAGTTGCAGAACCAGTGATCCATGCGCCCCCACTTCCCACCCCCCACTTCCAAACGCATCCCAATGACCGAACAGCCCATTTCCGCCCAGACGCCCAAAGAAGCCGCAGCTGAGGAAAACCGCCTCATTGCCGAGCGCCGCGAGAAACTCAAGGCGCTGCGCGAGCAGGGCATCGCGTATCCGAACGACTTCAAGATCGACAGCTTCGCCGGCGACCTGCAGGCCGAGTTCGAAGACAAGGAAACCTGGACCGCGGAAGCCATCGAGGCCTCGCCGCGCCAGGTCGCCGTGGCCGGCCGCATCATGCTCAACCGCGGCCAGGGCAAGGTCAGCTTCGTCTCCATGCAGGACGGCACCGGCCGCATCCAGCTGTTCATCCACCAGGGCACGCTGGGCGAAGAGGCCTACAACGCGTTCAAGCGCTGGGACCTCGGCGACATCGTCGGCGCCACCGGCATGCTGATGCGGACCAAGACCGGCGAGCTGTCGGTCAAGGTCGAAAGCATCCGCCTGCTGACCAAGTCCCTGCGTGGCCTGCCGGACAAGCACCACGGGATGGCCGACGTCGAGCAGCGTTATCGCCAGCGCTACGTCGACCTGATCGTCACCGAAGAGGCGCGCCGCACCTTCGCGCTGCGTTCGAAGATCGTCAGCCACGTGCGCCGCTGGCTCGAAGCCGAGCCGCGCCGCTTCATGGAAGTCGAGACGCCGATGATGCACGTGATCCCCGGCGGCGCCACCGCGCGGCCGTTCACGACGCACCACAACGCGCTGGATATCCCGCTGTACCTGCGCGTGGCGCCGGAGCTTTACCTGAAGCGCCTGGTCGTCGGCGGCTTCGACCGCGTCTACGAAATCAACCGCAATTTCCGCAACGAGGGCGTGTCCACCCGGCACAACCCCGAGTTCACGATGCTCGAGCTGTACCAGGCCTACGCCACGTACCACGAGATCATGGACATCACCGAAGGCCTGATCCGCACCGCCGCCACCGACGTGGTCGGCAGCACCGTCATCGAATGGGATGGCGCGCAGGTCGACCTCGGCCCGGCGTTCCGTCGCTGGCGCATGGAAGACGCGGTGCTCGAGCTCAACCCGGAAATCAAGGCCGGCGAGCTGCGCGACCGCGAGGCCATGGCCGCGCACGCGAAGCGCCTGGGCATCCAGGTCAAGCCGTCGTACGGCTGGGGCAAGCTGCTGCTGGAGATCTTCGAAGCCACGGTGGAGCACACCCTGGTCCAGCCGACCTTCATCACCGACCACCCGGTGGAAGTCTCGCCGCTGGCCCGCGAGAGCGACACCGACAAGGGCATCACCGACCGCTTCGAGCTGTTCATCAACGGCAAGGAACTGGCCAACGGCTTCTCCGAGCTCAACGACTCGGAAGACCAGGCCGCGCGCTTCCAGGCCCAGGTGGACGCGAAGGACGCCGGTGACGACGAAGCCATGCACTTCGACGCCGACTACATCCGCGCGCTGGAAGTCGGCCTGCCGCCGACCGGTGGCCTGGGCGTCGGCATCGACCGCCTGGTGATGCTGCTGACCGGTTCGTCGTCGATCCGCGACGTGCTGCTGTTCCCGACCATGCGCCCGGAGGCCTGAGCCATGTATTACGCCATCACCGGCATCGACCACCCGGATTCGCTGGAAAAGCGCCTCTCGGTGCGCCCGGCCCACGTCGCCCGCCTGTCGGCGCTGAAGGAAGAGGGCCGCCTGAAGCTGGCCGGCCCGTTCCCGGCGATCGACAGCGAAGACCCGGGCGAGGCCGGTTTCACCGGCAGCCTGATCGTCGCCGAGTTCGAAAGCCTGCAGGCCGCCCAGGCCTGGGCCGATGCCGACCCGTACATCGGCGCCGGCGTCTATAAGGAAGTGACGGTCCGCCCGTTCAAAGTGGTCCTGCCGTGACCGCCGAGAAGGTCGCGATGATCCGCCAGCGCCTGACCGAGGCGCTGGTACCGCTGGAGCTGGACGTGATCGACGAGGGGCACAAGCACGCCGGTCACTCGGGCGAGGGCAAGGGGCATTTCTTCGCCCGGATCGTCAGCGCCGCGTTCGCCGGGAAGAATCCGATCCAGCGGCACCGGATGGTGTATGAGGCGTTGGGGGACATGATGCCTGGCGGGATCCATGCGCTTTCGATTGAGGCTCGGGCGCCTGGGGAGTAAGCGGGTATCTTGCTTCGCGCGCGGGCGCGCTCCTACATTTCAATAGCTTACCTTCGCTTCTTCGCGTACTTTCGCGTATTGCGCCGCGACCCCCTCACTGGCAAAGTGACCGATCAGCCAAGGGGTGGCTGCCGCTTTCCTCACGGAACCCAACATGCGTCTGACCACGATCAAGCTGGCGGGGTTCAAGTCCTTCGTGGACCCGACCACGCTGCACCTGCCCACCAACATGACCGGCGTCGTCGGTCCGAATGGCTGTGGCAAGTCGAACATCATCGACGCCATCCGCTGGGTCATGGGCGAATCCGCGGCCAGCCGCCTGCGTGGCGACTCGCTCACCGACGTGATCTTTTCCGGCTCCAGCGCGCGCAAGCCGGTCGGCCAGGCCGCGGTCGAGCTGATCTTCGATAACGGCGACGGCACCATCCAGGGCGAATACGCCAGCTTCGCCGAGATCTCGGTCAAGCGCATCGTCAGCCGCGACGGCCAGTCGTCCTATTACCTCAATGGCGCGCGCTGCCGCCGCCGCGACATCACCGACCTGTTCCTCGGCACCGGCCTGGGCCCGCGTTCCTACTCGATCATCGAGCAGGGCATGATCAGCCAGATCATCGAGGCGGCCCCGGAAGAACTGCGCACCCACCTGGAAGAGGCCGCCGGCATCTCCAAGTACAAGGAGCGCCGCAAGGAAACCGAGAGCCGGATCAAATCCACCCGCGAAAACCTCGACCGCGTGCGCGACGTGCGCGACGAGGTGGAAAAGCAGCTGGACCACCTCAACCGCCAGGCCCGCGCCGCCGAACGCTGGAAGGCCTTCAAGGAAGAGCAGACCCGCCGCGAAGCCGAGCTGCGCGCCCTCGAATACCGCACGCTGGATCGCCAGCGGCAGGGCGAAGGCTCCGGCCTGCGCGAGTTCGAGCTGGAGATCGAAAAACACACGGCCACCCAGCGCCAGGTCGAAGCGCAGATGGAGACGGTGCGCGAGCGCCACCAGGGCGCGAGCGAACACCTCAACCAGGTCCAGGCCGAGGTCTACAAGGTCGGCGCCGAGATCGCCCGCGTCGAGCAGCAGGTGCGGCACAACCGTGACCTGGCCGAGCGCCTGACCCGGTCCAAGGCGGAGACCGAGCGCGAGTTGGGCGAGCTGCAAGGCCACATCAGCACCGACCGCGAGCAGATCGAGACGCTGCGCATGGCGCTGGCCGAGGGCGAACCGAAGCTCGAAGCGCTGCAGCAGGTCCAGGAAGAAACCGGCGAGCAGCAGCGCGCCACCGAATCGCGGCTGGCCGACTGGCAGCAGCGCTGGGACACCCACACCCGCGGTGCGTCCGAATCCACCCGCGCCGCCGAAGTGGAGCGGACCAAGCTCGCCTACCTCGACCGCCAGGCGGTCGACCTGGCCCGTCGTCGCGAGGCGCTGGAAACCGAGCAGCGGGCGACCGACGTCGCCGCGCTCGACGCCGCCGCCGAACAGCTCGATATCGAACACGACACCCAGCGCGAACGCGTGGAGCAGATGGGCGGCGTGCTCGACCAGCACAAGGTCGCCTACGAGCGCGTGCTCGACGACGAACGCCAGGTGCAGTCGGCGTTGAACGACGCCCGCCAGCAGCTGCAGACCGCACGCGGCCGCCAGGCCTCGCTCGAAGCCCTGCAGACCGCCGCGCTGGGCCAGGAAGAATCCGCCGCGACTGGCTGGCTGAAACGCCTCGGCCTGGCCAGCGCGCGCCGCCTCGGCGAAGCGTTGCAGGTCGACGCCGGTTACGAATCGGCCGTGGAAACCGTGCTGGCCGGCGTGCTCGACGGCGTGCTGGTCGATGCGCCCGCCGCGCTCGTCCCCGAGTTCCCGAGCCTCGGCGACGCCGACGTCGCCCTGTTCGCCAGCGAGAAGGGTGGCCCCGGTGCCGCCGGTACGCTGGCCGGCTATGTGCGCGGCCCCGCCGCCGCCGTGGCGCTGCTCTCCAACGTGTTCGTCGCCGACTCGGTCGACGACGCCGCGGCGCGCGTGTCGTCGTTGTCGCCGGGCCAGTCGGTGATCACCCGCGACGGCGCCTGGATGGGCCCGGGCTGGACCCGCGTGCTGCGCGCGCAGGGCAACCAGGTCGGCGTGCTCGCCCGCGAGCGCGATATCCGCCAGCTCGCCGAACAGATCGAAAGCCTCGAAGCGACCATCGAGGAACGCACCGAACAGCTCGAAGACCTGCGCACGCGCAAGTTCGAAACCGAACGCCAGCGCGACGACGCGCAGCGTGAGCTGTATGCGGCGCACCGTCGCCTCTCCGAACTGGCCGGCCAGCTGCAGAGCCAGCGCGGCAAGATGGAGACCGCGCGTGCGCGCGCCGAGAAAGTCGGTGGCGAAATCAGCACGCTGGTCGACCAGCTCGACGAACTGGAAGGGCAGACCCGCGAGGCGCGTGCGCGCCTGGACGAAGCCGTCGGCCACATGGGCGATCGCGAAGACGAACGCCGCGGCCTGGAGAACGAGCGCCGCGACCTGCTCGAGGCCCGCGAAGAAGCCCGCATGAATGCCCGCGAGGCCGCGGACCAGTCGCACCAGCTGGCGCTCGGCATCGAATCCAAGCGCTCCGCGCTCAGCTCGCTCGAACAGGCCCTCGGCCGCCTCGACACCCAGCTGCGCCAGGTGACGATGCGCCTGGACGAGATCGAAGACCAGCTGGCCGCCGGCTCCGATCCCATCGTCGAGCTGGAAGCAGAACGCCAGACCTACCTCGACCAGCGCCTGCTGGTCGATCGCCAGCTGGTGGAAGCACGCCGCGCGGTGGAAGACTGCGACGCCGAATTCCGCCGGCTCGAACAGGAACGCCAGCGCGTCGAACACGTGCTCGGCCAGGTCCGCGAAAGCGTGGCCGAGAAGCGCCTCGCCGCACAGGCGCTGCAGTTGCGCGCCGAACAGCTGGCCCAGGCGATCGCGGCCTCCGGCCTGGAACTGGAGGCGCTGCTGGCCGAACTGGCCGAAGACGCCGAGCCCTCGCAGTGGCAGGGACAGCTGTCCGACCTCGCCTCGAAGATCGCACGCCTGGAGCCGGTCAACCTCGCGGCGATCCAGGAACACGCCGAGCAGTCGCAGCGCAAGGAGTACCTGGATTCGCAGCTGCTCGACCTGACCAGCGCGATGGAAACCCTGGAGGGCGCGATCAAGAAGATCGATCGCGAGACCCGCCAGCGCTTCAAGGAAACCTTCGACCGCGTGAATGCCGGCGTGCAGGAGCTGTTCCCGCGCCTGTTCGGTGGCGGCCATGCCTACCTCGAACTCACCGGCGAAGACCTGCTCGACACCGGCGTGGCGATCATGGCGCGCCCGCCGGGCAAGCGTGTATCCAACATCAACCTGCTATCCGGCGGCGAGAAAGCGCTCACCGCCGTGTCGCTGGTGTTCGCCATCTTCGGCCTCAATCCCGCCCCGTTCTGCCTGCTGGACGAGGTGGACGCACCGCTGGACGAAGCGAACGTCGGTCGCTTCTCCGCCATGGTGCGCGAGATGAGCGAGAAGGTGCAGTTCATCTTCGTCAGCCACAACAAGGCCACGATGGAAGCCGCACATCAGCTGTGTGGCGTTACCATGCGTGAGCCGGGCGTGTCGCGCCTGGTCCAGGTCGACCTGGCCGAGGCATCCAAGCTCGCCGGCGTTGCCTGAGCACTACCAAAGGAATCACTGCTCCCATGAATCCCGCCATCGGCCTCGCCTGGAACCCTGCCGTCGGCATCCCGATGCTCTTCGTCGGCATCGTCGTGCTCGTGCTGCTCTGGCTGTTTGGCCAGCCGCGCAAGGAGCAGGGCCGGCGCAAGCCGATGCCCGAACAGCCCGAGCGCGCGCGCGAACGCCGCGAACCCTCGTTCGGTGGCGATGAGCGCCAGGGCGACGACAACCTGTCGTTCAGCGCCCGCGACGACGCCTTCGACGCGCGCGACTACGACAGCCGCGAGCCGCTGGCCCGCGACGACGACGCCAACGACCCGCTGTTCCGTCCGTCGCCGAAGCAGGGCGAGCTGGACGTCGACCTGCGCGCCGAACTCGAACGCCTCGGCGCCTCGCTCAGCGACCAGCGCAACCCGGCCGCCGATCCGCGCACGCCGATCACCGACCCACGCAGCTCCTCGGCTGCCGACATGGATCCGTACGAGCCGGCCCCGCGCGCTGGCCAGCGCACCGAACCGCGGATCGACTTCGACCTGCCGTTCGACCTCGACGAACCGGCCGGCGGCGCCCGCGCCCCAGCCCAGCCGGCCGGCGGCCCCCGCGCACCGGCTTCGGCCCAACCGACGGGCGGCGCCCGCGCACCGGATCCGACCCAGTCGACCGGCCACGCACCCACGCCGCCGCCCGTGCAGCCGCCGGTGACCCAGGCCGCCGCACCGGCCCCGGTCCCGATGCCGCCCAAGCCGACGCCGGCGCCGGTGAAGACCCCGCCGCGCTCGGACCTCGGCCGCCGGCCGCCCAGCGCCCCGGTCGAACGCATCGTCAGCCTGTATGTCGTCTCGCGCGAAGGCCAGCGCTTCCAGGGCTCCGACCTGGTGGTCGCCGCCGAGAAGGCCGGCCTGGAATTCGGCGACATGGGCATCTACCACCGGCTGGTCGATGGCCACCCGGAAAAGGGCCCGATCTTCAGCGTGGCGAACCTGGTGAAGCCGGGTAACTTCGACATGGCGCGCATCGCGACCCTGCAGACGCCGGGCCTGTCGTTCTTCATGGCCCTGCCGGGCCCGATCGCTGCGCTGGATGCCTGGGATGCGATGCTGCCGACCGCGCAGCGCCTGGCGGAGCTGCTTGATGGCCTGGTGCTGGACGAGGAGCGCAATGCGCTCGGTCGCCAGCGCATCGCGCATATCCGCGATGAGCTCCGCGGCTGGGACCGCGGCCACGAAGGCGAAGAAATCAAATTCGGGCAGTAACACGACGGCCGTCGGGCCGGCCTCTGCGCGGCGCTCGGGCGTGGTTGCGGGAAGAGCCCTCGGCGCCTACCCTCGCTGCTCAGACAGCGTTCTGGCGTGCGATAGGGAGGGGCTGCTCCGCAGCCCATCTTCTTATTGGCCTGCGGCCGCGCACCGGGTGCCGGGCGGAGGTTCTTGATTCGGCATCCTGCCTCAACAAGAACGGCCGGCCATCGTGGCCGGCCCCCTGCGGGCTTCTTCCGCCCGGCCCCCTCGCCGCCACGAACTCGCCTCGAGGGTAGGCGCCGAGGGCTCTTCCTCCACGTTCCCGCAAGCTGGTCTGGACGGCCGAGGCACCGCGGCAGCTCTTGTAGGAGCGCGCCTGCGCGCGATTCAACGATACAGCGGCATATCAACGATACGGCAGCGTAGAACCACACGAGAAATGCGCCTGCGTTCGCATAGCCAACGACGTGATGACGTTGGCGCCTGTCGCTCCGACTCGTACGAACGTACTCGACGTACATCGAATGAATATTCCTACATCGAATGGATATTTCGATGTACTCGTCGCCGTCGTCGCACACCCCAATCGCGCGCAGGCGCGCTCCTACAACAGCTGGTGCGTGGTGGCGTGGCCGTCCAAACCGGATCGCGGGAAGGGTGAGGAGAGTCCTCGGTGCCTACCCTCGAGGCGAGTTCCGCACAAGCGAACGGCCGCAGGCCAATAAATACATGGGCCGCGGCTGCGGCCACCCTTATCGAGCGCGGAGGACCTGTCTGAGCAGCGAGGGTAGGCACCGAGGGCTCTCGCACCGTAGCGCCCGAGCGCCGCGCAGACCCACACCGTGCCGACACCTCCGGCCACGCCACAGGCCAATTCACGAAACGGCAACACCCCCATGCGCCAATGTGAGTGCTCCGCGTGCCCGGGTCATTGGCACGATGCACACATCCGGCCCGGCATGCTTGTGTCCAATCCCCGAGGGAACACGAGGCAATGTCGTCGAGCATGCGTGCGCCTTTCTGCATTTACTACCTGCACCCACTCATCGCCGGCCCGATGACGGCCTGGAATGCGTGGATCGACCACGCGGCTAGCCTCGGCTTCCGCCAACTCCTGATCGCACCCCCGTTCGAACCCTCCGCCACCGGTGACGTTTTCGTCACGCGCGACTTCGACCGGATGAACCCCGCGCTGGGTAACGACGGCGATGCCACCACGCGCCTGGAACAGCTTGCCAAGGCCTGTCGTGCGCGTAACCTCGAGCTCTGGCTCGACCTGCCGCTGGACGAACTGGCTTCGGATGCGCCCGTGCGGGCGCAGAATCCCGAGTGGTTTCGCGCCGTCGCCACCGAGCACGGCACGCCCGATCCGCGCTGGACGCCGAGTGAGAGCGATAGCGCGCGCTGGCGCCTGAACGATCCCGATGTCGCCGTGGCCGCCACGACCTGGTGGACCGAACGCCTGCTGCGCTGGGCGAAGGCTGGCGTGCTGGGTTTCCGCCTCATGCATCCGCAGCGGCTGAAGGCGAGTGCGTGGAAGACGCTGATCGATGCCGTGCATGCCGAATCGCCGGGCGTTGGCTTCGTCGCATGGACCCCCGGCAGCTCGCCGGAGGATCTTGCGGCGCTGGTTGGGTCGGGTGTCGATGCGGTGGTCAACTCGGCGGCGTGGTGGGACTTCCGTTCGCCGTGGTTCGCCGACGAGGCCGCGCGGCTGCAGGCGATCGCACCGGCGATGGCCTGCACCGAGGAGCCGTTCGCTGCGCGCCTCGGCGATGAGCTTGGCGAAGAGAACCAGCTCGACCATGCCTACCGGCGCGCCATCGCCTTCGCGGCCACCGCGCCGGCGGGCTGGCTGATGCCGATGGGTTTCGAATATGCCGCGCACGATCCGCTCGATCCGCGTCGTGGCCGTTCGCTGACGCCGACGGAGCTTGCCGCCAATGCACCGGACGACCTGACCGACACCGTGAAGGCGGCGAACCAGGCCGTCGGCGAAGACGTGCCGGGCTTGCCGACGATCCATGCGCACGGCGGCGTTGCCTCGTTCCTCAGCGTGGCGGGTGCCGATCCGCGCACGGCCGCGCAGGCGACGCTCACGTTGGTCAATGCCTCGCTCGATCGCGACGTGCTGGTCCGCGCGGGCGACGCGCTGGCCGGCGCCGCCAGTCATTTCGCGCCCTGGACGAGTCCGGATGGGCGCAAGGTTTTCGACCAGGGAGACGATGTGTTACTTGAACCCGGCGCAGTACTCACGCTTACCGGCACGCCGGGTAGCCACGTGAAGCGCAAGCTTGGCGCCTCGGCGCAGAAGGAATGGCTGGCCGCATCCACCAGTGCGCCGCGCGTGGTGATCGAAGCGGTGCAGCCGACCGTCGATGGTGGCCAGTTCCCCGCCAAGCGCGTGGTCGGCCAGCCGGTAGTCGTCACCGCCGACATCTACATCGATGGCCACGAAGTGCTGGCTGCCCGGCTGCGTTATCGCACCCAGGACGAGAAGGCCTGGCGCGAAGTGGTGATGGAGCCGGTCAACAACGACATCCACACGGCGACCTTCACGCCCACTCGGATTGGCCGTTACGAGTTCCAGGTGGAAGCCTGGCGCGATCCTTACGGCAGCTACCACCACGAACTGGAAGTGAAGCATGCCGCGGGCGTGCCGATCGCGCTGGAGCTGGAAGAGGGCAGGTTGCTGGTCGAGGCCCGTGCGAAGGATGCATCGGGGCCGAAGGCCAAGGCGCTGCGCACGCTGGCCAGCAGCGTCGCCAAAGCGCAGGGCGAGGAGCGTGTCGAGCTGTTGCTGGCCGACAGCACCGTCGAACTGATGGCCGCGACCGACCCGCGCACGCGGATGACCCGCACCGATGCCTACCTGGTCGAGGTGGATCGCCGCGAGGCGATGTTCGCCAGCTGGTACGAGCTGTTCCCGCGCTCGATGACCGACGACAAGAAGAAGCACGGCACCTTCCGCAACACCATCGCGCGCCTGCCTGCGGTGCGCGACATGGGTTTCGACGTGCTGTATTTCCCGCCGATCCACCCGATCGGCACCGCGTTCCGCAAGGGACCGAACAACACGCTCACGCCGGGCCCGGACGATCCCGGCAGCCCGTACGCGATCGGCTCACCCGACGGCGGCCACACCGCGCTGCATCCGCAGCTGGGGACCATGGACGACTTCCGCGCGCTGCGCGATGCCGCCCGCGACCACGGCCTCGAGCTGGCGATGGACTTCGCGATCCAGTGCTCGCAGGACCATCCCTGGCTGAAGGAACACCCGGAATGGTTCGACTGGCGCCCGGACGGCAGCATCAAGTACGCCGAAAACCCACCGAAGAAATACCAGGACATCGTCAACGTCGACTTCTATGCCGACGGTGCGATCCCGTCGCTGTGGCAGGCGCTGTGCGACGCGGTGTTGTTCTGGGCCGCCGAGGGCGTGCGCACCTTCCGCGTCGATAACCCGCATACCAAGCCGTTTCCGTTCTGGGAATGGATGATCGGGCGCGTCCGCGCGAAGTACCCCGACACGCTGTTCCTCTCCGAGGCATTCACCCGGCCCAAGCCGATGTATCGCCTGGCCAAGGTCGGCTTCAGCCAGTCGTATACGTACTTCACCTGGCGCAACTCGAAGCAGGAATTCGTCGACTACCTCACCGAACTGACGACCACGCCGCCGAAGGATTTCTTCCGGCCGAACTTCTTCGTCAACACACCCGACATCGATCCGTATTTCCTGCAGACCTCCGGCCGGCCGGGCTTCCTGATCCGTGCCGCGCTGGCGACGACGCTGTCCGGCCTGTGGGGCATGTATTCCGGATTCGAGATCTGCGAATCCGCACCGATGCCGGGCAAGGAGGAGTACCTGGATTCGGAGAAGTACGAAATCCGCATCCGCGACTTCGACGCGCCCGGCAACATCGTCGCCGAGATCACCCAGCTCAACCAGATCCGCCGCGCGCATCCCGCGCTGCAAAGCCACCTGGGCGTTCGCTTCCTTCCCGCGAACAACGACCAGGTGCTGTTCTTCGAAAAGCGCTCGGGCGACGACGTCGTGCTGGTAGCCATCAGCATGGACCCGCACAACGCCCAGTCCGCCGACCTCACCTTGCCGCTGGGCGACTGGGGTTACGCAGGCGACGCGACGCTCGACATCCACGACCTCCTCCACACCCAACCCATCGCCTGGCGCGGGCCGGTACAGCATGTGTGGCTTGGCCTCGGCCAGCCTTATGCGATCTGGCATGTGCGGCTACCCGGAGTCTGATCCATGGCAACACGCGGCAAAGCCCCCAAGCAGGCCAAGGCACCTGAGTTCTCGAAGGATCCGCTCTGGTACAAGGACGCGATCATCTACCAGGTGCACCTCAAGTCGTACTTCGACTCCAACGATGATGGTGTCGGCGACTTCCAGGGCCTGATCGACAAACTGGACTACATCGCCGACCTGGGCGTGAATACGCTCTGGCTGTTGCCGTTCTATCCCAGCCCGCGCCGGGACGACGGCTACGACATCGCCGAGTACAAGGCGGTGCACGAGGACTACGGCAAGCTGGCCGACGCGAAGCGCTTCATCGCCGAAGCGCACAAGCGTGGCCTGCGCGTCATCACCGAGCTGGTCATCAACCACACCTCGGACCAGCACGTGTGGTTCCAGCGTGCGCGGCATGCGAAGAAAGGCTCGGCGGCGCGCAACTTCTACGTCTGGTCGGACACCGACCAGGCCTACGACGGCACGCGCATCATCTTCCTGGATACCGAGAAGTCCAACTGGACCTGGGATCCGGTGGCCGGCCAGTATTTCTGGCATCGCTTCTTCTCGCACCAGCCCGACCTGAACTTCGATAACCCGGCCGTGCTCAAGGCGGTGCTCGAAGTGATGCGTTTCTGGCTCGACATGGGCGTGGACGGCCTGCGCCTGGATGCCGTGCCGTACCTGATCGAGCGCGAGGGCACCAACAACGAGAACCTGCCCGAGACCCACCACATCCTCAAGCTGATGCGGGCGGAGATCGACCAGCACTATCCCGACCGCATGCTGCTGGCGGAAGCCAACCAGTGGCCTGAAGACACCCAGGATTATTTCGGCAAGGGCGACGAATGCCACATGGCATTCCACTTCCCGCTGATGCCGCGCATGTACATGGCGATCGCGCGCGAAGACCGCTTCCCGATCACCGACATCATGCGGCAGACCCCGGCGATCCCGGAGAACTGCCAGTGGGCGATCTTCCTGCGTAACCACGACGAGCTCACCCTCGAGATGGTCACCGATAACGAGCGCGACTACCTGTGGCAGACCTATGCCGCCGACCGGCGCGCGCGCATCAACCTCGGCATCCGTCGCCGCCTGGCGCCGCTGCTCGAGCGTGACCGTCGCCGTATCGAACTGATGAACTCGCTGCTGCTGACGATGCCGGGCACGCCCGTGCTGTACTACGGCGACGAGATCGGCATGGGCGATAACATCCACCTCGGCGATCGCGACGGCGTGCGTACGCCGATGCAGTGGTCGGTCGACCGCAACGGTGGTTTCTCGCGTGCCGATCCGGCCAGCCTGGTGCTGCCGCCGATCATGGATCCGCTGTACGGCTTCCAGGCGATCAACGTCGAGGCCCAGCAGCGCGACCCGCATTCGCTGCTGAACTGGACCCGGCGCATGCTCTCGGTGCGTAACCGCTACAAGGCGTTCGGCCGCGGCACGCTGAAGTTCCTCTACCCGGGTAACCGCAAGGTGCTGGCGTACCTGCGTGAGTTCGGTGGCGAGCACGTGCTCTGCGTGGCGAACATGTCGCGCACGCTGCAGGCGGTGGAGCTGGACCTGGCCTCGTTCGACGGCCAGGTGCCGGTCGACATCGTCGGTGGCACCTCGTTCCCGCCGGTCGGCCAGTTGCCCTACCTGCTCACCGTGCCGCCGTACGGCTTCTATGCCTTCCAGCTCTGCCCGAACGCGCAGATGCCGGAGTGGCACGAAGTGCCGGCCGAGCCGCTGCCCGATTACGAAACCCTGGTCGTGCGCGGCCCGCTGATCGAAGGTCCGGTGATGGAACACCATCGCGGCGTGATCGAGCGGCAGGTGCTGCCGGGTTACCTGGGCGTGCGTCGCTGGTTCGCCGCCAAGGACCGCGGAATCGAATCCGTGCACGTGCTGTACGCGGTGCCGTGGCCGGATCGCGGCGACGACCTGATCCTCACCGAGGTCGAAGCCACGCTCGCCGACGGTGGCAAGGAGCGCTACAGCCTGCCCGTGGGCATCGTCTGGGAAGAAGACAACCCGACCGCGCGTGCCCAGCAGCTTGCGCTGGCCCGCGTGCGCCGTGGCCGTCGCGTCGGCCTGCTCACCGATGGCTTCGCGCTGGAAGAGTTCGCCTCCGGCCTGCTGATCGGCCTGCGCAACGGCACCGAACTGCCGGTCGATGGCGCCGTGGTGCGCTTCGAAAAGACCGAGGCGTTCGACACCACGCAGTTCGACCCGGCGATCGAAAACCGCTGGATGACCGCGGAGCAGTCGAACAGCTCGATGATCCTGCACGACTCCGGCGTGGTGAAGCTGTTCCGCCGCACTTCGGCGGGGATCAACCCCGAGGTGGAAATGGGCCGGTTCCTCACCGAACACGGCTACGCCAACACCTCGCCGTTGCTCGGCGAAGTGGTGCGGGTCGGTGCGCAGGGCGAGCGGACCACGCTGGCCGTGTTGCAGGGCTTCCTGCGTAACCAGGGCGATGCATGGCGCTGGACGCTGGATTACCTGCGCCGCAGCTACGACGAGTACAGCCATTCCTCCGACGACGAGCGCAAGGCCGAGATCGAAGCCGGCTACGACGCGTTCGCCGCGGCGGTGGGTACCCGCCTGGGCGAACTGCATGCCTTGCTGGCCACCCCGTCCGGTATCCCGGCGTTCGAGCCTGAAGTCGCGGATGCGGCGACGGACGATGCATGGGCCGCCGGCGTGCGTGCCCAGGTCGGACGTGCCTTGCTCGCCGTCGACAACGTGCGCGAGCTCAGCGACGAGCTGCGCGCCGACGTCGAGGCTCTGCGTGGGCTGGCCGGCGCGATGGAAGATCGCATCGGCCGTCTGGCGAAGGCAGGGAAGGGCGCCGTGCTGACCCGTATGCATGGCGACTTCCACCTCGGCCAGGTGCTGGTCGTGCAGGACGACGCGTACATCATCGACTTCGAAGGTGAGCCGGCGCGGACGCTGGAAGAACGCCGGGCGAAGAGCACGCCGCTGCGCGACGTGGCCGGCTTCCTGCGCTCGCTCGACTACGCGGCCGCCATGGCGCGTCGTGGCGAAGACGGGCTGGCCCCGGTCGAGGATCCGGGCTTCGGCGACTACCTGGCCCGCTTCCGCGAGCGTGCCTCGCTGGTCTTCCTGCGCGCCTACCGTGGCGTGCTGGACGCGGCGAAGCACCGCTGGGTCAGCGCCGATGCGCTGGCACCGCTGATCGAGCTGTTCGTGATCGAAAAGGCCGCCTACGAAGTGAACTACGAAGCGGCTAACCGTCCGGCGTGGCTGGACGTGCCCTTGCGCGGCCTGCTGCATGCCGCGCAGGGCGACACCGCACAGGAACTGGAGGAAGACACGTGATCGATCCGCGCACCCATGGCCTCGGCGACACCGCCGCGGTCGACGCCCTGGTTGAAGGCCGTCACGGCGACCCGTTCGCCCTGCTTGGGCCACACACCGTGGAGGGGCGTCGTTCCGTGCGCACGCTGCAGCCGGGGGCGCTGGGTGTCGAGGCGATCGATCCGGCCGGCAAGGTCATCGCCGAGCTGACCCGGATCCACGATGGTGGGCTGTTCGTCGGCTTCGTCGACGGCGATACGCCGTATCGCCTGCGGATCCGCTGGCCGTCGGCGTCGCACGACACGCATGATCCCTACGGGTTCGGCGTGTTGCTCGGCGACGACGACCTCGGCCGGCTCTCCGATGGCACCCACATCGAACTGTTCCGCTGCCTCGGCGCGCACCCGACCACCCGCGATGGCGTGAATGGCGTGCGCTTCGCGGTGTGGGCGCCGAACGCGCAACGGGTCAGCGTCGTCGGTGACTTCAACAGCTGGGACGGTCGCCGCCTGCCGATGCGCAAGCGCGTGCCGGCCGGCGTATGGGAGCTGTTCGTCCCCGGCCTGTTGCCCGGCGCACGTTACAAGTACGAGATCTGGGGTGCCGACGGATCGCTGACCCAACGCGCCGATCCGGTGGCGCTGGCCGCGGAACTGCCGCCGGCGACGGCGTCGATCGTCGCCGACCCGCAGGCCTTCCGCTGGACCGACGACGAGTGGCTGCGCCACCGCGGCAACCTGCATCACGCCGGTGCGCCGATCTCGATCTACGAGTTGCATCCCGGTTCCTGGCTGCGCGGCAAGGATGGCGCCGACCTGCACTGGGACGAGATCGGCGAGCGGCTGATTCCCTACGTCGCCGGCATGGGCTTCTCGCACATCGAGCTGTTGCCAGTGTCCGAGCATCCCTTCGGTGGTTCGTGGGGCTACCAGCCGCTGGGCCAGTTCGCGCCCGCCTCGCGATTCGGCACGCCGGAGGCATTCGCGCGCTTCGTCGACCGCTGCCACGAGGCCGGCGTCGGCGTCATCGTCGACTGGGTGCCGGCGCATTTCCCGACCGACATCCACGGTCTGGCCCACTTCGATGGCACGCCGCTGTATGAGCATGCCGATCCGCGCGAAGGCTTCCACCAGGACTGGAACACGCTGATCTACAACCTCGGCCGCAACGAGGTGTCGGCGTTCCTGGTCGCCAGCGCGCTGGCCTGGCTGGAGCGCTTCCACATCGACGGCCTGCGCGTGGACGCGGTGGCCTCGATGCTCTACCGCGACTACTCGCGCAAGCACGGCGAATGGGTGCCGAACATCCATGGTGGCCGCGAGAACCTGGAATCGATCGCCTTCCTGCGCCGGGTCAACCAGCTGATCGCCGAGCGCCATCCGGACTGCATGACTATCGCCGAGGAATCCACGGCATGGCCGGGGGTTACCCGGCCGGTCAACGAAGGCGGGCTGGGTTTCACCTTCAAGTGGAACATGGGCTGGATGCACGACTCGCTGGAATACATGTCGCGCGATCCGATCCACCGTCGCTGGCACCACGGCGAGATGACCTTCAGCATGGTCTACGCGTACTCCGAGAAGTACGTGTTGCCGCTGTCCCACGACGAAGTGGTGCACGGCAAGCGCTCGCTGCTGGGACGCATGCCGGGCGATGAGTGGCAGCGCTTCGCCAACCTGCGCGCGTACTACGGCTTCATGTGGGCGCACCCGGGCAAGAAGCTGTTGTTCACCGGCGGCGAGATCGCCCAGCCGCACGAGTGGAACCACGACGCGCAGATCGCGTGGGAACTGCTCGATGCGCCCCTGCACCTGGGCGTGCAGAAGCTGGTGCGCGACCTCAACCGCTTCTACGCCGCCACCCCGGCGATGCACGGCTGGGATAGCGACGACCGTGGCTTCCGCTGGGTGATCGGCGACGGCGCCGAGCACAGCGTATTTGCCTGGCTGCGTTACGCCGAGGGCGGCAGGCCGGTGCTGGTGGTCTGCAACATGACGCCGACGCCCAGCCACGGCTTCCGCATCGGCGTGCCCGAAGGCGGTCGCTGGCGTGAAGCGATTAACTCCGACGCCACCGAGTACGGTGGATCCGGCGTCGGCAACGAAGGCGAGCGCCATGCCCAGGGCGTGGCCTCGCACGGTTTCGACCAATCCCTGGTGCTTAGCCTGCCACCCCTGTCCACGCTGATGTTCGTGGCCGACTGAAGAGGATCTAGATGCCCGCACTTCCCGAACGCATGCAATCCGGATCGCCGTATCCGCTCGGCGCCACCTGCGATGGCATGGGTACGAACTTCGCCGTGTTCTCCGCCCACGCGGAGCGCATCGAGCTATGCCTGTTCGACCCGTCCGGCAAGCGCGAAATCGCGCGTTACGACCTGCCCGAATGCACCGACGAGGTCTTCCACGGTTACCTGCCGCGCGTGCGTGGCGGGACGCTGTACGGCTTGCGGGCGCATGGCCCGTACGTGCCGGAGGAGGGCCACCGCTTCAACCCGAACAAGCTCCTGCTCGATCCCTACGCACGCCTGCTGCACGGTCAGGTGCGCTGGAGCGACGCCTTGCACGGTTATCGCGTCGCCTCGCCACGCGCCGACCTTTCGTTCGACCGCCGCGACAGCGCGGCGGCGATGCCCAAGGCGGTGGTGGTCGACGAGCCGATGCACTGGACCCAGGGCAACCGGCCGCACACGCCGTGGAACGAAACGGTGATCTACGAAACCCACCTGCGTGGGTTCACCCGTACGCTGAAGCGGATCCGCCAGCACGAACGGGGCACCTTCATCGCCCTGGCCGATCCGTATGTCATCGACTACCTGGTCAAGCTCGGCGTCACGGCGGTGGAACTGCTTCCCGTGCACGCGTTCCTGCAGGACCGCCGCCTTGCCGAGATGAAGCTGCGCAACTACTGGGGCTACAACACCCTGGCGTTCTTCGCGCCCGAACCGGCTTACCTGGCCGAAGGCGCGCTCAACGAGATCCGTGCCGCGGTGCAGGCCCTGCATGCCGCCGGCATCGAAGTGATCCTCGACGTGGTCTACAACCACACCTGCGAAGGCAGCGAGCTGGGCACGACGATGTCGTTCCGCGGCCTGGACAACAAGAGCTACTACCGCCTGATGGCGGACAACCCGCGCTACTGCATCAACGACACCGGCACCGGCAACACGGTGAACACGGCCCACCCGCGCGTGCTGCAGCTGGTGATGGATTCCCTGCGCTACTGGGCGAACACCTTCCACGTGGACGGCTTCCGCTTCGATCTCGGCGTGAGCCTGGGCCGCGAGGAACACGGTTTCGATCCCAACTGCGGCCTGTTCGACGCGATGCGCCAGGATCCGGTGCTGGCCAACGTCAAGCTGATCTCCGAGCCGTGGGACATCGGCCCGGGTGGCTACCAGCTGGGTAACCACCCGCCGGGCTTCGCCGAATGGAACGGCAAGTTCCGCGACGACGTACGCAAGGTCTGGAAGGGCGACTCCAACATGCGCGGCGTCCTCGCCGGACGCCTGCAGGCCTCGGGCGAATTGTTCGACCACCAGAAGCGCAAGCCGTGGGCGTCGGTGAACTTCATCACCGCGCACGACGGCTTCACCCTCGAAGACCTGGTCAGCTACAACGACAAGCACAACCTTGCCAACGGCGAAGACAACCGCGATGGCGGCAACGACAACGAGAGCTTCAACCACGGTGTCGAAGGCCCCAGCGACGATCCGGCGGTGCGCACCGCGCGCGACCGGGTCAAGCGCGCGATGCTGTCGACGATGTTCTTCTCGCACGGCACGCCGATGCTGCTGGGCGGCGACGAGTTCGGCCGCACCCAGGATGGCAACAACAATGCCTACTGCCAGGACAACGAGCTGTCCTGGTACGACTGGAAGCGCGCGAACTCGGACGCGGGCAGGGAACTGACCGACTTCGTCGGACGCCTGGTCCGCCTGCGCCAGCAACACCCGACCCTGCGTGCCGCGCACTTCCTGCGTGGCGACACCGAGGTCGTGCCGGGCATGCGCGAGGTGGCCTGGTTCGACGAGAGCGGCTCGGAGATGACCCTGGATACCTGGGGCTACACCGAGGGCCGCCTGCTCGCGCTGCGCCGCGCCCAGGCCTATGGCGAGCGCCGCGCCGACGTCACCCTGGTGATGATCAACGCGACGGCCGAGATGCACGTGTTCCACCTGCCGCAGCCCGCGGCCAGCTGGCGGCTACGCTGCAACAGCGCGCAGCCGACGACGGCCGAAGTCGCCTGGAGCGAACCGACGATCGAAGTGGAAGGGCATAGCGTGGTCCTGCTCGCCGCGACGGTGCGGATGGACCCGGCATGATCGGCAAGTTCCATCACGCCATGCCGTACGGTGCGCGCCTGCTCGCGGATGGCAACACCCGCTTCCGCCTGTGGGCACCCGACGTGGACAGCGTCTCGCTGGAATGCGCCGACGGCCATGTCGCCGAGATGCGTGCGCTCGACGACGGCTGGTTCGAATGCATCTGCCCGCGCGGCGTCGATTGCGCCTACCGCTTCCGCATCGGCGCCGACCTCGCCGTACCCGATCCGGCCTCGCGGCGTCAGCGCGACGGCGACGTGCACGGCTACAGCGTCGTCGTCGATCCCGGCGCCTACACCTGGCGTCACGCAGGCTGGCAGGGCAGGCCGTGGCGCGACACCGTGCTTTACGAATTACACGTCGGCGCCTTCGGTGGCTTCGCCGGCGTGGAGAAGGCCTTGCCCGGCCTCGCCGCGCTCGGTGTCACCGCGGTGGAGCTGATGCCGATCGCCGAGTTCGCCGGCTCGCGCAACTGGGGCTATGACGGCGTGCTGCCGTATGCACCGGCCGCGGCCTACGGGACCCCCGACGAACTGAAGTCGATGGTCGATACGGCGCATGGGCTGGGCCTGATGGTCTTCCTCGACGTGGTCTACAACCACTTCGGTCCCGACGGTAATTACCTGCACGCCTACGCGTCGGGCTTCTTCGACGAGGGCGCGGACACCCCGTGGGGTTCCGCGATCGGCGTCGCCACGCCGCAGGTCGGCGACTACTTCGTCCACAACGCGCTGTACTGGATCGAGGAATACCAGCTCGACGGCCTGCGCTTCGACGCCGTCCATGCGATCGGCAATCCCGGCTGGCTGTCGTCGCTGGCCTCGCGCGTGCACGCCGCGGTCGGTGGCGAGCGGCACGTGCACCTGGTGCTCGAGAATGAAGCCAACCAGGCTAACCTGCTGGGCCGCGGCCGCTTCGACGCGCAGTGGAACGACGACTTCCACAATGCGTTGCATGTGCTGCTCACCGGTGAGCAGGAGGGCTACTACGCCCACTACCTGCCGCCGATGCCGCGCCTGTTGCGGACCCTGCGCGAAGGCTTCGCCTTCCAGGGCGAGCCGATGGGTGGCAAGCGTCGCGGCGAACCCAGCGGCCATCTGTCGCCGCTGCGCTTCGTCAACTTCCTGCAGAACCACGACCAGGTCGGCAACCGCGCCTTCGGCGACCGGCTGACCACGCTGGTCGAGCCGGCGGTGGTCGAAGCCGCGCTGGCCTTGCTCCTGCTCGCACCGTTCGTGCCGATGCTGTTCATGGGCGAGGAGCACGGCAGCCGCACGCCGTTCCTGTTCTTCACCGACTTCCCCGGGGAAGACCTGCGCAAGGCCGTGCGTGACGGTCGCCGTCGCGAGTTCGCCGCGTTCACGCAGTTTGGTGGCGAAGAGATCCCCGATCCGAACGAACACGATACCTTCGGCCGTTCCGTCCCCGAGCCCGACGCGGCGCTGGGCGCTGCGCGGAATGAACTGGTGAAGCGCCTGATCGCGCTGCGCTCGAAACATATTGCGCCACACCTCGACGACGCGACGAGCCGCGGCGCGGAGGCGCTGGGCGAGAAGGCGCTGCGTGCAGCGTGGACGCTCGGCGGCGGCACGCTGTCCCTGTACGTCAATCTCGGCGACGTCGACGTCACGGTCGCCCAACCACCATCCCCCGCGGCGGCGTGGCTACACGGCGACGCGGCCGACATTGCTTCCCTTTCGCGCGGCCTGCTCCCCGCCCGTCGCGCGCTTGCCTGCCTGGAGTCCTGAGCCGTGAACGCCCCCCTCGACGATCGCCTCGCCCTGCTGGCCGAACAAGCGGGCGTGGACGTGCACTGGCGCGATGCGCTGGATCGTCCGCAATCCACGCCTGCGAATACGTTGCGCGCCGTGCTGCGCGCCCTCGACCTGCCGGCGGACAACGCCGACGACGTCGAGGAAAGCCTGCGTCGGCTCGAGCAGGAACGCTCGGGCAGCCGCCTGCCGCGCATGCTGACGGCCGATGCTGGCAGCGAACTCGAGGTGCCTCCCGCGCCGCGTGGCCGCGCGTGGAAGATCGCGCGCGAAGATGGCAGCCTGGTCAGCGAAGGCGAACTGCCATCCAGCGAAGTGCGCCTGCGCGCGCCGGCCGAGCCGGGCTACTACACGCTGTTCCTCGACGAAGCCGATGTCACGCTGGCGGTCGCGCCGCCGCGTGCGTTCGGCGTCGGCGACATCGCCGGCTTGCACCGCCCGTGGGGCGTCGCCGTGCAGGTATCCGGACTGCGCCGGCCCGGCGATGGCGGCATCGGCGACTTCACCGCGCTGTCGTTGTGCGCACGTGCGGCGGCCGAGAAGGGCGCCGACGCGCTGGCGATCAGCCCTGTGCATGCCCTGTTCGCCGCCGCGCCGGAACGCTATAGCCCCTACGCGCCGTCGAGCCGGTTGTTCCTCAACGGCCTGTATGTCGACCCGGTGCAGACCAGCGGCGAGCAGACCGTGCGTGCGGTGATCGACACGCACAACCTGCGCCAGGAGCTGGCCGAGCTGGAGTGGCTGGACCTGATCGACTGGCCGCGTGCGGCGCGCGCGCGGATGACCATCCTGCGTTCGGTGTTCGAATGGGCATCGGTCGACCTCGCGCACGCCGATCGCTTCGCCACGTTCCGCCGCGAACAGGGCGAACCGCTGGAGCGCCACGCACGTTTCGAAGCCCTGCATGCGGACTTCACCGCGCACGGCCGTCCCGGCGGCTGGCAAGGCTGGCCGAGCGGCTTCCACGACCCGGCCAGCGCCGACGTCGCCGCGTTCGCCCGCGAGCACGCGCGCGAGGTGAGCTTCCACGCCTGGCTGCAGTGGCTCGCCGCGCGCGGCCTGTCGGCCGTGCAGAAGGACGCCCGCGACGCCGGCATGAAGATCGGCCTGATCGCCGACCTCGCCGTCGGCGCCGACTCCGGCGGCAGCCATGCATGGGCGCACCAGTCCGAGATGCTCAGTGGGCTGTCGGTCGGCGCGCCGCCGGATGCGCTCAACCGCCTCGGCCAGGACTGGGGCCTCACCACCTTCTCGCCGCGCGGCCTGCGCGAGACCGGCTTCCGCGGCTTCATCGGCATGCTGCGCGCCGCGCTGGCGTATGCCGGCGGCGTGCGCATCGACCATATCCTTGGGCTGAAGCGCCTGTGGATGGTCCCGCACGGCGCGGGCGCCACCGAAGGCGCCTATGTCCGCTATCCGATGCACGACCTGCTGCGCCTGATCGCGCTGGAAAGCCACCTGCATCGCGCGGTGATCATCGGCGAAGACCTCGGCACCGTCCCCGCCGACTTCCGCAAGGCGATCGGCGACAAGGGCGTGCTCGGCATCCGCGTACTCTGGTTCGAACGTGCCGCCGATGGCGGTTTCGTCTCTCCAAGCGAATGGTCGGACAACGCCATGGCGACCACCAGCACGCACGACATCCCCACCGTGGCTGGCTGGTGGAGCGGGCGCGACATCGCCTGGCGCAAGCAGACCGGGCTGGACGACCCCAGCGTGGATGAAGTCGCCCAGCGCGAAGTCGACCGGGCGCGCCTGTGGCGTGCGATGTACGCCTCCGGTTCGGCCTGGAACGAGGATGCACCGCCGGCGCCGGACGATATCTCGCCGGTGGTGGTCGCCGCGGCGAAACATGTCGCGCTGGCACCGGCACCGATCGCGATCTTCCCCGTCGAAGACGTGCTTGGCCTGCATGAGCAACCCAACCTGCCCGGGCCGACCGACGCGATCCATCCCAACTGGCGCCGGCGCATGCCCGATTCGTCGGCGCGCCTGTTCGACGGCCCGATCGCGCATGCCGTGAGCGGCGCGATCGACCAGACCCGGAACCGCTCGTGAGCCCACCGCGTTCGCTCGCCCGCCTGCAGTTCCACGCGGGCTTTACCCTCGACGATGCCGTCGGCGTGGTCGGTTACTACGCGCGGATGGGCGTCAGCCACCTGTACGCCTCGCCGATCCTGCGCGCCCGGCGCGGTTCCACCCACGGCTACGACGTGGTGGACTGCAACGAGGTCAATCCCGAGATCGGCGGCGAAGACGCACTGCGTCGGCTGGTGGCCCGGCTGCGCGAACACGGCATGAGCCTCATCGTCGACATCGTGCCCAACCACATGGGCATCGGCAGCGAAAACGCGTGGTGGATGGATGTCCTGCAAAACGGCCGCGACAGCCGCTACGCGAACCATTTCGACATCGACTGGACGGCGCCCGATCCGCTCGTGCGCGGCCGCGTGCTGCTGCCGATCCTCGGCGCGGGTTACGAGGAGACGCTCGAATCCGGCCAGCTACGGCTCGGCAAGCGCAAGGACGCATGGGTGCTGCGCCTGTACGACGACTTCCTGCCGCTGTCGCCCGCCTCGGTGGCGACGCTCGGCGACGATGCGGAGCGCTCGCACGATCCGAAGGACGACAAGGGCAGGGCGCGCCTGCATGCGCTGATCGAGAAGCAGCATTACCGGCTGGCCTTCTGGAAGCTGGCCAGCGACATGGTCAACTACCGTCGCTTCTTCGACATCAACGAACTCGCCGGCCTGCGCATCGAGCGCACCGCGGTGTTCGAAGACACCCATCGCACGATCTTCCGCCTGTATGCCGAAGGCCTCATCGATGGGGTGCGTTGCGACCATGTCGACGGGCTGGCCGACCCACGTCGTTACTGCCGACAGCTGCGCCATCGCCTGGAACGCCTGCGCACGCAGCGTCCGCCGGGCGCGCCGCGCGACGGTGCCTACCTCGTCGTCGAAAAGATCCTCGCCGACGACGAAACCCTGCGCCTGGACTGGCGCACGGATGGCACCACCGGTTACGAGTTCATGGCCCAGGTTTCCGCCGTGCTGCACGACGAGCGCGGCGAACCGCCGTTGACCGACCTGTGGCGGCGGCTCACCGGCGACGCGAGCGACTTCGCCACGCAGGCCGTGCAGGCGCGCCGGCAGATCCTCGTCGACAGCTTCGAAGCCGAACTGGATCGCACCGCGCGTGCGCTGTTCGCCGCCGCCCGTGCCGACGTCGCCACGCGCGACGTATCGCAGGCGGCGATCCGCCGCGTGCTGACCGAGCTGCTCGTGCATTTCCCGGTCTACCGCACCTATGCGGGCGGGGCAGGGCGCGACGCCTTCGACGAAAGCGTGTTCGCCCGCGCGGTGGAAGGCGCCTTGCGCACGCTGCGCATGGAAGACGCCGACCTGCTGCACCTGGTCGCCCGCTGGCTGGGCGGCGAAGCGCCGCGCAGCCTTCCGCCGGGAACGGTGCGGCGCGCCCGCGAGCGTGCCATCGCGAGTTTCCAGCAGGCGACCTCGCCGGTCGCGGCGAAAGCAGTCGAAGACACCGCCGGTTATCGCTACGGACGCCTGCTCTCGCGCAACGAAGTGGGCGTAGACGCGGCGCGGATGGCGATCCCGCCGACCGCCTTCCACGTGCACTGCCACGACCGCCAGGCCACGCTGCCGCACAACCTGTTGGCCACGGCCACCCACGACCACAAGCGCGGCGAAGACCTGCGCGCCCGCCTGGCCGTGCTGTCCGAGGTGGCCGAGCGCTGGGTGATCACCGTGGAGCGCTGGCGGGTCCGCCATGCCGACCTGCGCCAGCGCGTGACCGATGGACGCATGGCGCCGTCGGCCCCCGACGAAGCGATGCTCTACCAGATGCTGGTCGGGGCCTGGCCGCTGGGCCTGGCACCCGACGACGACGAGGGCCTGGAGCTGTACGCGACCCGCATCGCGGCCTGGCAACGCAAGGCCTTGCGCGAGGCCAAGCGCTGGACGCGGTGGACCTCGCCGAACGAGCCGTACGAAGACGCGTGTGAGGATTTCCTGAGGGCGATGCTGTCCGGCGAGTCCGCGGCCGAGCTGCACGCCTTCGCCGAATACATCGCCACCCCGGGCGCGGCGAACGGCCTGGCGCAGACCGTATTGCGGCTGACCACGCCGGGCGTGCCGGACCTTTATCAGGGCACCGACTACTGGGATTTCAGCCTGGTCGACCCGGACAACCGGCGGCCGGTGGATTTCGTCGCCCGCTCGGCCTCGCTCGAACGGGCCGCTTCGCCCACCGACTGCCTCGCCACGTGGCGGGACGGCGCGGTGAAGCAGGCGGTGATCTTCCGGCTGCTCTGCGCACGCAAGGCCCACCCGGAACTGTTCGCCCGCGGCAGCTATCGGCCGCTGGAAGCCACCGGGCCGGCTGCGGAGAAGGTGCTGGCGTTCGTCCGCGAGCATCGCGGGCAGCGGCTGGTGGTCGCCGTGGGGCGGCACCTGGCGCCATGGATCGCCGGGTCGTCGGCGCCGGCGATCCGGGCAGGGCACTGGGAGGGCACGTCGCTGGCCTTGCCGGCGGGGAAGTGGTCGAGCCTGCTGACCGACCGGAAGCTGGACGGGGGCGAGGTGGGGGTGGCGGAGGTGTTCGGGGAGTTGCCGGTGGCGGCGTGGGTTTCGGGGCGGTGAGTGGTCGCGGCGCGATGATTGGTCGCGGGCGTAGGTTTTGACGTGGTGATCGGTCGCGGGCGTGGGGCGCGTGGTGTCACCGATCGCGCGCAGGCGCGCTCCTACAGGGGTGTCGCGGGCCCCTAACCCCCCAACGCCCGCACCAACCGGACGTAATCCCGCATGGCGTCTTCGCGCGACGTCCCCCGCAACTTCGCCCACGCCTCGTACTTCGCCGTGCCCACGAAATCGAAGAACCCCGGCTTGTCCCCCGTGACGTCGCCTTCCGCGCCCTGCTTGTAAAGGGCGTAGATGCGCAGCAGGGTGTCGTTGTCCGGCCGGTGGCCCAGCCGGGTGATGTCCAGCGAGGCCTGTTCGAACTGGCTCTGGAGATCGTCGGACATGGGGATGCGTGCTGCCCGTGGCGCGGAGGTTGGGGGCTTGTAGCATGGGGCCGGGGGGCTGTCCATCCGAAGAATGGCGGGCGCCGACGCGCTATCATGCCGGTTTCGTGACTCAAGGTTTCCCCATGGCCCACCCGCCGGTCGTCCCCGTCCTCACCATCGACGGCCCCTCTGGTTCCGGCAAGGGCACCATCAGCCGGCTGGTCGCCGACCAACTGGGCTGGCGCATGCTCGATTCGGGCGCCCTGTACCGCGCCGTGGGCTATGCCGCGGGCGCCGAAGGCATCGACCTGTCCGACGTGGACGCCGTCACCCGCTGCGCCCAGCACATCAGGATCCGCTTCCAGGCCAGTGCCGACGGCGGTGAGACGCATGTGCTGGTCAACGGCCACGACGCCACGGACGAGTTGCGCACGGAAACGGCAGGGGCCGCCGCCTCGGCGATCGCCGTGATCCCGGCCGTCCGGCAGGCCCTGGTCGACCTCCAGCTGGCTTTCCGCAAGGCCCCGGGCCTGGTGGCCGACGGCCGCGACATGGGTACGGTGATTTTCCCCGACGCCCCGTTCAAGGTCTTCCTCACCGCCAGCGCGGGCGAACGCGCGAAAAGGCGCTATAAGCAGTTGAAGGATAAGGGCCTGAGCGTTACACTTGCAGGCCTGCAACGGGAAATCGAGGCCCGCGACCAGCGTGATGCGTCGCGGCCTGTTGCCCCGTTGAAGCCCGCCGAGGGCGCCGTCGTCATCGATACGACCGGCATGCCCATCGAGGTGGTGGTGGCAAAAGTTTTCGCCGTGGTGCGCCCGTAGGGCGCATTCGGCATAGCGCTCGCGCAGTGTGCGCGGGTTCTTGGCAACGGTGCCGGGCGGCTGCATATCGCATCCCTCCGTCGCACCCACAACCGGTGGGTCCCCTGACCGCTCGCGTTCACTGATGCACGCTTGCGCCGGGTACGGCCTTTCATAACCCTGGAATCAACATGACTGAAAGTTTTGCCGAACTGTTTGAACAGAGCCAGCAGGCCATTTCGAAGCTGAAGCCCGGCTCCATCGTCACCGGTATCGTTGTGGAAATCCGCAATGACGTGGTGGTGATCAACGCCGGCCTGAAGAGCGAAGGCATCGTTCCGATCGAGCAGTTCAAGGACGAGAACGGCGCCCTCGAAGTGGAAGTTGGTGACGAAGTCAAGGTCGCGCTCGACGCGCTCGAAGACGGCTTCGGCGAGACCAAGCTCTCCCGCGAGAAGGCCAAGCGTTCGATGGTGTGGGACGACCTCGAGCAGGCGTTCGACAAGGAAGAGACCATCACCGGCAAGATCTCCGGCAAGGTCAAGGGCGGCTTCACCGTCGACATCAAGGACGTCCGCGCATTCCTGCCGGGCTCGCTGGTCGACGTGCGTCCGGTCCGTGACCCGGTCTACCTCGAAGGCAAAGACCTCGAGTTCAAGATCATCAAGCTCGACCGCAAGCGTAACAACGTGGTCGTCAGCCGCCGCGCCGTCGTCGAGACCGAGTTCTCCGAAGAGCGCGAGAAGCTGCTCGAGCGCCTCACCGAGGGTGCGGTCGTCAAGGGTGTGGTCAAGAACCTCACCGATTACGGCGCATTCGTGGACCTCGGCGGCATCGATGGCCTGCTGCACATCACCGACATGGCGTGGAAGCGCGTCCGTCACCCGTCGGAAGTCGTCAACGTCGGCGACGAGCTCGACGTCCGCGTGCTGAAGTACGACCGCGAGCGCAACCGCGTCTCGCTCGGCCTGAAGCAGCTCGGCGACGACCCGTGGGTTGCCATCGCCCGCCGTTACCCGGTCGGCAGCCGCCTGTTCGGCAAGGTTTCGAACGTGACCGACTACGGTTGCTTCGTCGAGATCGAGCCGGGCGTGGAAGGCCTGGTGCACGTTTCCGAAATGGACTGGACCAACAAGAACGTCAACCCGGCCAAGGTGGTTCAGGTCGGTGACGAGACGGAAGTCATGGTCCTGGACGTGGACGAGGAGCGTCGCCGCATCTCGCTGGGTATCAAGCAGACCCGCTCGAACCCGTGGGAAGCCTTCGCCGCCATGCACAAGAAGGGCGACAAGGTCTCCGGCCAGATCAAGTCGATCACCGACTTCGGCATCTTCATCGGCCTGGAAGGCGGTATCGATGGTCTCGTCCACCTGTCCGACATCTCGTGGCAGGCCTCGGGTGAAGACCTCGTCCGCAACTTCAAGAAGGGCGACGAAGTCGAAGCCGTGGTCCTGGCGGTCGATCCGGAGCGCGAGCGCATCTCCCTCGGCATCAAGCAGATGGAGCAGGATCCGTTCGGCCAGTTCATGGCCACGAATCCGCGCGGCACCGTTCTGAACGGCACCGTGAAGGAAGTCGACGCGAAGGGTGCGATCATCGACCTGGGCGAAGGCGTCGAGGGCTACATCCGTGCCAACGACATCGCCAAGGAACGCGTGGAAGATGCCACGCAGCACCTGAAGGTCGGCGATGCCGTCGAGGCGAAGTTCACCGGTATGGATCGCAAGGGCCGTCAGCTGCAGCTGTCGATCCGCGCGAAGGACGAGGAAGACCTGGCCGATACCATGGCCGACTACCAGTCCGCTGCCGGCGGCACGACGAAGCTCGGCGCGCTCCTCAAGGAGCAGATGAACAAGGCCGACTAAAGTCGGAGCGAGGGGCGGTGATCCCGCCCCTCGTTGTTGTTGTAACCTGTTGTTTGCGTCAGCTTTATCGAAGAACCAGGGGACCCATGACAAAGTCGGAACTGATCGAGGCGCTGGCGCGGCGCCAGACCCACCTTGCCTTCAGCGATGTGGAACTCGCCGTCAAGAGCGTGCTCGAGCAGATGAGCCATGCCCTTTCGACGGGTGAGCGCATCGAGATCCGCGGCTTCGGCAGCTTTGCTCTGCACTTCCGTCCGCCGCGCATGGGGCGCAACCCCAAGACCGGCGAAGCGGTTGCCTTGCCGGGCAAGCACGTGCCTCATTTCAAACCTGGCAAGGAATTACGCGAACGCGTAAACCTCGCCCTGGAGAACGCCGCATCCTGATGCGGCGTTTTTTTTTGGCCGTTGCGCGGGATCCGACCTCCGCGCGGCGCTCGGGCGTGGTCGCGAACTCCCGCGGCGCTCGGGCGTGGTCGCAGGACCAGCCCTCGGCGCCCACCCTCGCTGCTCAGACAGGTCCTCCGCGCTCGATAAGGGTGGCCGCAGCCGCGGCCCATGTATTTGATTAGCCTTCGGCTGCTCGCTTGTGCGGAACTCGCCTCGAGGGTGGGCGCCGAGGGCTGTTCTTGCCGGCCGCGCGCGACATGCGGGAGAGCAGGCCTGCTGCCTCGCCCGACACTGCCATGTTGTTGTAGGAGCGCGCCTGCGCGCGATTGATGGTGCCAAATGGCGGCCAACGCCAAAGCCGAAAGCATCAGCCAAAGCCCAAGGCATCGTTCTCGACGTGAGTCGACGCTCATCGAGCGGGTCGGTTCAACAGCGTCCGCCTACACCGCGCCTTCGCCCATTACACGCAACCGCATTTCCATACGACCGCAACGCCGCCGTATCGTCGATTCGCGCGCAAGCACGCTCCTACACGCAAATCTCGCGGCAGACTGCAAGAACAGCCCTCGGCGCCTACCCTCGAGGCGAGTTCGTGGCGGCGAGGGGGCCGGGCGGAAGAAGCCCGCAGGGGGCCGGCCACGACGGCCGGCCGTTTCTGCCGAGACAGGATGTCGAGTCAGAAACCTCCGCCCGGCACCCGGTGCGCGGCCATAGGCCAATAAGGAAACGGGCTGCGGAGCAGCCCCTCCCTGTCGCACGCCAGAACGCTGTCTGAGCAGCGAGGGTAGGCGCCGAGGGCTGGTCCTGCGACCAAGCCCGAGCGCCGCGCAGAGTCCGAGGTTACTGCACCCGCTGGACGTTGCCCTTTTCGTCGATGATCACGATGTCGCCCGTGCGGATCGCCGAGGCATCGGCCACGGTCACGTTCGTATAGCCACCCGAACCCATCTTCACCCGCAGCGTATAGTTCTCACCGCCGCCGCCCTTGCCGATCGCGTTACCGGCAAAACCGCCGCCGACCGCACCGGCCACCGTCGCCACCTTGCGGCCATTGCCGCGGCCCACCTGGTTACCCAGCACACCGCCGGCAATCGCACCGATCACCGCACCCGCCGTACCGTGGTCACGGCCCTGGGTCACGTTCGTCTCGATGCTCTGCACCACGCCACACTGGTCACAGCGCACGTAGATGCCATCCGGGCGGGTCATGGTCGCCGCAGCGGCCGGGAGGGCGAAGGCCGAAGCCAGCAGGGCGGCCATGGGAATGGCGAGGAACGACTTGGTATTCATGGAATCTCCTATGGCGTGCGGCGGAGCAATGGGGCCGCGCGTAGTGACAGTCTAAGCATTCCATCTGAACGGAATTAGATCGGTATTCGCATTTCACGCACGGCGTGGATACTAGGTGCATGACTACCGCCATCCTCTGGTTCCGCCGCGACCTGCGTCTTGCAGATAATCCCGCCCTCGTGGCTGCCCTGGAGGCCCACGAGCGGGTCATCCCGCTGTATATCCACGCCCCGGACGAAGAGGGTGAGTGGGCGCCGGGGGCGGCTAGCCGGTGGTGGCTGCATCATTCGCTGGAGGCGTTGGATAAGCGCCTGGGGCGGCACAGGGGGCGGTTGCAGGTGGGGGTCGCGCGCGGGCGCGCTCCTACAGGGGAACAAGGCAGCCTTGCCGTCCTCAGGGCGGCGGTGGAGGCGACGGGGGCGGTGGCGGTTTACTTCAACCTGCTTTACGACCCGCTGATCCGCAAGCGCGACGAGCAGGTGCGCAAGGGCCTGGAAGCCGACGGGATCGACGTCGCGTCGTACAACGGGTCGCTATGGTGCAACCCGTGGGAAATCGCCACGCAGGAAAACCAGCCGTATCGCGTGTTCACCCCGTTCTGGCGCAACCTGCGCACCCGGATCGACGACCAGGCGCCGTTGCCGGAGCCGGTGTCGCTGCCGCTGGAAAGCCTTCCGAGCAGCGCGACCATCGCCTCGCTCGACCTTCTGCCGAGCCTGGACTGGGCGAAGGGTTTCGACGAGTGGACCCCGGGCGAAGCCGGCGCGCACGAGATGGTCGACCTGTTCGCCGACGATGCCGCCAGCCACTACGTGGAAAGCCGCGACATCCCCTCGCGCCACGGCACCTCGCGGCTGTCGCCGCACCTGCATTTCGGCGAGATCTCGCCGCGCCAGGTCGCCGACCACCTGCATCGGCGTTTCGCCCGGCGCAAGAACGCCGCCGACATCGAACCCTACCTGCGCCAGCTTGGCTGGCGTGAGTTCGGCCACCACCTGCTCTGGCATTTCCCGGACACGCCGAAGAAGAACTTCAACAGGAAGTTCGACACCTTCCGCTGGGAGAAGCGCGACGCGCACGCGTTGCGTCGCTGGAAACAGGGCAAGACCGGCATCCCCATCGTCGATGCCGGCATGCGCGAGCTGTGGGCGACCGGCTGGATGCACAACCGCGTGCGCATGCTGGTCGCCAGCCTGCTCACCAAGAACCTCCGCCAGCACTGGCTGCTGGGCGAGAAGTGGTTCTGGGACACCCTGGTCGACGCCGACCTGGCCAACAACGCGATGGGCTGGCAGTGGGTCGCCGGCAGCGGTGCCGATGCCGCGCCGTACTTCCGCATCTTCAACCCGGTCACCCAGTCGGAAAAATTCGATCCGCAGGGCGCGTACATCCGCCGCTGGGTACCTGAACTGAAAGACGCCCCGGGCCGCCTGGTCCACGCCCCGTGGGAAGATGCGGCCTTCCTGAAACGCTCCGGTTACCCAGCGCCCATCGTCGACCTGAAGGACAGCCGCGAGGACGCGCTCACGGCGTACCAGGCGTCGAAGACGGCGACCTGAGCAGCAGGGACAGGATCGGTGGCGTGACCATGGCGGTGAGCAAGGACATCGCCACGATCACCGCGTAGATCGTTTCGTCGAACACGCCGGCGGCGAGTCCCAGGCTGGCGATCACCACGCCGACCTCGCCGCGCGGGACCATGCCGAAGCCAACGATCAGCGCGCTACGCTGGCCGAGCTTGCCGGCACCGACGATCGCACCGAGGTAACCGCCCGCCAGCTTCGAGACGATGGCGATGACCGTCACCACGGCCAGCGTCAGCAAGGCGCTGCCGCTGCCCAGCGCGGCGAGGTTCACCTTCGCGCCGGTGACGACGAAGAAGAACGGGGTCAGGAAGGCGAGCAGGGGCGCCGTCTGTTCTTCCAGCTGATGGCGCTGCCGGGTTTCCGAGGCGATCATGCCGGCGAGGAAGGCACCGATGATCGCGGCCAGGTGGAAGCGCATCGACAGGTAGGCGAGGCCCAGGCACAGCGCGAGCACGATCGCCAGCGGCGACATCGGATGGCTCGGCTTGTCCAGCCAGCCCGAGCCGCGCCGCATCACCCGCGTGCCACCCCAGCCGATCACGGCGACGAAACCCACCGCGCCGAGCAACGTGCCGAGCAGGCCGCCGACGTCCACGTCGCCACCACCCTGCAGCGATGAGACCACGCCGAGCAGCAACATGGCGAGGATGTCGTCGATCACGGCGGCGCCGAGGATGATCCGCGCCTCGCGACGTTGCAGCACGCCCAGCTCCTGCAACACGCGGGCGGTGATGCCGGCCGAGGTGGCGACGAAGGCCGCGGCGACGAACATCGAGCGGATCCAGTCGAAGCCTGAGCCATGCGCCCACACCGCGCCGAGCGCGAAGGGGACGAGCACGCCGAGCACGCCGACGAGGACCGCGCTGGTGCCGACCTTCTTCAGGTCGTCGAGTCGCGTTTCCAAACCCACTGAGAAAAGGAGCAGGATGACGCCGATTTCGGCGAGCACATCCAGCGGCGTCCCGGTGGCGATATCGGGCAGCGCGACCCAGCCCAGCGCGCTCGGGCCGATCACGCAGCCGGCGGCGATTTCGCCGACGACAGCCGGTAATTTAAGCCGTTGCGCGAGTTCGCCACCGACCTGCGCGGCGACAAAAATGAGGAAAAGCGAAAGCAGGATGGCGGCGGAGTCGTGCATGGCGATCGTTCCTGATCAAAGCCGCGCAGGAGTGCACGGTGTCCCGAGCGTACCCGCTAGTCGGCGGCGTTGGCGACCGCCGGTTCACGCGTATCGCGCAGGCGGCTGA
Organism: Bacillus sp. NP157; assembly: GCA_018889975.1. Classification (NCBI taxonomy): domain Bacteria; kingdom Bacillati; phylum Bacillota; class Bacilli; order Caryophanales; family Bacillaceae; genus Bacillus; species Bacillus sp. NP157. Next base: position 921,301 of record CP076546.1, read on the forward strand.
AGATCCAGCTCGCGGCCAGCGTGATCAGCCCGAGCACGATCACCGACCAGCGGAACGCCCACACATACGGATGCCGGTCGGACGAGCCGAGGAAGCCGGCCATCAGCAGGGTGGCCAGGGCGATGCCGAAGCTCATCGACAGGTATTGCGCCGTGGAGGCCATCGACGAGGCCATCGAGGCCTGCTTCACGTCCACATCCACGTAGGCCAGCGTGTTCATCGAGGTGTACTGCACCGACATCACCGCGCCGTAGACGTAGACGAAGCCGGCGATCAGCCAGGTCGGCGAATCGGTATCCAGCAGCGCGAAAGAACACAGCACCACGCTCACCGTGATGGTGTTGCCGAGCAACAGCTTGCGGTAACCGAAATGGGTCAGCAGGCGATGGATGAAGGGTTTGACCGTGATCGAACCCAGTGCCTGCGGCACCATCATCAGGCCGGCCACCAGCGGCGACCAGCCGCAACCGATCTGCAGGAACAGCACCAGCAGCAGGTACATGCCGGACACGCCGAGCCGGGTGAACAGGTTGCCGGCCAGCGACACCCACACGCTGCGCACCTTCAGCAGCGACAGGTCGCTGACCGGGAACGGCGTGCGCCTGCTGTGCCGCACGTAAAGCGTGGCCAGCGCGAACGCGCCCAGCACGTAACCGACGATGGCCAGCACGCCGCCGTGGCCACCGAGCGTTTCGGCGGCGAGCAGGGCCAGCGCCGAGGCGCCGGCGAACAGCAGGAAGCCGGTGGTATCGAACGGATTGGCGCGGTCCGGCCGGTAGTCCGGCATCTCGCGACGATTCAGCAGCAGGCCGACGATGCCGACCGGCACGTTGATCAGGAAGATCAGCCGCCAGTGGGTGAACTCGACGATCGCACCGCCGAGCAGGGGCCCGAATACCGAACCGAGCAGGCCGAAGGTGGCCACCGTGCTCATCGAGCTGACGAAGTCGCGGCGGTCGATGCTGCGTACCAGCACGTAGCGGCCGACCGGCATCAGCGCCGCGCCACCCAGGCCCTGGACGATGCGCGAGGCGACCAGCTGGGGCAGCGACTGGGCGATGCCGCACAGCAGCGAGCCCAGCGCGAAGACCATGATCGCACCGCCGAACACACGGCGCGTGCCGAAGCGGTCGCACAGCCACGGGCTCATCGGGATGAAGATCGCCAGGGTCAGCACGTAGCTGGTCAGCGCCGTGCGCATGCTCAGCGGGGTGACGTCCAGCGCGTGCGCGATCGACGGCACCGCCGTGTTCACGATCGTCGAATCGAGCGCCTGCATGAAGAAACCCGCCGCCACCAGCCAGATCAGGCCGCGGTAACGCGCCTTGCTGGAGGGTTCCGCCGGGGCCAGGGCCGGCCGGTCGGAGGGGAGGGCATGCGCGTCGGCGTCGGTGGGGGTGGGAAGGACGTCATCAGCGGGCATGGCCGGTGCATTATAGCGGAAGCGGGTTCTTGCTTTTGGCGCGCCTTCGGCCGAAAGTCCCCTGTTGCCTACGCCACGTGTGTTCATCACGGACCTTGCACATGCCCCAAGCCATCGCCCCCGTCGACGCCGTCGAACGCGCCACCGAACTGCGCAAGCGCATCGAGGACGCCAACTACCGTTACCACGTGCTCGACAACCCGGAAATCCCGGATGCCGACTACGACCGGATGATGCGTGAGCTGGAAGCACTCGAAGGCCAGTACGCGGACCTCGCGGCTGCCGACTCGCCGACCCGCCGCGTCGGCGCGCGTGCGCACGGTGGCTTCGCCGAGGTCACCCATGCGGTGCCGATGCTGTCGCTGGGCAACGCCTTCGAACAGGACGGCGAGAACGATCGCGAGAAGTATCGCGAAGTGGCGGATTTCGAACGCCGGATCGAACAGACCCTCGGTCGTCGCCAGCCGGTGTTCTCGGTGGAACCGAAGCTGGATGGCCTGGCAATCAGCCTGCGCTACGAAGACGGCGTGTTCGTGCAGGGCGCGACCCGTGGCGACGGTTCGGTCGGTGAAGATGTCACCGCGAACCTGCGCACGGTGAAGGCGATCCCGCTGCGCCTGCGCGGCGAAGGCTGGCCGCGCGTGCTGGAAGTGCGTGGCGAGGTGATCATGCCGCGCGCCGCCTTCGAAGCCTTCAACGAACGCGCCCGCGCCGCCGGCGACAAGCCGCTGGCCAACCCGCGCAACGGTGCCGCCGGTTCGCTCCGCCAGCTGGATCCCGCGGTGACGGCGAAGCGGCCGCTGGCGTTCTTCGCCTATGCCGTCGGCCGGGTCGAGGATGGCGAACTGCCCGACACGCATTCCGCCACGCTGGCGAAACTGCGCGAGTGGGGCTTCCCGGTCTCGCCGGAAGTGTCGACCGCGAAGGGCTTCGAGGGGCTGATCGCCTACTTTCGCAGGATCGGCGAAAAGCGCGACAGCCTGCCGTACGACATCGACGGCGTGGTCTACAAGCTCGACGATTACGATGGCCAGCGCGAGATGGGCTTCGTCTCGCGCGCACCGCGCTGGGCGATCGCACACAAATACCCGGCGCAGGAACAGATGACCACGGTGGAGGCGATCGAGATCCAGATCGGTCGCACCGGCGCGGCGACGCCCGTGGCCCGGCTCACGCCGGTATCGGTGGGCGGCGTCACCGTGACCAATGCCACCCTGCACAACGCCGACCAGGTCGCGCGCCTCGACGTCCGCGTCGGCGATACCGTGATCGTGCGCCGTGCGGGCGATGTCATTCCCGAAGTGGCCCGCGTGGTCGAAGAGCATCGCCCGCCGAACACCACGCCCTGGCACATGCCGGCGACATGCCCTGTGTGCAACTCCGAGCTGGTCCGCGAAGAAGGCGCCGCGGCCTACCGCTGTTCCGGCGGACTGATCTGCGCTGCGCAGCGCAAGGAAGCGGTCATCCACTTTGCCTCGCGCCGTGCGATGGACATCGATGGCCTGGGCGATCGCTTCGTCGACGCGCTGGTCGACCTGGACATGGTCAAGACACCGGCCGACCTGTACGGCCTCACGGTGGAACGCTTCGTCGAGATGAAGCGCCGCGCGGATGAACGCGACGGCACCACGCCGGAGACGGTGAAGCAGGGCAAGGTCGCCACGAAGTGGGCGGAGAACCTCGTCGAGTCGATCGAGGCGAGCAAGCGTTCCACGCTGCCGCGCTTCCTGTTCGGCCTGGGCATCATGCACATCGGCGAAAGCACGGCGAAGACGCTGGCCGCGTGGCTGGGTTCGCTGGCGATGGTCCGGCGCACCCCAGCACCGGTGCTACGCGTGTTGCCGGACATCGGTGACGAAGTGGCGACCTCGATCGCCGCCTTCTTCGAACAGGAAGGTAACGAGGCCGTGGTCGACGCGCTGCTCGCCGCCGGCATCCAGTTCGCCGACGAAGGCGCGCCGTCGCCGAAGCTGCGCGAACGCCTCGGCCTCGACGTGTTGCTGGATTCGGCGAAGGTCGCGAAGCTCGGCCCGAAGAGCACCGCCTTGCTGGCGAAGCAGTATCCGTCGCTGGAAGCGCTGGTCACCGCGGGCGAGCACCAGTGGATCGTCGCGGGCGTCCCGCAGGCCGCGGCGTCGAACCTGAGCCTGTACCTGTCCAACCGCGAACATGCCGCTTCGCTGGCGCGCAGCGACTGGGCGATGCGCAGCCTGCTGGACGCCTTGCCGGCGAAGGCCGCCGCGGCGCTGCCGCTGGAAGGGCAGACCTACGTGATCACCGGCACGATGGAGACGCTGAAGCGCGACGACGCCACCGAGCGTCTGGAATCGCTCGGCGCGAAGGTCGCCGGCTCGGTGTCGAAGAAAACCACCGGCGTGTTCGCGGGCGAGGCGGCCGGGTCCAAGCTGGACAAGGCCAACGAACTCGGCGTGCCCGTGCATACCGAGGCCGAGCTCATCGCGCTGCTCGCCGAACACGGAGTGGCACCTTGATCGGCGAACTCATCAAGCAGCTGCAATTGCGCGCGGCGACGTATGCGCGCATCCGCCGCTTCTTCGCCGATCGCGGCGTGCTGGAAGTGGAAACGCCGATGCTGTCGGCGGCTGGCAACACCGATCCGAACATCCAGAGTTTCCACACGCGCTTCAGTGGCCACGTCGACGCCGGCAACCCACAGCGCTGGATGCGCACGTCGCCGGAGTTCCCGCTCAAGCGGCTGCTCGCCGCGGGCGTCGGTGACTGCTACGAGCTGGGCCGCGTGTTCCGCGACGGCGAAGCCGGTGGCCGGCACAACCCCGAATTCACCATGCTGGAGTGGTACCGGGTGGGCTGGGACGACAGCAAGCTCGCCCGCGAAGTGCTCGACCTGCTGGAACAGCTGATGGTCCAGGCAGGCCGCACCATCGACATGGTCGAAACCACCTACCAGGGCCTGTTCCGTGACGCACTCGGCGTCGACGCCTTGAACGACCCGGTGGAAACCCTGCAGGCCGCGCTGGGCGACGTCGGCCTGGATGGCGAAGGGCTCACCCGCGACGACTGGCTCGACCTGCTGATGACCCATCGCATCCAGCCGGGCTTCACCCGCGACCGGATCACCGTCGTTTCGGACTTCCCGGCAACGCAGTGCGCGCTCGCACGGATCCGCACGGGCGAGCCGCCCGTGGCCGAGCGCTTCGAGGTGTACATGGGGCCGTACGAAGTCGCCAACGGTTACCACGAACTCAACGACCCGGTGGAACAGCGCGCGCGCTTCGAACGCGACAACGCGGTCCGCCGCGAACGGGGTGCGCCGGAAGTGCCGCTGGATGAAAACCTGCTCGCCGTGCTGGGCGACATGCCCGATTGCGCGGGCGTGGCCCTGGGCATCGAGCGACTGCTGATGGTGCTCGCCGACACCGACCGGATCGCCGACGTACTGGCGTTCCCGTTCAACGAGGCCTGAGCCCCATGCTGACGTCGATCCACCACGTCGCGATCATCTGCTCGGACTACCCGCGTTCGCGCGCGTTCTACACCGAGGTGCTCGGCCTGCGCATCGTCCACGAGGTGTACCGCGAGGCACGCGACTCGTGGAAGCTCGACCTCGAGGTCCGCCCCGGCGTGCAGATCGAGCTGTTCTCGTTCCCCTCGCCACCGCCCCGCGTGTCGCGCCCGGAGGCACAGGGCCTGCGCCATATCGCGTTCGCGGTCGACGACCTCGATGCCGCCGTCGCACGGGTAAGCGGGCACGGCGTCTCCTGCGAACCGATCCGCGTCGACGAATACACCGGCAAGCGCTTCACCTTCTTCGCCGACCCCGACGACCAGCCGATCGAGCTCTACGAAACCTGACGCCACCACCCGGCCAACCGCGGCCACCTGACCAAACGCGGCCGGGTCAGAACTCCAGCTCTTGCGCGGCGCAGAGGTAGTCGACCATCGGCGCGAGGCGTTTGAAGTTGTCGACGATGAACGGCAGCAGCTCGGTGGAGCACGCCATCGCTTCGTCGAAATCCCGCCCGGCGGCGTAGTTCTTCCGCTTCAGGTCTTCGATCAGCTCGTGGTTCGGATCGTAGCCACGCGGCGGCCGGACGAGGCTTTCGCCCCACCAGCCAAAGCGTTCCTGGAAGGCCTTCGTATGCGTCGCGCGCTTCCACGCATCCGGGTTATCCGACAGGAACTCGCGCAGCTTCTTCAGCACCGGCGGTTCCGGGTGCCACATGCCGCCGCCGACGAAGCAACCTTCGGGCTGGATGTGCAGGTAGAAGCCGGGCGCCTGGATCTCGTGGCGGCGCTCATGGAAGAAGCGCGAGCCCTGCCAGTTCTTGTACGGCTGCTTGTCGTTGGCGAAGCGCGTATCGCGGTGCAGCCGATAGAGCGAGCCACCGACCTTGCGCGGGTCGGCGCGGTAGTGCGGGCTGATCTTCGCCAGCGGCGCCTGCAAGTCGGTGATCAGCGCGATGAACGGATCGCGCACGTGGCGTTCGTAGTCGGCCTTGTGATCGTGGAACCACTCGCGGTTGTTGTTGCGCGCGAGCGACTTGAAGAACTTGAAGGTAGCGGGCGAAAAGTAGGCGGTGTGCGGCATCGTTGGGCTCAGAGCAGGGTTTCGCCCCACGCATCCAGCTGGTCGAGCAGGGCGAGCGGGGCATCGGGCATGAGGCGCAGGGCGGCCAGTTCGGTGCGGTAATCGGCGAGGGTCAGGGTGGTCAGCGGGCCCTGCCGGGTCAGGCGGTCGACCCGGAACGCTTCCCAGCGCGCGTGTTCGTCCACGCTCAGGGTGTCCGGCCAGTTGCGCGCGCGATAGCGGAACAACAGCTCCGCGTAACGCGGGTCGCGGAAGGTGAAGCGGCCGCTACCCAGCTGTCCGGGTGGGGTCGCGCGGACCTCGGCCAGCAGGCGGCGGTCGGCGTCGGGCAGGAAGCCACCGTACAGGGCCAGCTCCGGGTCCTCGGCGGGCGGCATGCCGGCGGCCTGGCCGTAGATCCGGCGCAGCTTCTCGGCCAGCCCCGGCGCGTCGCGCAGCGCGGCCAGGTGTCTGTCGACGAGGGCCATGTCCAGGCCCAGCCGCGCGTGGTCGGCGCCCTTCAGCACGGACAGCGGGGCCAGCGCCGGCGCGTGGTTGGCGCGCACGGTGCGCAGCGCGATCCGCTCCACGCCCTCGGGCAGGTCGGCGCGCGAGGTGAAGACACGGTCGGCCACGTCCTCGTCGGCCAGGCTCAGCAGGTCGGTCGGGTCGGCGGTGAGGTCGTACACGATGATCTCGCCCTGCCGGGTCGGATGCGCCGACAACGGCACGATCACGGTGAGGCACTGCCGGCTGGCTGGGTAACGCGACGAGACGTGCACCACCGGCGTCATCGCCGCCACGTCGAGCAGTTCGAACACGCGCTGCTTGCGGCGCAGGGCGAAATACCAGTCCCACAGCTTCGGCTGGTGGGTGCGGATCAGCCGGGCCAGCCCGATCAGCGCCTCCACGTCGGACAACGCGTCGTGCGCGCGGTCCTGCTTCAGGTGATTGGCCCTGGCCAGGTGCTCGAGCTTGAAGCTCGGCGTGCCGTCCTCGCGGGTCGGCCAGGCGATGCCCTCCGGGCGAAGGGCCTGGCACAGCCGGACCAGGTCGATCAGGTCCCAGCGCGAATTGCCGTTTTCCCACTCGCGGCCGTAGGGCTCGTAGAAATTGCGGTACAGCAGGTGCCGGGTGAACTCGTCGTCGAAGCGCAGCGAGTTGTAGCCGACCCCGCAGGTGCCCGGCAGGCCGAGCTGCTCGTGCACCACCGCGGCAAATTCTGCCTCGGACAGGCCTTCACGTTCGGTCAGCTGCGGGGCGATCCCGGTGATCAGGCAGGCGGCCGGCTGCGGGGGCATGTCCCGCGGCGGCTTGCAGTAGACCATCACCGGCTCGCCGACGATCTCCAGGTTGGCATCGGTGCGGATGCCTGCGAACTGGCTGGGGCGGTCCCTGCGCGGGTCGGCCCCGAAGGTTTCGTAGTCGTGCCAGAAAAAGGTCGGTTCGGCCATCTGGCCATGATCGCATGCAGGGGGAGGGCGAGGTAGACTGCCCGGTACTCAAAGGAATCCCCATGACGCGAGCGCACGACGATAACCTCATCTGGATCGATCTCGAGATGACCGGGCTGGACACGGACAACGACTCCATCCTGGAGATCGCCACGATCGTGACGGACAAGGATCTGAACGTGCTCGCCGAGGGTCCGGTCTTCGCCATCAGCCACGCCGACGCCCGCCTGCAACAGATGGACGCCTGGAACCGCAACCAACATGGCCGCTCCGGCCTCTGGCAGCGCGTGGTGGAATCGGACGACAGCGTTGAGCTCGCCGAGCAGTCCACCATCGACTTCCTCGCGCACTGGGTGCACCCGGGCAAGTCGCCGATGTGCGGTAACTCGATCTGCCAGGACCGTCGCTTCCTGCATCGCGAGATGCCGAAGCTGGAACGCTTCTTCCATTACCGCAACCTCGACGTGTCCACGCTGAAGGAACTCTCGCGCCGCTGGTCGCCGGATATCGCGCGCGGTTTCTCGAAGGACTCGGCGCACACCGCGCTGTCCGACATCCGCGATTCGATCGACGAGCTGCGTTACTACCGTCGCTTCATGGGCCCGATGGCCGGCACGATCCCGGGCTGAGCCGATGAGCTTCGATCCCTTCGCCATCTCGCTGGATTGCAACGGCCGCGCCCTGGTCCTAGACCGCCCGCGCGTGGCTGGCATCGTCAACGTCACCCCGGATTCGTTCTCCGACGGCGGCCAGCACGCGTCGCTGGAAGCGGCCTATGCGCATGCGATGCGGCTGGCGGAGGAGGGCGCGGACATGCTCGACGTCGGCGGCGAATCGACCCGCCCCGGCGCGGACGATGTGTCGGCGGAGCAGGAGATCCGCCGCGTGGTGCCGTTGATCGAGCGTCTTGCGGCGGCGACCACGCTGCCGATCTCGGTGGATACCTCGAAGCCGGAAGTGATGCGTGCGGCCGTGGCCGCGGGCGCCGGCATGATCAACGATGTGTTCGCGCTGCGCCGCGACGGTGCGCTGGACGCGGCGGCGGAGTTGCGCGTGCCGGTCTGCCTGATGCATATGCAGGGCGAGCCGCGTGTCATGCAGGACGATCCGAGCTATGACGACGTGGTGGGCGAGGTGCATCGGTTCCTGACCGATCGCCTGTTTGCCTGTGAGTTGTCCGGCATCGATCGGCGCAAGGTGTTGGTCGACCCGGGTTTCGGCTTCGGCAAGAACCTGGAGCACAACCTGGCGTTGCTGCGTGCGACGGCGCGCTTCGCGGAGCTTGGCGCGGGTGTTTACATCGGCCTGTCGCGGAAGAGCATGATCGGCCAGCTGACCGGTCGCACGGAGCCGGCGGCCCGCGGTGCGGGTTCGGCGGCGGCGGCGTTGATCGCGGTGCAGCGTGGCGCGGTGATCGTGCGTGTGCACGACGTGGCGATGACCGTGGACACTCTGGCGGTCTGGCAGGCCGTGAAGTCCGGCGACTCGGCCCCCCGCATCGACAAGCCCGCCACCCCCCGCTGGCCCGACGACGAATAGCCCGGCCCTGTAGGAGCGCGCCTGCGCGCGATGGCCGTCCGCGCGGCGCTCGGGCTCGGTCGCAGGACAGCCCTCGGTGCCTACCCTCGCTGCTCAGACAGGTCCTCCGCGCTCGATAAGGATGGCCGCAGCCGCGGCCCATGTATTTATTGCCCTACGGGCGCTCGCTTGTGCGGAACTCGCCTCGAGGGTAGGCACCGAGGGCTCTCTTCATCCGTGTCGTGAGCTGGGTGGGACAGCAGTGGCAACGGCATCCCCCACGCAGCTTCAGCTCGTGTAGGAGCGCGCCTGCGCGCGAAAAGCCGACGAAGCGGCGTAGTCGGGATACTTCCACCATCGCGCCCGGCAGCCCGGCAGCCCGGCAGCCCTCAGCACACATCGACCCAGTTTGCTCACACAACCCGTGACTTGCGGATGGCCGCGGTAGGCAGCACGCGATGCACACGCACGTCAGGCGCGTGCCACGTGATGATCGCGAGCTCCGAATAGAGGATCGGCACGGTCAGGCCTTCCTGGCGTCTGCTTCAAGCTCAGCCCAGGTGTCGTCATGGTCTTTCCAGTTGGAACGGCCCTCGGCTTCGTCCTGAAAGGCCTCTTGGACGCGCGACCGGAACCATTCGTCGTATTCCAACACGTTGATACCAAGTGACATTCATTGGGCCTCTGGGCAGTGCCAACCCATTGAGCCACGTAAGCAAATCCGGATCTGTCGGCCCCCACCAGTCATCCACGTCATCCAACCCCCATCCGTGTAGGAGCGCGCCTGCGCGCGATTGGCGTGGCTGGGCATTGGCGATAACCAAGGCCCAGGGAATCGTTTCGATCTGATTTAGGCGCGATCATTCGGGGCGGTCACACAGGTTTCTGCATCGCCGCGTTGTCGGCAAATCGCGCGCAGGCGCGCTCCTACGGGAGCCGACGCGGCGTCGGGATGCCCGCGGCGCGGCCGTCCCAGCCAGCTCGCGACACGGTTAAAGACAGCCCTCGGTGCCTACCCTCGAGGCGAGTTCGTGGCGGCGAGGGGGCCGGGCGGAAGAAGCCCGAAGGGGGCCGGCCACGATGGCCGGCCGTTCTTGTTGAGGCAGGATGCCGAATCAAGAACCTCCGCCCGGCACCCGGTGCGCGGCCGCAGGCCAATAAGTAGATGGGCTGCGGAGCAGCCCCTCCCTGTCGCACGCCAGAACGCTGTCTGAGCAGCGAGGGTAGGCACCGAGGGCTGTCCTGCGACCACGCCCGAGCGCCGAGCCCCTATGCCCTCCGCCCAGTCCCTCCGCCCAGCTATCCAGTCAGTCGGGCCGGGGTATGATTCCCGTCCCAGGAAGGATTTAGAACCATGAGCGAACGTAAATACTTCGGAACCGACGGTATCCGTGGACAGGTTGGCAGCTACCCCATCAGCGCCGATTTCATCCTCCGCCTCGGTCGTGCCGCCGGTGCGGTGCTGGCCCGTCGCCGGGCGGCGGACAAGCGCACCGTCCATTCCAACGGCGAGCGCCGCGATCCCGCGCGCAAGATCATGGTCGTGATCGGCAAGGACACCCGCGTCTCCGGCTACATGTTCGAATCCGCCCTGGAAGCGGGCCTGGTCGCGTCCGGCGCCGACGTCCGCCTGCTTGGCCCCATGCCGACCCCGGGCGTCGCCTACCTGACCCGCTCGCTGCGTGCCGACGCCGGCATCGTCATCAGCGCCTCGCACAACCCGCACCAGGACAACGGCATCAAGTTTTTTTCGGGGCAGGGCGAGAAGCTCGACGACGAACTGGAAGCCGAGATCGAGGCCGAGCTGGAAGCCGACTTCGCCACGGTCGCCTCCGAAGCGCTGGGCAAGGCCAAGCGCGTGGACGACGCGGTGACCCGCTACGCCGAATTCTGCAAGTCGACCGTGGCCGACGATTTTTCGCTGGCCGGCATGCACATCGTGCTCGACTGCGCCCATGGCGCGACCTACCAGGTCGCCCCGATGGTCTTCCGCGACCTGGGTGCGGACGTGACCACCATCGGCGCCGAGCCCGACGGCCTCAACATCAACCGCGGCGTGGGTTCCACGGCCCCGGAAGCGCTGGCCCGTGCGGTGGTGGAACGCGGCGCCGACCTCGGCATCGCCTTCGACGGCGATGGCGACCGCGTCCGTATCGTCGACAAGGACGGGACCGTGACCGATGGCGACGACATGCTCTTCGTCATCGCCCGCCACTGGAAGCGCAAGGCGACCCTGCCGGGCCCGGTGGTCGGCACCCTGATGAGCAATTACGGCCTGCAGCGCGCGCTGAAGCAGATGGAGATCCCCTTCGTCCGCGCCAACGTGGGCGACCGCTATGTGTTGCAGCAGCTGAAGGAACACGGCGGCGTGCTCGGCGGCGAGACCTCCGGCCACGTGCTGTGCCTGGACCGTTTCACCACCGGCGACGGCATCGTCGCCGCGCTGGCCCTGCTGGAGACCCTGGCCGAGGCCGGGGAGACCTTCGCCGACGCCCGTGCCGGCCTGGTCAAGCTGCCGCAGACGATGCTCAACGTCCGTGTCGAAGGGGCCAAGGCCGCGCTGGGCACGGAGACGGTCAAACAGGCCCTGGCCGAGGTGGAGGCTGCCCTGGAGGGCCGTGGCCGCGTCGTCCTGCGCGCTTCCGGTACCGAGCCGCTGGTAAGGGTCACGATCGAGGCCGCCGATGCCGCCGAAGTCGAACGACTGGCGGGGCAGCTGGCAGACGCCGTAAAATCAGCGGCCCAGGCTGTCGCCTGAGTCAATTGACGCCTCCGGCCGGCGCGGTCACCCCGCGCCGGCTTTTTCATGCCCGCAAGCAGGTCTTACGATGAAGAAGGTTCCCACCCTCGATATCCGCCGCTACGACACCGATCGCGACGCCTTCGTCGCCGAGCTCGGCGCCGCGTATCGTGAATTCGGTTTCTGCTGCATCAGCGGCCACGGCATCCCCAAGGACGCCGTCGACGGTGCCTACGACGCCTTCAAGGCGTTCTTCGCACTGCCGGACGAGACCAAGCGCCAGTACCACGTCGCCGGTGGCGGCGGTGCGCGCGGCTACACCCCGTTCAAGGTCGAGACCGCGAAGGACTCGAAGTTCGCCGACCTCAAGGAGTTCTGGCACGTCGGTCGCGAGATCCCGCGCGACTCGAAGTACGCCGACGTGATGCCGCCGAACGTGTGGCCCAGCGAGATCCCCGGCTTCAAGGACCAGGGCTACGGCCTCTACCAGGCGCTGGATGACCTCGGCAGCCGCGTCCTCCGCGCGCTCGCCCTGCACATCGACCTGCCGGAGAACTTCTTCGACGACAAGGTCAACGTCGGCAACTCGATCCTGCGGCCGATCCACTACCCGCCGATCACCCAGACCGACGTGCCCAACGTCCGCGCCGGCGCGCACGAGGACATCAACTTCATCACCCTGCTGGTCGGCGCAAGCACGGCGGGCCTGGAAGTCCTCACGCGTGAAGGCGAGTGGCTACCGATCACCAGCGAAGGCGACGCCATCGTGGTCAACATCGGCGACATGCTCCAGCGCCTGACCAACCACGTGTACCCGTCGACCACCCACCGGGTCACCAACCCGCAGGGCGACGCCGCCCGCCAGCCACGCTACTCGGTGCCGTTCTTCCTGCACCCGAACCCGGACGTCGTACTCGACGTGCTGCCCTCTTGCGTCACGCCGGACAATCCGAAGCGCTATGAGACGCCGATCACGGCACACGAATACCTGCAGGAACGCCTGCGCGAGATCAAACTGATCTGACACCGCGTTAGCGGGTTTTTCACCGGGAGGGTCGCAGAGTCGATCCTCCCGGCCGTCGTTCCCCCGGAGATACCCGCCATGACTTCCCGCCCGCGAGCGCAGGCCAAGCGCGCTGCACCCCGCAAAAAGACCACCACCCGCTCACCCGCCGCCCGCGCCCGCCGCCTGCGCACCGTAAAAGCCCGCGGCCGCGGTTAACAGCACATCGGCCAACCACGCTCCCACACCCCTGTAGGAGCGCGCCTGCGCGCGAACGAACGTGGCCGCACAACTTCCAGCGTTTGCTCAACCGCTCAAAGCGCCACAAGATCCTCAAGGCGCCACAATATCCGAAGCCCCAGCCCGCTCCCCCCGGTGCAGCCAAGGATGCGCAAACACCGCCGCCAAAATAACGGCCACCCCCAGGTAAAACGTCCAGCCCAGCTCCCGCTGCTCCCCCAGCAGCGGAATCGCCAGCACGATCGCGTAAACCGGCTCGAGGTTCGTCACCATCTGCGTCGCAAACGCCGACAGATGCCGTAACGCCGACAACGCCAGCGCAAACGGCAGCAACGTACAACCAAACGCCAACACCACCAGCAACAGCGCGTCATGCCCATCGGGCAACACGAACGCCGCCCCCGGCAACAACGGCGCCGCCAACGTCAGGAACACCGTCCCCGCACCCAGCTCGACGAACGTCACCGTCAGCGAATCCGCGTGCTCGATATACCGCTTGTTCAACGCCCCAAAGAACGCAACGAACAACGCCGACAACACACCCACCGCCAGGCCCACCCGCATATCCCCCGGCAAACCACCCGCCACCAACGCCACCCCCGGGATCACCGCCGCACCCAGCAACAACTCACGCAACTCAAACGGCCGCCGCGCAATCCACGGCTCCACCACGGAAAGAAACGCCGGACACATCGCAATACACGTCGCCGCCACCGACGCATTCGCCAGCTTGATCGCCCCGTAAAACGTCAACCAATGCAACGCCACCACCACGCCAATGCCAGCGTAGATCAGCAACAACCGCGGCGACGTCGAACGCAACCCCCGCCACACCCGCGGCACACAAAGCAACGCCACAGACACCAACAACATCCTCCACCACACCAACGGCAACGCAGACAGCGTGATCAGCTTGCCCAGGATGGCCGTAAAGCCCCACAGCAAGACACAGAAGTGAATCTGGAAAAGAGCTTTACGGGCAGGAAGAGACATGCGGCAACTTTAGCCGCAAAGCTCGCGGCAGCCTACATGGGCTCAGGGCGAACGGACCTCTTCGCAGCATCGGCCAATCGCGCGCAGGCGCGCTCCTACACGGGCCACTGCTGCGTCGGCGCGGTGCCGACGCTTTCCCACCCAGCTCGCCGCAAGAATGAAGAGAGCCCTCGGTGCCTACCCTCGAGGCGAGTTCCGCACAAGCGAGCAGCCGAAGGCTAATCAAATACATGGGCCGCGGCTGCGGCCAACCCTGTCGAGCGCGGAGGACCTGTCTGAGCAGCGAGGGTAGGCACCGAGGGCTGTCCTGCGACCAGGCCCGAGCGCTGCGGGGACGTCAATCGCGCGCAGGCGCGCTCCTACAGGGCCGAGGTTCGGCCGGAGGCCGTGAAGGCATGCGTCGCGAAGCGGCGAACCGCTTCACTTGCTGTTGCTCTTGCCCGGCGGCGGGGCCTTGGGCGGGGCGCTCTTCAGGTCATCCAGCAACGGCTGGCACGTCACCGCGCTCGCCTTGCCACTCTCCGGCACCATCAGCGGCGCCAACGCCGCCACCGGCGCCGCAAAGAACAACGCCACCGCACCACCGCCACGCAGGATCAACGGACCCGCATGCACGCCCGGCGACGGATTTGCAAACGTGCCATGCACGTACAGCGGCGAACGCAGCGAAAACACCCGGAAACCCTTCGTATGCGGCACGATATCCAGGTTCAGCTTCTCATCCTTGAAATTGATATCGCCATTGACGTTGATCAGCGCCTTCTCCGTGTCCAGCGCGAACACCTTCGATTCCATAACGCCGTCGGTGGCGACCAGATCCGCCGCCATGCAGTTGATCTTCACCACGTCATCGCCGAAGAAACGATTCACGACGTAGCTACCCACGTTAAGACCGGCCAGCTCCAGCAGCGACGAACTCACCGCACCGTCGTTGATCAGCAGCTTCAGCTCGCCATTCGACGTGCCCAGCAACGCCGCCGGTGAATTGCCCACGGCGGTGAACGACGCATCGCCATTCAACTCGCCGAACGCCGTCTGCATCGGCGCGAAGGTCGGGAACAACTCCTTGAGCTTCAGGTGACGGGCACCGAGGTTGAAGCGACCCTTCAGCGGTTCCTTCGAACCATCCAGGCGCAGGTTGCTGCCCACGGTGCCACCGGCCACGCCGAACTTCAGCGGGTCGAGCGTCAGCACCGCGTCCTTCATGATCAGGTGCGTCTCGACGTTCTTGATCGGCAGTTTTTCACCGTGGACGATGTTCGCGCCGACGAAGCGCACGTCGGCATCCATCGCGTTCCAGCGATCGGTCTTGAACGGTTCGACCGGCAGGACCTTGCCGTTCGGCTGCGCCTTTGCATCGCCACGCTCGGCCTTCTCCTTGTCGGTACCACCACCGATCAGCGGCGCGAGGTCGCTGAACAGCAACTGGTTGGACTTCAGGTCGCCGGTAAGGCTCGGCCGTGCGCCGCCGGTGCGGAAGGCGAGGGTGCCGCCCAGGTCGCTGCTACCGACCTTGCCGGTGAAGTTCTCGTAGGTGAAGGTGCTGTCGCCCTTCTTCAGGTTCGCCTTGAGGTGACCCTCGGTCGCGAAAGGCGGGGTGTCGGGCAGGGTCACGCCGGTGAGGTCATACAGGTGCGACATGCTCGTACCCGAGAACCACAGGCGCACGTCGAGCGCACCGAGGTTGATCGGATCGGTCAGCGTGCCGACGAAGGCGATATGCGTGTCGCCGAAGCGAGCATTGGCCTGGACGGGGAAGGGACGGTTGCCATCGCGCAAGGCCAGCACGCCACCGGTCTTGGCCGAGGCCTGCACCGTGGACTTCTTGTACGTGCCCTTGGCCTCCCACGCGAACATGTAGACCTGCTTGCGCTTGGTGTCGTCCTGGCGGTCCTTCTCGTCGGCATCGCTTTTCGCCATGGTCTTCGCGCTGGCGCCGGTGGTTTCCTTCGCCTGTGCGCGTGAGTCCTTCTCCTGCTGCGCCATGATCTCGTCGAACGGGATGCCCTTGCCCAGCGGCGTCACGTCGATGCCCATGTTGACCTGCACCTGGGCGTCGTCGAAGTCGATATGGCCCTTGTCGAAGGCAATCGCGTTGAGTTCCAGCTGCCATTCCGACGGGCCGCTGCTTTCCGGCAGCTTGAAGGTCCAGGTGTTGGTGCCGTCCTTCTGGCGCTGCAGGGCGATGGTCGGATGGCCGAGGCGGATCTCGGGGATGACGATGCGGTGGGCGATCAGCGGGAAGGGCGCAAGGCGGAAGTCGATCGAGTCCAGGTGCGCGAAGCGCCCGTTCTTCGCCCAGCTCGGGTTCGTCACCACCACGTCGCGGGCGGTGAAGTGCGGCCACGGGATCAGGCTGACCAGGCCGCCCTGGCCCGGTTCGCGTGCCCAATGGGCAGTGATGTCGCCCTGGATCGCGAAGGGACGGCCGATCGCCTCGGTCACTTTCTCGTTGATGGTTGGCTTCAGCCGGTTCCAGTCGAAGAAGGCGATGAACAAGATGACGGCCACGACCAGCACCACCAGGACGCCGATCACCCATGCCAGGATTTTCCTGCCTCGCCGCATCGCCTCTCTCCCATCACCTTTTGACATGAAGAGGTATCGCGGGGGGCGACAACGTTATGTGTTCAAGGGGTCCTTCGGTTAAGCAACGTGTGTGCCCCGTGACGGTCAGGCAAAAAATTCCTGCCTAATACGCTTAGTCAGTTGCTGCATTCGTGCAGTCGTACCGCAGGCGCTTTGCCACTCTGCCAGCCAACCATGGACATGGCAGGGGTAATTCCAATGAACAAGCGCGCGACGACCGTAC
The DNA here is from genome assembly GCA_018889975.1 of Bacillus sp. NP157. NCBI lineage: Bacteria > Bacillati > Bacillota > Bacilli > Caryophanales > Bacillaceae > Bacillus > Bacillus sp. NP157. The sequence goes on from CP076546.1 coordinate 938,033, forward strand.
CTTCTCTTCCACGCCGCAAAGGTATCTACCTCGCGCTGGCTTCCCTCATGGGTTCCGCGGTCCTGCCGAGCGTCGCGTCCGCGAATTGCACCCAGGTCACGACGACGGTGACCTGCTCCGGCTTCTCGGCCATCTCGTACTCGATACCCACCAATAACGTCGTGGTGAGCATCGACGGCACCGGCCAGCTGGCGGCGCCGTTACTTGGCGGCCCGGTGCTCACCCTGAGCGGCAACAACGTCACGGTGAACAACCAGGGCCAGATCGACCCGAACCTCGGTGGCGCGCTCAGCGTGGTGTCCGGTGGCCTGGTGGTCGGCAACGGCAACGCCAGCACGATCAACATCAATAACCTGCCGGTTAACGGGGTGACGCCGGCCGGCTCGATCAAGGGCCTGGTCAACCTCGGTTCGCTGCTTGGCATCGGTGGCCAGGCGATCCTCGCCCAGAACGGCACCGGTGGCACGACCAACATCACCAACAACGGCACGATCGACATGAACGTGCTGGGGTTGGGCTTGCTCAACACCTCCGACGCGCCGGCGGTCGTCTCCTACGGTGGTGCGCGGACCAACATGGTCAACACCGGTTATATCCGTGGCCGGATCGGTTTTGCGCCTTCGCTGACCGCAGGGCAGGGCAACACGTTCGTCAACTCGGGCCTGATCAGCGGTAGCGTCAACCTCGGCGATACGGCGACCGGCAATACGTTTACCGCCGTCTCCGGTTCGAGCGTCGCCGCGGACGGCCTGTCGCTCAACGTCCTCAACCTCATCGGTGTGAGCGTCAACCTCAGCGGCAAGGGCATCGTCGATGGTGGCTCGGGCACGGGCCTGAACAATTTCCTCGTCCTGCAAAACGACGTGCAGACGGCGGGATCGGGTACGGGTGGTGCCGTCACCACCATCGATGGCGCGCAATACATCCATTTCCAGCACCTGCGGGTGAACAGCGGTACGTGGAACCTGCTCGGTCCGGTGGCGCTCGCCGACACGACGATCAACGACGGCCTGGTCAACTTCAACAACAACGCCGTGTTCGGCCCGGGCACGCTCAGCGCCAACGGCGGCGCCATCGCGGCATCGACCGCCGGCCTCGCACTGGCCAACAACGTCTCGCTCAATACCGGCCGGCTCAACCTCACCGGCACCAACGCTTTCGCGCTCAATGGCGTGATCTCGGGGGCGGGTGGCCTGACCGTCACCAATACCGCGGTCACCACGCTGGGCGGGGCGAACCTGTTCAGCGGTGGCGTGAACCTCAACGCGGGCGGCCTGCTGCTCGGTAACGCGGGTGCGCTGGGCACCGGTGCGTTGACGGTCGGCGGCAACGCGACACTGAACACCACGGGTGCGTTCAACCTCGCCAACAACATCGTCGTGAACGGCGGTAGCACGTTCAACCTGCTCGGCGGCCAGGCGCTCGGCCTCAACGGGTCGCTGTCGGGCGCGGGTAACGTCGTCAAGAGCGGGGCGGGGACGCTCACCCTCAACGGCGCCAATACGCTCACCGGCGCCTTCAGCGTCACTGGTGGCGCGCTGGCGGTGGGTGCCGGTGGCTCGCTCTCGCCGACGGGTGCGCTCGTGCTCGGCGCAGGCACAAGCATGGATCTCTCGGCCGCCGCGAACCAGGCGACCGGCTCGCTTGCAGGCACCGGCAACATCAACCTGGGCGCGCAGACGCTTACCCTCAACGGCCTGGGCAACACCGTGTACGGCGGCGTCGTCTCGGGCACGGGTGGCCTGGTCAAGCAGGGCGCCGGCGTGCAGACGCTCGCGGGTAGCAGCGTGTTTACCGGCGGCGTGGCACTCAACGGCGGTGGCCTGTTGCTGGGCAACAACAACGCGCTGGGCACGGGCGCACTGTCGGTGGGTGGCGTCGGCGTCACGCTGGACGGCACTGCCGCGCTCACCCTGGGCAACGCGGTCAACCTTGGCACCGGTGCGTCGCTCAACCTGCTGGGCGGCCAGCCGCTGGTCTTCAACGGTCCCATCGTCGGCGCCGGCGCGCTGGTCAAGAACGGTGCTTCGCTGCTGACCCTCAACGGCGCGAACACCTTCAGCGGCGGCGTCACCGCCAACGCCGGTGGTCTGCTGATCGGTAACGACGCGGCGCTGGGCACGGGCACGCTGGCGGTGAACGGTGCGGTGACCGTGGACGGTTCGGCGGCGCATACGCTCGCCAACAACGTCAGCCTCGGTGCCGGCGCTTCGCTCAACGTCCTCGGCGGGCAACCGCTGACCTTCGGTGGGGCCATCGGTGGCACCGGCAGCCTGGTGAAGAGCGGCGCATCGACGCTGACGCTCACCGGCGCGAACACCTTCACCGGCGGCCTCAACATCAATGCCGGCACCGTGGCGATCGGCGCGGGCGGCAGCCTGGCCGCCAACGGTGGCGTCACGCTCAATGGCCTCGGCAGCATCTTCGACATCTCGGGCGCGGGCAACCAGACCATCGGTGCGCTGTCCGGCATCACCGGCACGGGTGTCACGCTCGGCGCCAACACGCTGACCTTCGGCGGCGACAACAGCAACCAGGCCTTCGCTGGCGTCATCTCCGGCACGGGTGGCCTGGTCAAGACCGGCACGGGCACGCAGGCGCTGACCGGCGTGAACACCTTCACTGGCGGGATGAACCTCGCCGCGGGCGGCTTGCTGCTCGGCAACGCGAACGCGCTGGGCACGGGCCTGTTCACGGTCAGCGGCGCGGGCCAGCTCGACAGCGCCACCGCGCTGGCACTCGCCAACAACATCAACCTCACCAACACCGGCAACCTCACCCTCGTGGGCAGCCAGGCGACCACGCTGGGCGGCGTGATTTCCGGTGCCGGCAGCCTGACCAAGAACGGCGCGAGCCAGCTCACGCTCACCGGCGCGAACACCTTCACCGGTGGCGTCAACCTCAACGCCGGCAGCCTGTCGATCAACAACGGCAGTGCCCTCGGCGCCGGTGCGCTGAACGTCGGTGGCGCCGCGACGCTCACCAACAGCGCCGCGCTGAACCTCGCCAACGCGATCAACCTCGGCAACACGCTCACCCTCACCGGCGGACAGAACCTCGGCCTCGGCGGCGTGATCAACGGCAGCGGCGCGCTGGTCAAGAACGGCGCGGGCGTGCTCACGCTCAGCGGCAACAACAACTTCACCGGCGGTGTCGCGCTCAACGCCGGGACCCTGGTCGCAGGCAACGACAACGCGCTTGGCGTCGGCGCCCTGTCGGTCAACGCCGCGGCAACTCTCGACAGCACGGCGGCGGTGAACCTCGCCAACGCCGTGCAGCTCAACGCCGGTTCGGCGCTGACCCTTGCCGGCAGCCAGAACCTCGGCCTCGGCGGCACGATCTCGGGCACCGGCGCGCTGGTGAAGAACGGCGGATCCGTGCTGACCCTCGGCGGCGCGAACACTTTCACCGGCGGCGTGAACCTCAACGCGGGCGGCCTGGTCCTCGGCAACAACGGTGCACTCGGCACGGGCGTACTGAATGTCGCCGCGGGTACCACGCTGGATACCAATACCGCGGTCACGGCGGCGAACAACGTGAACCTCGCCGCCGGCGCGAACCTCAACGTGCTCGGCAGCAACGGACTGACCCTCGGTGGCGTCGTCGCCGGCACGGGCGGCCTGGTCAAGAACGGCACGGCCACGCTGACCCTCACCGGCGCGAACACGTACACCGGCGGCACGATCATCAACGGCGGCACCGTGGCCATCGGCCTCGGCGGCAGCCTGTTCAACACCGGCGACGTGAACCTCGCCACGGCCGGTGCGGCGTTCGACATCTCCGGTGCCGGCAGCAACCAGACCATCGGTTCGCTCAGCGGCGTCGCCGGTACCAATGTCCTGCTCGGTGCCAATTACCTAACGTTCGGCAACGCCACGAACCGCACCTTCGACGGCATCGTCAGCGGCACCGGCGGCCTGGTGAAAGCCGGCGCGGGCGTCGAGACGTTCAACGGTGCAAACACCTACAGCGGCGGTACGACACTCACCGGCGGCGGCTTCATCGTCGGCAACAACAGCGCACTCGGCACGGGCACGCTCACCGTCGCCAACGCGGGCACGCTGGACAGCAACGGGCCGATCGCGCTGGCCAACGCCATCGCGCTCAACGCCGGCCTGACCGTGCTGGGCAGCAACGCGCTGACCCTGAATGGCGCGATCAGCGGCGTGGGCGGCCTCACCAAGAACGGCGCCGCCGTGCTTACGCTCAATGGCGTGAACACCTACACCGGTGGCACCAACGTCAACGCCGGCACGCTCGCGCTCGGCGCGGGCGCCAGCCTGGCCTCGACCGGCACGGTCAACCTCGGGGCGGGCACCACGCTGGATCTCTCCGCGGGTAACGGTGCGCAGCAGATCGGCACGCTGACCGGCACCGGTGCGGTCAACATCGGCGCGAATGCGATCACCCTGGGCGGACCGACCAACGGCACCTTCGGTGGCGGCATCGCCGGCAGCGGCAGCGTGATCAAGCAGGGCACCGGCACCGAAACGCTGACCGGCACGAACACCTACACCGGTGGTACGACGATCAACGCAGGCACGCTGGCGATCGGTGCCGGTGGCAGCCTCGCCGCGACTGGCGCGGTGAACGTCGCCGCCCCGGGCGCCAGCTTCGATATCAGCGCGGGCGGAAACCAGACCATCGGATCGCTCAATGGCGTCGCCGGCGGCAACGTCTCGCTCGGCGCCAATGCGCTGACGATTGGCGGCAATGCAAACGGTGTCTACAACGGCCTGATCGCGGGCACCGGCAGCGTGATCAAGAACGGTCCGTCCAGCCAGACGCTGGGTGGCGCGAACACCTTCAGCGGCGGCGTCGCGCTCAATGGTGGCACCCTCGTCGTCGGCAACAATGCGGCGCTCGGCACGGGCGCGCTGACCGTCGGCGGCAATGCCGCGCTGGACAGCAACGCGCCGGTCACCCTCGGCAATGCCGTCGCCCTCACGGGGGGACATACGCTCGACGTGCTCGGCAGCAACGCGCTCACGTTGAACGGTCCGATCGCCGGCGCGGGCGGCCTGGTCAAGGATGGCGCCGCGACGCTCACCCTGGGCGGCCCGAACACCTACACCGGTGGCACCACCGTCAACGCCGGCACGCTCGCGCTCGGCGCGGGTGGCAGCCTTGCGGCAACCGGCGACGTCAACCTCGCCAACGCCGGCGCGGCGTTCGACATCGCCGCCGCGGGTAACCAGACCATCGGCTCGATCAGTGGCGTGGGCGGCAGCAACGTCAACCTCGGCGCGAACAGCCTCACGTTTGGCAATGGGTCGAACCACGTTTTCAACGGCGCGTTCAACGGTAGCGGCGGCCTGGTCAAGGTCGGCGCGGGCGTCGACACCCTGGGTGGCGCAAGCACCTATAGCGGCGGCACCACGCTGAATGCCGGTGGCCTGGTCGTCGGCAACGATGCCGCGCTGGGTAGCGGCACGCTCACGGTCGGTGGGGCTTCCACGCTCGACAGCACCGGTTCGGTCACGCTCGCGAACAGCATCGCGCTCAACGCCGGCCTCACCGTGCTGGGCACCAACAACCTTACGTTCAACGGGGCACTCACCGGCACGGGCAGCCTGACCAAGGAAGGCCTGGCCATCCTTACGCTCAACGGCGTCAACACCTATACCGGCGGCACCAACATCAACGCGGGCACCCTCGCGCTCGGTGCCGGCGCGAGCCTGTATGCCGGCGGCATCGTCAACCTGGCCACCAACGCGACGCTGGACCTGTCCGCCGGCAACGGTACGCAGCAGATCGGCACGCTGGTCGGCAATGGCACGGTCAACCTCGGCGCCAACTGGATCACCCTCGGTG